>JAISAQ010000012.1 GCA_031266775.1 Treponema sp.
CGGGAATCTCCCCCCGTACGGTAAACTCAATAGGGGGCTTTTTCACGACTGCCAACATATTCTACCTCCACGGCATACGAGCCGTTCTCATTGCGCCAGAGGCCACCCAGCTATAGGCAAGATGACAGTGGTACAGGTCTTCGCCCAGCTTGCTGTAGTTCCGGTATTCGGGGCGTACCGGACCGGTTTCCCGAATATCATTTACCAGATGGAACAGCGTCCGTTTCGCGTTCTCGGGCATTTCCCGAAGCGTCTTTTCCAGTTTTTTGGGCATACGGACAACGTATTCCATATGGTAAAAGTAATATATTTTTTATTACTTGTCAAGAAGAGGGCAATTAACGAACTGCCGCCCGATTTCCAGGACTACGCATTAGACCAGATAGACAAACTGCTTATACTGAAGAAAAGCCAAATTGTCAAAAACGACTGATTTTTGCCAATTTTGCCGGAGATGGTAAATTAAGAGATTTTGCTAAAGAATGACGGACGGCGATACGCCAAAAGGCAAGAGGCGTTCTCCGTTCCGTTTGGCGTATTTTTAATTCCCTGGAAATTTCCCCTTGGCATTCCTTAGAAACAGGTTGCCATTTTTGACTTGCCTTTCTTTTCCCTCTACGTTGTACTATACAAAACATAACGGAATCACTGGCACTGCCGGACGATAGTTTCGAAACGGTCGTGTATATAAAGGACGGCGTCGGTAAGGAGCGGATCAAACTGGGTGCCCCGGCCTTCGCGGATGATCCGCAGCGCCTCGCTGCAGGAAAAGGCGGCCTTGTAGACGCGGGCGCAGACGAGCGCGTCGTATACGTCGGCAAGGGAGGCAATGCGGGCGGCAAGGGGAATATCGGTGCCTTTAAGGCCCTGCGGGTACCCCTTGCCGTCGAAACGTTCGTGGTGGGACCACGCAATCGCGCGGCAGTGAATAAGGTAGATTGAATCCTTGTCCTTGACGCCCCGCATCATCTCTTCAATGATGTTTTTCCCAACCGTCGTATGGGTTTTCATGATCTCAAATTCATCGGCGTCAAGCTTGCCCGGTTTAAGCAGTATCCTGTCGGGAATGCCTATCTTCCCCACATCATGCAGGGCCATGGCCTTGACGATAACGTCGGGCTCCATTTTCCGCAGCTGTCCGGCATACGCCGAATCCGATTCAAGCAGATAATCGATTAGGGCCTTGCAGAAGAACTGGGTCCGCTTGACATGGCTCCCCGATTCAAGATTGCGGTATTCGATGATGTTCGCCAGCGCCTGCAGGGTATTGTCCAGCGTGGAGGTAGCCTCGGCGGTTTTTTCCGCCACCATCTCTTCAAGGCTGTCCGAATAATTTTTCAGCTCAATCTGGTTCTTGACCCGGAGTTTGACGATATCCGGCAGGAAAGGCTTGTTGATAAAATCCACCGCGCCGGCGGAAAGGGCCTCGCTTTCGGAATCGGATGTGGTGATAAAGATCACGGGAATGCGCTTCAGGGACTCGTCTTCCTTCATGACTTCAAGCATCTGATACCCGTTCATCTCGGGCATGAAGATGTCAAGAAGGATGATCTTGGGCAGCACGGGGGTCTTGTGCAGCACGTCCAGGGCTTCTACCCCGTTCCCCGCGGTAATGATGTTGTAACTGTCTTTAAGGATCTCCTCCAGTATCATGACGTTCATTTCAACGTCGTCAACCACAAGGACGGTGGGGATCCGGGGGTTCATATCAGCCATGCTCCAGGATTACCTTGTCAACTTCTTTTACCGTTTCCTCAAAAACCGCTTTTACCCCTTCAAACGCGCCGGGCCGTACCGATTTTGCCCTGATCTGGGATTCAAGATCCCGGGTTTTCTCGAATAATTCGATAAGGGAAAGATTTGCCGCAAGCCCCTTGACGGTGTGGGCCGCGGTCCGGGCCTTTTCATAGTCGCCCGCTTCAAGGGAGGCGGAAATTTCGTCCAGACTGGTTTCATTTCTGAATTTAGCAAGGAGTTTTACATACAGTCCGGCGTTGTTCATGACCCGCCTTAAGCCTTCATCAAAATTAACATACACAGCCATGACAGGATCTCCCGTTTTATATTAATATACCTTTATATTACTATTCCCCGCGTTTTTAGTCAAGAATTCCATTTAAACAACAACTTCGCGTGTCTTTGTATCCGCCGCGGTACAGTTCTTTTCTTTTATTTTCTTGACAGATGCAAAAAGTCAAACATATAATTAACAAATTCGGCGTTTTTTATGGGGGAAATCATGAAAACAGCTAGGGATTCCGCTAACGCCGTTCGGGCCAGCCGGACCCTGATGTTAAAGGCGTCCATAGAAAACATGATGGACGCCGGGGTTAGAAGGACAACTTTTTATTCCCTTACAGGCAAATCGCTCAGGCAGAGCGAAGGGGAGCCCAAACAGATACGGCGGGCACAGGCGTTTGCGTACCTTCTGGATACGGTTGAGCTTGAGATTCACCCCTATGAACTTCTGGGGGGAAGCATTACCGGCATGTGGCCCCTTGATCCGCACAAACCGGACTACGAAGAACAATACGCCCAGGCTGTGGCGGCAATTGAGGCGAAGATAAACCCGAAACCGGGAGACAAACCGCTTAAAATCAGGGGCCTTGTCGGAATGACCAGTGAACCGCCCAAAGGCATGCCTTTGCGTTTTGCCATGATGGCCCGCGATCACTTTGACGCCAGCATCGATTTTGGGCGGCTGCAAAAGATAACAAAGGAAATGCAGGAGAAATACGCCGGGCGGCCCGAAATAAGCCCCCCGGAAATTTCCGGCATGATGGAACACCTCTTTACCTGCGATTACGGCGAAGATACCGATCTGTACTGGGACTTCAACTGGTATTCGGCAAACCACATCAGTTTGAATTACGAAAGGGTCATCAACGAAGGATGGGCCGCCATTCTGGCCGGCGTTGAAAAACGCTTTGCCGAAACCGGGGACGGCGAAAAAAAGGAATTCTACGCGGCCGCCCGCATTGCCGTTAAGGCGGTCATACGGTACATCAAACGGTACGCCAAAGTCCATCTTGAGGCGGCGGAAAAAGAACACGACAGGAAATTGGCCAAAGAACTTAAGGAAAAAGGGGAGCGGCTTGACAGAATCGCCCTTGAAAAGGCGTCGTCCTTTAAGGACGCCATGCAGCTTCTGTGGATCACCCACATTATCGCCAATACCCAGCTTGGCTCTGCCCTGTCCTTTGCCCGTTTTGATCAATACATGTTTCCTTTCTATGACGCGGATATCAAAAGCGGCCGTATTACCGCTAAAGAAGCCGGGGACTATCTGTGCTGCATGTTCCTCAAGGTGAACGAACCAAAGATGCGCACCGTACAAAGTATGGCCCTTGGGGGAACGACAATTGACGGAAAGGACGCCTGTAACGAACTTACCCGGGAGATTCTCAGGGCTTCCCGCGTTGTAAAACTGCCCTATCCCAATATAGCCCTCCGCGTCTCTAAAGACTTAACCCCCGATTGGGCGTATGACGAGGCGGTTGAAACAATCAAACGCGGTTTCGGCATGCCCATGCTGGTAAATGACGATGTGTGGATAAAAAATTTTGTTGATCTTGGGCTGAAGATCGAAGACGCGCGGGATTACTACAACATGGGCTGCGTCGAAATGCTCATACAGCACAGGCACGCCGGCTGGTATTACCCCGGGCATAAATTTGTGAACTCTCTCCCCCAAATGCTCCGGGAAGCGCTTGTCCCCCATCAAAAGGGGGAACGCCGTTTTGACGCCTTTGAAGATCTTCTTGCCGCCGTAAAGGAAAAAATTGCCGGGGAAATCCGTGAGTTCAAAATACGGCCCGGACAAGAGTTCAGCACCAGCAGCGGCTATGATCCGTTTGGGTCTGTTTTAACGGATGGCTGCCTTGAACGCGGCATGGACATGTGCCGGGGCGGAGCGGAAATTCCGGCGCACATCGCCATATGGGGGCAGGGTTTCGGCACCATGGTCGATTCCCTCGCGGCAATTAAAACACTGGTCTTCGATCAAAAGAAACTGTCCCTGGACGCGCTGCTTGACGCGGCGGACAGAAACTTCAGGGGCGACGAAGTGCTCAGGCAGTATATCCTCAATTCGGTTCCCCATTTTGGAAACGACATTGACTGGGTGGACGCCATGGCGTCGGATCTGTACAGCGTCTATACTTCCGAAGTGTTCCGCCTCAACGACGGTTCGACGCCGATGAAATACGTAAGTTCATTTTTCAGTTATACAAGCCATGTCAGCATCGGCGAAATTACCCCCGCGACCCCGGACGGCCGTTTGAACGGCGCCCCCCTGAGCGACAATCTTGGACCCGGCCAGGGGCGTGACATTGAGGGGCCGACAAAGCTCATGAACTCGCTGCTTAAACTGGATTACGGGAAGCTGAACGGCGCCGTCGCGGCAAACCTCAAGGTAAACGCGAACCTGTTTAACACTCAAAGCGGGACAAAGGCGCTCAAGAATCTGCTTCTTGTCTACATGAGGGGAGGAGGCCCCCAGATACAGGTAAATTTTGTCCGCCGCGAAGATCTGCTTGAAGCCCGGCTTGATCCAATGAAACACCGCGATATTGTGGTTCGCATCGCGGGGTTCTGCGAATACTTTATTAACCTTGACGCGGGACAGCAGGAAGAAATAATCGCCCGGACGGAACATCAGGCGTAAAGGGAAAGGGTACATACCCGGAATGAACAGCGGAGAAGACATAACGGATGAAAACATGCAACAGAAGACCGGCAGCATATTCAACATCCAGTTTTTCAGCGTTCATGACGGGCCCGGCATTCGTACCACGGTTTTCCTGAAAGGCTGCCCCCTCCGCTGCCTGTGGTGCCACAATCCTGAAGGCATTAAAAAACAAAAACACCTTGCCTTTGCCGAAAGGAAATGCGTTAACTGCGGCGCCTGCGCGCTGGCCTGTCCCCGTGTCCATTCCATTACAGACGGAAAACATACCTTGAACCGGGCGGCCTGCGCCATGCGGGGAATCTGCGTTGACGCGTGCCCCGCCGGGGCCCTTGAGATTGTTGGCCGGGAAGCCAGCGTCGCTGAAATAACGTCGGAAATCATGCGGGAAAAGCGCTTTTATGAAGGCAGCGAAGGCGGCGTTACCGTATCGGGGGGAGAACCCGCCATGCAGCCGGAATTTCTTTTGGCGCTGGTTAAAAACATCAAAAAAGAAAACGTGCATGTCGCGCTTGAATCAAGCGGTTTCTGCGATTATTCCGTTCTGGAGGCCGTGCTGCCCTACATCGATCTTTTTTTGTACGACTGCAAGGAAACCGATCCTGCTCTGCACAGGAAATTTACCAGCGTAGACAATAAACCGATCCTGGAAAACCTGCGGAATCTGCACAGGAAAGGCGCGCGAATACTGCTGCGCTGCCCTATTGTCCATGGTTTAAACGACAGGGATGATCATTTCAGGGGAATCGCCGCCCTTTCGAAAGAACTGGACAGACTCGAGGGCGTGGAAATCCTGCCCTACCATAAACTTGCCGCCTCCAAAATAGACCGCATGGGCCTTGATCCCATGGATGAATACGAACAGATCCCTGGGGAAGAATCGGCCAGGTGGATCGATACAATTCGCGGGTACGGCGGAAGGGTCATCGATTCCTGATGTTTACATTCCCCTGAACGAAATATTTTTTATTTTTTTGTTGACAGCCCGGAAAAGCAGGACATATAATAATTCTTAACATTGAATTCCACTATTAATTACAGGAGGATCTGCGATGAAAACAGTGACAAGATTTCTTTTTCTTGCGTTGATCGTTTTAACGGCCGCGGGAGCGGCATTCGCCGGGCCCAGTTCCCAAGGAGGGGGTAAAACCAGAATCGAGTTTGTCAGCCTGAAACGGGAAGCTGTTGACATCATGAACAAACTCATCGCGGATTTCGAGGCGGCGAACCCCACAATAGATGTAGAACAGACTATTGTACCTGATCCCGAACGGGTTCTTACCACGCGCATGGCTTCCAACGACGTGCCGGATCTGTTCTCCCAATGGCCTACGGTAAACTTTCAGCAGCGGGTCGACGCGGGGCACATAGCGGATATATCGGATCTCGCGGCAATACGGAACATCAAAGACGACGCCCTCAAGGTAACCCGGTACAAAGGAAAAGACTGGCTCATCCCCATCTCCTACAATACCATGGGTGTTTGGTACAACAAGGATATATTTGCCAGGTACAATATCGCCGTCCCGACAACATGGGCGGAATTTATCAGCGCCTGCAAAACCCTTAAAGCCAACAACATCACCCCGGCGTTGATCTGCGGCAAGGAACTGGAACCGACACGGCAGGATATGTGCGTGTATCTCTTGACCGTTCCCGATTACGACACTCTCCAGGCCGATTGGGCCGCCCGCAGGGTGGATTTGAGCAAGCCCTACGGAAATCAGCTTCGGGACATGGCCCGGCGTATCGTGGAATACCAATCCTACGCCCAGACCGATGTCATTGGTTCCGGCCGCGATCAGCTCCGCGCGGACTTCGCCTCCGGCAGGGCCGCCATGTACATCGAAGGAAGCTGGTGTATTCCCACCTTCGAGGCGGCGAACCCGAACCTGAATTTCTCGCTGATGCCGCTGCCCGCGGTAAACGCCGCCGATACCAGAGTAACGGCCTTCCCCGGCGATTTTGCCATAACCATGTCTTCTTCCGCCAAATATCCTGCGGAATCGAGGAAATTCCTTGAATTTATAACAACCCCCGCCGCGGCTACCTACTATGCCGAGAAGGACGGCTCCATCTCCTGCATCAAAGGCGTTACCTATGTCGCTCCGCAGCTGGCGGATCAGCAGAAGGTCATCGACGGCGGCCGCAGCAGATCGCCCGCGGACGTTATCTGGACAACCAAACAGCAGGACGATATCGGCGCGGCGCTTCAGAACCTCTACATGACCGGCGACGTTGAAAAATTTGTGACAACCCTGCGGGATGTCTGGAATAACGGCTGATCTTTCCGTTAAAAAGAGGCCATGGGAAACGCTATGGTCTCTTTTTTTATGCCGGCGGCGCGTTTTTAATTTGAAAGAGACCTTGGGTGCAGCGGAGAAAAACGCGCCTTTGGGCGGGTTTTCCATGGACAATACAGGGGATTCAAGACATGAAAAATTCCTGGAGAAGCACAAAAAAGGCGGGGTATTTTCTTTTTTCATTTCCGGTGTTCTTTCTTTTTATTATTCTTTATGGCATTCCCATGGTGCGGGGCGTGCTCTACAGTTTTACCAACTGGAACGGTTTGGCCAAAACTTACAAATTTATCGGTTTTAATAATTATATTCAGCTCTTTACTACTCCCCGTATTATTAACTCCATGGGATTTACCGTACGGTATACCATTCTCCTTGTACTATCCGTGATGGTTCTGGCCCTTGCCCTGGCGCTGATGGTGACCTACGCAATCGGACCCCGGTTCAAGACTTTTTTCCGTTCCATGTTTTTTGCCCCGGTAGTATTGAGCCTTATTACCGTAGGCCTTATTTTTAACGAGATTTTTTACCGGATAATTCCCCAGTTTGGAAGGATGATAGGCAGCGAGATTTTGTCCAGAAACATTCTGGGGAATCCGAAAACGGTTATCTTTGGCATCCTCATTGTCAACATCTGGCAGGGTGTCGGTATTCCTTTTGTCATGATACTGGCGGGGCTTCAAAATGTTCCCCAGGATCTCTACGAGGCGGCGATCATTGACGGGGCGAACGCGCTACAGGTATTCCGGAAGATCACCATTCCGTTTATCCTGCCCGTACTGAACGTCGCCTTTGTACTTACCCTCAAAAACGGTTTAACTGTTTTTGAGTATATCCAGGCCATGACCGACGGGGGTCCCGCCCGGACAAGTGAATCCGTGGGGTACCTGATCTATAAAATAGCCTTCTGGGAAGTCCAGATGAACAGCGCCATGGCTGTTTCGGTGCTGCTCTTAATCGTAATTTCCATGGTTTCGCTGCTGCAGATTAAACTCAGTTCCCGCTTTGAGGTAGGACAGCTATGAAAAAAATACGGCCTGTGACTGTTATATCCTATGCGGCGGCAATCATAACAGTGTTGCTGGTACTGGTTCCTCTCTATCTCACCGCCGCGGTAGCCTTTAAAACTCCCGAACAGTCGGCGCAAAACTTTTTTTCTCCGCCGACGTCGTTTTATCTTGAAAATTTCAAAAAAGTGATGAGCGACAGGTATTTTTTTAATTATTTCTTCAATTCGTTTTTTGTAACGCTGTTTTCCGTGGTAATCATCGCCGTCCTTATTCCCATGGTATCATTTTCCATTGCCAGAAACGGCAAGAGTAAATACTACAAGGCCATGTACCTTTTCTTTGTAAGCGGCATCTTTGTCCCCTTTCAGGTGCTCATGGTACCACTGGCTCAATTCGCCTCCAGGACCAACCTGCTGAACCGCCACGGCCTGGTGCTTATCTATATCGCCTATTCCGTCTGCCAGGGGGCCTTCCTTTTTGTGGCCTACTATAAATCGGTGCCCCTTGAACTTGAGGAAGCCGCCGAAATTGACGGCTGCGATCTGGTTCGTACTTTTTTTCTAATCATCTACCCCATTGTAAAACCCATGACGGTAACCATCATTATCCTCAACACACTGTGGATATGGAACGACTTTCTCCTGCCCCTTATTATTTTGAACAGGCAGGGGTCCTCATGGACCATGCCCCTGTTCCAGTACAATTTTAAATCCCAGTATACCGCGGACTACAATCTGGCCTTCGCGGCGTTCATGTTTTCCATAGTGCCCATGCTTGTGTTCTACGCGTTTTTACAGCGGTATATTATACAGGGACTTACGGCAGGCTCCGTCAAGAGTTAGGCCCGGCCGGGAGCATACACGCGCGTGGTCCAAAGAACGCCCGCAAATATGAAGGAGTATTATTGTGCTGAAGAAAACCATTGTTCTGGGCGTAGCGCCCGTGAAGCGGAGCTTTCTTGACATGAACGAAGCCAGACGCCAGAAAGAAAAATTCATGGCGGTTATAGGAACGTTAAAGCCCGGCCTTGTGAAGATAGTCGGCATTGACGATCTGTGCGAAAACGGCATCGCCTGTCAGGCTGAAACCGTGCCCAGAGCCGTTGAAAAATTCAGGAACGCGGGCATCGACGCCCTGTTTGTGCCGTTCTGTGATTTCGGGGAAGAATCGGCCGCGGCCGCCATTGCGGGCACTTTCCGGGTTCCTACGCTGGTATGGGGGGCGAGGGACGAACACCCCAACCTGCCTGAAAAGAGGGGCAGAGACACACAGTGCGGCATGTTCGCGGCGACAAAGGTACTCCGCCGCCAGGGCGTTACCTACAGTTACATATACAATGTACCGGCCGATACCGAAGACTTTAAACAGGGATACCTCAACTTTATCAGGACCGCGGCGGTTGTAAGGGATCTTAAGGGGTTAAAAATAGGCAAGATAGGAGAGCGCCCTTCTCCTTTTATGAGTGTTCTCGCAAACGAGGCGGATCTTCTTTCCAGGTTCGGCATTTTAACCACACCTATTTCCACCTCGTCAATAATGGACACGGGGCTAAAGCTCGCGGAAAGCGGCGACGGCGAATGCGCGGCCTATTACGAAAGCCTTAAAAAACGTTTTGATACCGGCAAGATGAAAGACGAAGATGTCAAAAAAACCGCGGGGCTTGTCATTGCGACAAGAAGGGCGCTTGAAGAAAACGGCTGCGGCGCCGGCGCGTTTGAATGCTGGTCGGCTTTTCATTCCGTCCTGGGATTTACCCATTGCGTCGCGGTGGGCGATCTTGCCGATATGGGCATTTCCCTTTCCTGTGAATGCGATGTTAACGGCGCCGTCTCCATGGTCATGCTTCAGGCGGCGGCCCTGTATGATTCCCCGGCATTCCTCGCCGACCTGACCATCCGGCATCCGGAGAATGAAAACGCCGAATTATTGTGGCACTGCGGCCCCTTTCCCTACTCCCTCAAGGCGCCCGATTCAAAGGCGGCCCTTGTAGACGGACAGGAGTGGTTCAGGATGAAAGAGGGCGATCTTACCCTGTGCCGCTTTGACGAAATTGACGGGAAATACAGTCTTTTCGCGGGAGAGGGAAAAACAACAGCGGGACCCGCGACGACAGGCTCCTATGTTTGGCTTGAGGTGGACAACTGGAAAAGGTGGGAAGAGAAACTCATTTTTGGCCCCTATATTCACCATATCGGCGGCGTTTACGGCAAGTATCTGCCGGTTCTGCGGGAAGCCGCCCGGTACATGGGCGTTACCTTCGACGACGCCCGCGAGCAGGGAATACACAGCCTGTAGACCGCGAACAGGCGCTTCGGCAATGCCGCCTGTCCCGCCCGAAAACCACCGCGCCCTGCCCTTCGTTCCGCCTGAAGCGCGAAACAAAACGGGAGACAAAACTAGAAGGTCAAAATAACCTTGAAGGCTTCCCTCTTTTCGATCATCGATATTCCCGCGGCGGCCTCTTCCGCGGGAAGAACATGGCTGTACATGTCCTTTGCCCTGACTTTTCCCTCCCGCATCAACGCGAGAATCTCATCGTGGGTGCGGTGCTCGCGGTAGGGGTAGGTCATGATGTGTACGCCGGTATTGTTGGGAAACGACAAAAGATCCATAACCGACTGTCCCTTCTTCAACACGCCGTACACACACACCTTTCCGCCCTGTTTGAGCAGGGCCAGCCCCTGCCGGACAATATCAAGGCTGCCGGCGGCGTCAATCGCAATGTCAAAACGCCTTTCCCCCAGAACATCGCAAAGATCTTCCTTTGCGGAATTGACAAGCAGATCGGGGGACGCCAGAGCCCGTATCTTTTCAAGCCTTTCATCATGATGGCCGACGGTAACGACGGACCGCACTCCATAGGCCTTGATAAACAGGTTAAGGCCAAGGCTCACGGCGCCGTCGCCGAAGATTATTACGTCCATGCCTTCTTTTATTCCGAAATTATGCAGCGCGCTGTAATTCTCCTTAAAGGTAAGGATCATGACCGCGTCGGCCCATGAAATATCATTGGGGAAAATTTTTGTCTGAAAATCAATTTCCTCGGGCCAAAAACGCAGAGCGTGCGCGTTAACGCCGTCTTCCTTCATTCTGCGGTAATCGTAGGCCAATGAATATTCGGTCATGCCGCCGTAGGCCATGCGGTAGCCGCATTCGGGAACGTTGACCGTCACAGGACAAACCACCCTGTCGCCAACCTTGAAACTCCGCACCTTTCGGCCGGTTTCCACAACTTCCCCTGCCGCTTCATGCCCCAGGATCACAGGGTATATAAAAGGAAAATCGGGATTATCGGGATGCTCGCCGTGGGCGATTTTCAGATCCGTACTGCTGCAAATTCCGCATGCCTTTACCCGTACAAGACATTCATAATCCCCGAAAACCGGCATGGGAATATCGACGCACTTTACCAGGGCGGGATTTCCCGCCTCAAGAACGGCGACAGCTTTCATGGTTACCTTCCCCTTTATGCGGAATGCATGGTACGCATTATCACTTCGTCCTGCTGTCTGGAATCAAGATAAATAAAATATTCGCAGAAACCGGCTATACGGACTACAAGATCGCGGTGCTTTTGGGGATTGATTTTCGCGTCAAGCAGATCTTCCTGGCTTACAAAATTAACCTGCACCTGCGGACCGCCGCCACGAAGATAGGTCCGCAGCAAATTCTTCAACGCAAGCGAGCCGCCCCTGGTGTTGAACAGCGAAGGGTTCACCTTGATATTGGTCGCCAAGGACCCGTTCAAATGCGAGTAATCCAGTTTAAGCAGCGTATTGAACAGCTTCGTGGGGCCTTCGGTATCACGCCCCTGAGACGGGCCCAGCCCGTCGGAAAGGGGGGCTCCGTCCGGCCGGCCGTCCGGCGTAGCGGGGGTAATTTCCCCGGTACTGACGCTCCCGGTATAACTGAAGTAGGAACTGACATATTTCTCCGGTATTGTTCCGTCGTTGAGCCTGTACACTTCGCCGGTAAAGGTTTCAAACATCTTCGCGGCCAGAGAATCCGCCTCTTCAAAGCCGTTGCCATAATGAGAGGCGGCGTTAAGGGCATGCAGGCGGAGGGTTTCCTCCCCCTTGAAGTTGTTTTCTACCGCACGGAGGTACTCGTCAAGGGTAAACTTTTTCTCTTCGTAAACGATTTTTTTTACGGCCATAAGGGAATCGACCGCCGTCGCCAGCCCCATGCCCCCTATGGCGACATGGACGGGGATTTCGGGCCCTCCCCTATACATATCAAGCCCTTTTTCAAGGCAGCCGCCGACAAACAGCGAACCAAAGGGATCGCAGCCGCGGCTCTGGGGAAACGTAAAGCCGGGAGGCAGCCTGCAGCCCCTGATCCGCAGACGGATTTTTTCAAGGCAGGAGTTAAACAGATCCTCAAAACTGTCCCAGGTGTACCCGCCCTTTTTATAATCGCCGAACATTTCCCCCAGTATCTGAGGGTACGAAAGAAAGGTTCCGGGAAGGGACACCCAGCCTGCATGCCTGTTCTGGATGAGCATTTCCACGCAGCCCATGTTGTAAAAATCCCTGGCGTCTTCGATACGGTAGCCCAGTGCCTGGAAGTTTTTTATCCATACGTCGTCGTTGACAAGCATGGGCATGCCGAAGCCCTGCCGTATTGTTTCAAAAGATTCGTCATACAGCCATTCGGGACTTAAGCCCCCGGCGACCCGGACGGCAATATTCGGATAGGGAAGCCTTACAACGCGGGCGGCCTCAAGGAATATGCGGGTAAGCTCATTGGCGCCGTCCCCGCCGTCCGGGGTGGTTCCGGCAAGCATGACGCTTTGCACGGTCCGCATTTTGGGCTCGTTCACCTTGAGCATCATGCAGCAGAGAAGCTCCCGGACTTCCCCGGCGGTGATGATCCCGTTCTTAATGTCGTTTTCGTAGAAGGGGAACATGTACTGGTCAAAGCGCCCAAAGGAAAGGGCGGAACCCATGGCGGTATTGGCAATAATATGGGTGATCCACAGGAGCTGCAGCGCCTCCCTGAACGTGGCGGCCTTTTCGGAAGCAACCTTTTCAAGGGTAACGCCAATGAACGCAAGCTCCCGGGCGCGGGCACTGTCCGGCTCCTTTTTGGCGGCCTGTGAATAGACGCCGGCGTAGCGCCTGATATACCGGATCGCCGCCATGACCGAGATCCGCGCGGCGGCGTAGAATTCCTTTTTTCCGGCGTCCTGGGTTTCCGCGAGCTTTTTCTCTATTTTTTCAAGGAGTTTCCCGTAACCGGTATTGATGATCATCCGGTAATTCAAGTGAAGATGATTGGCGCTAATCCACGGAAGCCCGTCAATGAGACGCATTACCTCTTCGCCGTAATCGTACTGGAAAGTGAACTCCAGGACTTTCGCGATATGCTGCGGGGTTATGTCAGGTGAATGTTCATATTTCCGCTGAAGTTCCCCCGTGATCTTCTGTAGCCGGGAATAGTCGATATTCGCGTCAAAATTGTCCCTGGCCATAAGGGCCCACCGGGACGGGGAATTCCTTAAAACCGCCGCCTCAAACCTGACGGCGTCTTTTTCACGGACGGCGCCTGACCCCTTAAGCTCCGCCTCTATGGCGGCCTCCGCCTCTCCGAGCTGTTCCGCGTAATCCGGCACGGAATGATCCACAGGCCACATGCCGAGGATGGAGCCTCCCAGTATTTCATGGGGAAGCACCGGTAAATCCACACTGTCAAGAAGATGTTCAAAGGCTTTTGCCCGCCGTATCTGCTGCGGCTGGCCAACGGTTTCCGCCAGCGATTCGGCGGCAAGCGGATAAAAGACGGTCTTTCTGACCCCGGCGTCCATGAGATCTTCAATGGTTTTTTTGAATTTGAGGATTCCGGCGTTTTTTTCCGAACCGCTTTCCCTTACCGCCGTCAGCAAATCTTCCATAAGGACAGCCCTCCTTGTCCAGCGCAAGCCAGGCTGAAAAACCATGGAAGTCCCGGCAGCACCAAGAGCAAACCGAAGACTCGCGTTTCTCAAAAGGCCCAGCGTAATAAGTATATCCGCTATCATGGCAGAAAGCAAGCTCTTTTTTATCATTATCCATGGAAAACGGAAAGACCGCCATGTATTCCCCGTACCGATGGCGGCGGAAGGGCAATCGCGGTGCCGCACATATCATCCCGCAAAGACATCCCGCGGGCCGGACCCTGCGAGTTGAACGGGGCATAACGGTCAAACTCCGGACGATTGAAATATAACATAGAGGTAATCAGAACTCATTAAACAATTATCCATGTATAGCTTCCTTCAAAGGGAAATATTCTGCTTCCATAATTTTTTCCGGAAACATCACCAACTACAGTTATCCATTCACCAGTCTTGACCCATACCCTGCGTGTTTCATCCGGATCTATATAGTGGTAAACTTTTTTAAAAAGAAAATATTCATCTGAATCAATTTTTAATTTTTCAAGAGTATGATTTGTTATAGAAACAACTGCCTCCGGTTCATTATTATGATCCGTAGAATTTGAACATGACATTAAAATCATCAGAAATAATATAAAAATACATTTTCTCATTTGGACGTTTTTTATCTAATGTAATTGAGGCTTTTTGCCTGTTCCATTAATAATTCCTTGTTTTTATTTAATGTTTCAATATCTTTTACTATCGCATCGTCGGTTTTTTCAATTAAATAATCTTCAAGCATTTTTATCTGGCTGTCAACCAGTAAAATTGCCGTATAATAGTCCCGCCTGTTTACCAACTGACTCAATTCCTTTAGAATAAAACCCGTATTTTGCAATATTGTATATTTTTTTACCTCCCGGTTTATATGCGCGGTGTACTCATCATAATCTTCGGTATATTTTACCAACAATGGAAAAGTCTTGTATTTGGTTTTTCCTTCGTTATATGAATAGTATTCAACACTACAAAAACCAACCGGGGTATTCCCGTCTCCGGCTATTGTCCGATAATACAGATCACTTTCCGTTTTGTTTACCGCGTTAATGTTCAGATAATATAAAAATATTTTATGTTCCCCGGAATCCATGTTTTTTATTTGATTGCTTAATGCATGGGTGTAATAGTTTGTTACCGGCATAAAACTGGTTGCGGGATACCATTCGGAACGATAATCAAACCTCGCTTCTGTTATCCAGGGCATTAACGAAACGTTTATTTTAATATTTTCAATTGTTGGATAAACAAATCTGTCGTAATCATCCCAGGCTTTTTCTTCCATCTCTTTGTTACCGTTTACATAGTATGAGTTTCCTCCCACGTTTTTTAACGATTGGTTCATAACCGCCCAATTAGGCACTTCGCCATATCCAAGATATGAAAAACTTATTTTATTTTGTGATTGTAATTTCATTAAATAATCAAAATATTGTCTTTCTCTTGTGCTATTATTGCTCTTTAGCAGATCAGAATCGGTAATCCATAAAAAGCGGGTATTATAGTTATTCTGTATCATATCCATATTTATAAAAGATTGATCAAGTAATGTATCCATATTATACACTTTTCGGGTATTCTGTATTTGATTCAATGCAGCTTGGATAGAATTAACGGTTGGGATATTTATTATCTCTTTTGTTTCCGGATTAAATATTCCAAAAACGGCACCGGTTTTTTGAGCTTGGCGTATTTTACTAAAAACAGAAATAAATGAATTTTTCCATTCGGTTCTCAACAAAATTTCAGGATTGTGTATAAAAACAATATAATTTCCTTCTGTCCGTTTATAGAAATCCTTATTATTGACATGAAGTCCAATAAATAGATTAAATTTATCTCCAATGGTTAATATCTGTTCCTTTTCAAGTTTAACAAATATTGACAAATCGTCATTTTCATTTATTCTATACGGAAAAACGTAATCATTTATGTAGGCATATGCGTCAACCGTTTCAGGATTAACGAATTTTCCAGCTTCTATGGTATTTAGGCTGGAATCTCTTCCAGAGTCTGTCTGTCCACCAGCAAAAGCAGAAAATGCAATGAAACCAAATGTTAATAGTACCACATACTTTTTCATGTCATCCTCCATTGTCTATTATAATACAAGATTTTTTTCATTTTGTCAATAGTATTTTCAATATTTTTGTCCAAATGTCGCATAACGTTCCGGCTGTTTACGACGTTTTGGCCGCCCGAATAAGCAAATGCGTAGCATTTGCAGGGCGGCCAAAATGTGGCGGAGGTTTTGCGTGGGAATGAGCGTAGCGATTGACCTAGCAAAACCGTAGCCCGAGCCGCCTACTGGCGGCGAAGCGTAAACAGTCCTGTTATATGCCGTTTGCCCGTACACTATTATTTTTCAATTTCAATACTATATCCCAATTCTTTTGCTTTATTTATAAATCTATTAATATTCCCAATGCCCCATTGCGAACATACAACAATTTCTTGACTATCATTTAATTTTATTGGATCATCAATAAAATGACGTTTGTATCCCGTTGTTTTATATATATTAACAGCATTACTTAATTCTTCAACAACGCCAAAACCTCCTTGTAATTTTTTGTAAAAAATATTTTGTAAATCCTTTAATGAAAAATCATTATTTTTTACATATTCTTTAACAACTGCTAATACCAATCTATTTTTAGGATATTCTTTTTCATTAAAATTATAATGGGTTGAATCTTTTGAACCAGTTACAGTTTCAATTTCATTTTCAAAATTTTCTGTAACCAATTCACCTCCCATAAGTTTACAACTTTCCTGTATACTATCAAGAGCTGCTTCATTAACATTAAACCATTCCCCATTTACACATAATTGATTTAACATACCATGAACTATTTGTTCAATAGATTTACAATCAGAAAATTTATAGGCAAATAATGTGTTAAATTCTCCGGGCATTTTTAATCCGAGTCCGTAATACCGATCCTCAACAGAATTTTTCGTAATACCAATTTTGTAAGGCATTTCATTAGTTTCAGGATCACGAATCCATTCATTATATACAACATAAAGTAGCCCAGAATCCATTTATTCCTCCAATAATTCTCTTTTTATAGAATATATTACTATGTTTTTTTAAAATTGTCAAGTTGTTTTTTATTTTAATATGCTTTTCAACTAATTTTAGGGCAAATGGCATATAACGTTCCGGCTGTTTACGACGTTTTGGCGGCCCGGATAAGCAAATGCGTAGCATTTGCAGGGCCGACAAAATGTGCCGGAGCAACGGCGTGGGAATGAAGCGAAGCGGAATGACCTAGCCGTTGCGGAGGCCGAGCCGCCTACTGGCGGCGAAGCGTAAACAGTCCTGTTATGTG
>JAISAQ010000031.1 GCA_031266775.1 Treponema sp.
GGATACCTTAACAGCAACGCCATGCAGGACCCTTTCGCCATGGAACTTGCCCGCAGGGGATTCGTGGTTTTTTCCATGGACATGTACGGCCACGGGAATTCGGAACTTGCCAATAACAGGGAAGAACCCACGGGGACGGTTACCGGCGGCATCGACGCGTACCGCTATATGCTCACCGTGCCCTATGTGGATCATACCCGTATAGGCTTTGCCGGCCATTCGATGGGCGGCATGAACACGGGGAACGCCATTGCCCTGGAAGCGGGTTTTTATACACTGGCGGACACCCTGCTCATCATGCTCCACGATGAACTGGGGGCTTCCATCAGCGCCCAGGATGTGGCGGCTCAGGATCCCGACAGCGTGGCCGCAAGGCTTGGCCCCTTTGAACAGGGGGTCTACAAGGTGCGCAAGGCCGAAATAACGGAGGCCTACCATAAAAACCCCGTTGCGGAGGTGTTTCTCGGATCGGGTCCGGGATTCGCGTTCCTGTCGGACGCCCATGAGGTAGAAGTGGCGGGAATAAAGGTGTGGCGCGATCTTCAGGCCAACGTGGGGGTGGCGATCGGTATTTACGAAGAAAACGCCTGGCTTATGTTCGGCTCCCGGCCCGACGGCATCAACGCCTCGGCCCGGATCAAAGAAACCACCATGGCAAGGCGGCTTTTCGGTACCGGCAGTGAGACCGTTAAAGACGGCGTCTGGTACGGTCTTAATCTTTCACCGGGAAGCGCCCAGGCCCGAAGCGCCGAACTTGGCGGCCTGTATGACGGAGACTACCAGAACCGGCAGCTCCGGCAGGCGGTTGCCGCCAGGGCGGCCAGAGCCATCGTACAGCCCAGGGAAACCCACATGATGAATCACTTCTCCCGGCCGACGGTCTCCTTTGTGGTGGAGTTTTTTACCACTGTGATGAACTACAATAACGGCGAGCTTGCCCAGGGGGCAACTCCCATTCCGGCACAGAAGAATGTCTGGCTTTTCAAGGAATACGCCAACGGCGTTTCGCTGGCGGGTCTGTTCCTGTTTATCTATGCTTTCGGCATGCTGCTCCTTAAGACCCCCTTCTTCGGCACCCTGAAAAAGGCGCCCCCCGCCCCCGGCCTTTCCCGGAAGGACCCCCTGTTCTGGATCATGGCGGCGCTTCTGGTGATCATCCCCGCCGTTACCTACATCCCCTTCTTCCTTCTGGGAGGCTCGCCCGGAACGGCCGCGGGCAACAAGGGGCCCATACCCTACAGCTTTATCACCAGCCAGGAGAAGGCCACCCGCGTCGCCTGCTGGGCCGTGTTGAACGGCGTCATCGCCTTTGTGCTTATAAGCCTGCGGCACCTTCTTAAAGACAGAAAGGACGGCATCGCCCTTGCGGAGCGTTTCGGCCTCCGTACCAGTATCAGGGATTTTGGAAAGTCGCTGCTCTTGGCCTTCTCTGTCTTTGCCTCCGCGCAGCTTCTGGTAGCCTTTTCCAACTATTTCTTTAACTATTCCGACATGCGCATGTGGGTCATCGCGTTCAGGCAGATGAACCAGTCCCATCTTGCCTCCTGGGCCGGCTACCTCATCTTCTTCTTCGTGTTTTATCTTGCCAATTCCATGGTGATCAACTCGTCCCGCATGAAGGACATGAGCGACGGCAAGAACCTGGCCATTCTGGCGGTGATGAACGGCGTGGGCATCTTCCTGTTTCTGGTTTTCAACTATGTCTATATGGTAATCAGGGGCAACCTTGTGTACTACGATTTCGGCGCCGATCAGTTCCTGGCGGTTGCCGTCGTCTTCCCCATGGTGGTGGTGCTTCCTCTGGCCGCGGTATACGGCAGGAAATTCTACAACCAGACCGGCAATGTCTATCTCGGCGCCCTGATCAACACCATGATCTTCACATGGGCGGTAGTAGGAAACACGTCTTTCCATTACAGTCTGATATTCCACGTATAGCCGGTAATCCCCCGGCGCCGCCGGGGGATGTTTTTAAGCGGCAAGGGCAGGCTTTGACACGTGTGAAAAGTGATCTGTGTTATGAGTAACCAAAGAATGTAACCACAACGAAGCTCCGGTTCGCCTTCACGGACAAACACGGACTTTTAGCTTCAAATTTGTATTATGTCCGTGTTGGTCCGCGTCGTCCGTGGTTGTTTTGAATCCGGAATTGCTGAAACAGGCCGCCCGCCCCGCTGTATCCGCGCGGATTGTATGTGTTATACTTGCCGGTGAACATGAGGCATGTTACCCGTCCGCGTTTCGCGTTTCTTCCGGTCCTTGCGCTGACCGTATTTACGGCTGTTTCCCCGGCGGCGCAGGTTCCTCCGGGTTTTCCTTCCCTTGAGCCGGACCGGGCGGCCGTTCACTTCGCCGGGCGGGGAGGCGCCGGTTATTCATGGGAAGATCTCGCCGAAATAAGTCTCTGGGCGTCTTCCGTTCCCTCTCTAAACACGGCCGTTTCCGCCCGGTCGCTAGAGCGTATACGGGAAGGCGCGGCGGAGCTTGCCGCCGGTCTTCCCTCCGGTTCCAGGGAGCGGGGCGAATATGTTCTTTCGTTCATGCACAAAAAATTCCTTAAATCCTATGCGGCGCTTCAGACCCGCGTCGATACCCTGCTTGAAAACGGCCGGTACAACTGCGTTTCTTCGGCGGTTCTGTACCTCATCCTTGCGCAGTCGGCGGGGCTTGACGCCCGCGGGGTGATGACCAAAGATCACGCGTTCGTCCAGGTGAATACGGGGCGGGGGAGTGAAGAATTTACCGATGTGGAAACGACCAATCCCTACGGGTTTGATCCGGGGAACCGGAAGGAATTCCACGACGGCTTCGGAAGGCTGACGGGTTTTGCCTATGTACCGCCCGGAAATTACCGCGAGCGTTCTTCCATTACGCCCATTGAACTTGTTTCCCTTATCCTGTCCAACCGCATCGCCGATCTGGAAAAGCGGAACCGTTTTGCCGAGGCGGTGCCCTTGGCCGTAAACAGGATGGCGCTGCTTGAAGGCAGGCGTATGGCGGCGGCCAATTCATTCTTTGAAGATCCCAGGCGGGATCTTGTGACCCGGATTTTCAATTTCGGCGCGTCGCTTCTTAAGGCGGGAAAGGAAGAAGACGCCCTGTGCTGGGCGGCGTTCGCCGGTCCCCTGTACCCTGACGGTGGGCGCTGGCAGGAATTTACCGGCGCCGCGGTTAACAACAGGCTGGTCAGGTTCATACGGCAGAAGCGGGCCGAAAGCGCACGTGATTTTCTTGCCGCTTCTGCCGGGGTGCTTTCGGAAGAAAATTACAAAAAAATGGACGCGATGGTGCTTGAGGCGGAACTTGCCGAAGCTGCCCAGGCGGTCAAGAGCGCGGACGAGGCGGGCGGGGTGCTTGCCGCCATTGCCGCCGCCGAAAAGCGGGCCGTTCTTCCTGCGGAACGGGCGGCGGAACTGCGGATCTTTGTCGTGGGAAAAACCGCCGCCCTGCTTGCTTCTCCTCCCGCGCGGGACTGGTCCGCGGCTATCGCCTTTCTTGAAAAGGCGGCGGCCTCTTACGGCTGGAGCCGTCAGTGGGAACAGGCGGTTGAAAACTACCGCGCCAACTATGCGGCCGAATATCACAACCGTTTTGCGGATGCCTACAACGGCGGGAAATTCGGCGAGGCCCAAGAGATTCTTGACGAAGGGCTTGCCAAATTTCCCGGCGACCAGAGGCTTCTGGCCGACAGGCGAAGGCTGGGGCAGCGCTGATTTGTATTTGTATTGATTAATGCGCGCCGCTCGTGCATAACTACTGTATGACGGTTGTGCGTGTTATTATGATAGGCGATGTGATTGGCGAACCGGGGCTGTGCGCTCTGGAAAAGCGCCTGCCTGTGTTGATTGAAAAAAACGCCGCGGACTTCGCGGTGGTTAACGGCGAGAATGCCGCCGGCGGTTTCGGCATGACCGAAGCGGCGGCGCGGCGCATGTTTGCCGCCGGGGCGGACGTTATAACCGGCGGGAACCACATCTGGGAAAAAAGGGATTTTTTGCCGTATATGGATACGGAGGAACGGATACTGCGGCCCGCGAATTACCCGCCGCCTGCCGCCGGCCGGGGCTGGTTCATTGTTGAAAAAGCCCTTCGAAGGGCCCCTGGTAGCGCGGAGGCTGGCGGCGCGGAAGCCGGCCTTTCCGGGAAGCCGGAAGACGATGAACAACTACAGAGGACGGCGTCCTTTCTTGTGATCAACCTCCAGGGCCGGGAATTTATGACGGCTATTGACTGTCCCTTTAAAACCTTTGACGCTGTCGCGGCGGAGGGCCTTATACCGCTTACCCACAGTCACGCGCTTTTGGAGCCGGACGGCGCCGGGCCGGAATTTCTTGAGAGGGGCTGCGTTATTCTGGTTGATTTTCACGCCGAATCTTCCCGTGAAAAAGAGTCGCTGGGTTTTTATCTTGACGGCCGGGCAAGCCTTGTCGCGGGAACCCACACCCATGTGCAGACGGCGGACGAGCGCGTTCTCCCCGGGGGAACCGCCTATATCACGGATCTTGGCATGACAGGCGTACGGGACAGCGTTATCGGGATGGATCCCGGCATATGCCTTGACAGGGCCCGGCACCAGGTGTTGTACCGCATGGAAGTGGCCGGCGGCCCCGTTTCCGTGGTTCAGGGGATTATCGCGGAGATAGACCGGGAAACAGGCAGGACTCAGGCCATACGGCGCATTCAGGATACCTCGGAATAACCGCTACAGCGTATCCCTTCCAAGGGGGCTTCCTATCCAGATCCCTTCGCCCAGATAATCCACGCGGCGGCCTTCAATAAGGATCTGTACATCGGCGACATTCGGGAATTCGGTAGCGGTCCAGACTATCTGCCTGAGCTGGGCGGCGTAGCCTTCAACCCCGTAGGTATTGTATTGAAATTCCTCGCTGAAACTGATGTAGGCTGTGCTGCCCCGCACCACAGCGGAAAGTATGCGTGTTCCGCCGGGGAGGAGATTGCGGAGCCCCCGGCGCTGTTCTTCCTCCGTGGGGCCGGCAAGAAGCGCGTTGAGGGCGTCCAGCAGGGGGGAATCCGATGAGGGGATCTTCCGCATGGCCCTGGTTCTAAGGACGGTTCCGTCCCTGTCAATCTGGATGAAGTAGATCCCCCGCTCCTTCGGTTCGGAGGCGGGCCGGTTTGCCGCAGCCCCAGGCCGCGCGCCTGTTTCCGGCCGCCGGGGAGGCGGGGCGGGGGCGGCCGTCACGGCCGGAGGGTTCGCCGGGACCGGGTTTTCCGGCGCGGGCGGGACGGGCGGTGAAGCCGGGATCTCAGGCGCTAAGGCCGGAGGGGGAAGTACGGAAGGCTCTTCCGGTTCCGCGCCGGGATGTTCCCGCGCGTCCTCTTCCCCGCCGCCGGTGTTTTCAGGCGGAGGGGCGGCCCGCTCATTATCCGGCCTTCCGGAGAGCCGTTCCAGAAACCTGGTATTTTGCAGCGTCCTCCGTATCGCCTCCCGGTTGGCAAGGAAAAGAAAGGCGACAACAAGAAAAAAGACGGCCCAGAAAATCAGGCCGCCCGGCTTTTTCGCGGGATTCTGCCGCCTTGTTCCCCCGGCCGGTTTTTTTTTGGGTTCCGTTCCTGTTCCGCTGTTTTTTGCCGCCACATTACGATGATACGCTTTTCACATCTTCAGGAAAAGCCCCGCCCGAATGCGGCGGTCATTCTCCAAGCGCGTTTTTTCCGCTATAGTTACAGTATGCGCAACAAACTTACCGCCGAACTTGCCGTCTGCGGCTTTAACGCCGTAAAGGCGGCGGCGGATTATCACCCCGAAAAAATAAACCGGCTTTTCCTTCGGGAAGACAGGCTGAAATCTTTTTCTGGAATCTGCGGCCAGCTTGCCGAACGGAAACGGCCGTACAAGTTCTGCGAAGATGAGGAACTGGAACGTATCTCTGGAAGCGCCCATCACGAGGGAGTGGTCGCGATGATCCTGGAACCGGTGACGGAGCGCCTTGACAGGGAGGATCTTGAGGATTGGGCCAGCGGGAAGAAGACCGGCATTGTACTGTGCTCGGTAGAAAACGATCACAACCTGGGGGCCATTGTCAGATCCGCGGCCTTTTTCGATTGTTCATATGTAGTGATCTCCGCGGATGATCCCGGGGCCTGTCTTACCACAAGCTCCTACCGCGTGGCCGAAGGCGGCATGGAGCATGTGACAATACGCAGAACGGAAAATCCCGCGGCCTTTTTGAAAGAGGCGTCCCGGCTTCTTTTGACCATAGGGACGGATGTCCGGGCGCGGCGGCGTATCGGGGATCTGAGGGATATTGCCGCGGGAATGAAGGCCGGGAAAGCCGGCGGCCCGGAGAGGCCCGGCGTAGTCCTTGTACTTGGCAACGAGGAAAAAGGACTTCCCCGCATAGTAAAGGACGCCTGTTCCGTACTGCTTCGTATCCCCGGCACGGGGCTCATGGAAAGCCTCAATGTGGCCCAGGCGGCGGCGCTTTTTCTTCACGAAATCTACGAACTGTAGGTCCGCCGCCCTCTTTTTCATGCACTGCGGATGCGCGGAATGCCCGCACATGGAAACCGCGTTTTCCGCCTTACCACATCCGGTGCGGCCGCCTTCCCGGACCGCGTCCGTTCCATCCGTTCCGTTCGTGCGGGCCGCCGTAGCCGTGGCGGCCTCTCATGCGGGGCTTTTCCCGGTCCATTGAAGGAGCCCCGCGCCAGTTGGGGCCGGGCCCCGCTTCGGCGATTGCGGGGGCAAGATCGTAGCTCCTGCCCGCTATGCCCAGTTTTTCCGTCCTGAGGACGAGGCTGCCGGAAGGGCTCCTGAAAACGCGGCCTTCGATACTTACGGCCGCGCCTTCCTTAAGGCCGTCTATAAAGCCGGCAAAGCGGGAAAGGCCGGGCACATAATAGAAGGAATCCCCGCTTTCAAGAATTATCATTCCTTCCCGCAGGCCCAGCGTTCCTGAGACCGTTGTTTTTTCCGGGAGTCTCCGTCCGGCCCCCGGCCGGTTCGCGGGAGCGTCCCCGGCGGACTGGGCGAAGATCATCCCCGCCGTTCCCGCCGCGAAGAGTACGATTGCGATTATCCGTTTCATGCGTCACCTCTTGTCGATAAAATATCCGTAACCACAGTACGGTTACGGTGATAATGAATATATAGCATAAACCGTGCCAAATAACGCCGTAGAGAGTCACAACTTGCTATGGCTCTCATTATGGAATAGAAATTTTCCCATAACCAGGCGTTTTTAAGCGGAAGTTGTTCAAAACTCCAGTTATTGAACAGCTCTAAAGTCTCCCCAGGAAGCCCTCCGGGCCGTTTGTACCGGCGCGTCCGCGGGCGGGGCCTCATGTTCCGTACAATTTTTGCCGGGAACTGCGCACATAATGCCCATTGGGACCCTCTCGGAGCGTTCATTTATGCGCGCCGAAGCGCCCCTTTTCCGCCCATAATCCCAGAGCGGGATTTGGCACAAAGAAGATCCTTTCGGTCCCGCCGCCCGTTCCATTGATGTCGTTCCAGCCGGGGCGCAGGGTGTGGGGATCGTAACGGGCGAGGGTTTCATCCAGGCAGCCCCATTCGTAGCCCACGCCTTCGATGTCCTTCCGGCTCAGGCCCGGTCCGGGACAGTAGCGCACGGTAAAGCGCCCCTCGCTTGACCCGTGAATAAGGTGGGCGGCCGCGCCGAGGTTTTCGCCAAGTCTTTTTTCCTTTGCCGCCGTTTCCTTTATGCCGGCGGCGGAGGAGTAGCCGTATGCGCGTATCAGATCGTCCATGCCGCCGTCTTCGCCGAAGCGTTCAAGTCCCGGCGCCATGACGACAAGTTCCCCTCCGTCCGCCAGTGCCATGCGCGTCCGGTAGACGGCCTTGTTCCCAAGCCATGTACTGCGGTATTCTCCGGGATCAAGGTAAACCACGGCCTTGTGTACCGGTTCATCGAGCGTTTCCACATTGACAAGGCGGGCAAGGGCCGAGGCCCTTTGGAAACATTCACGGCCAAAACCGGCAAAAAGCCCCCGGACGGCAAGAGCGCCGTCCGCCTTTCTTCCCAAAACGGTAAGGACATAGAGAACGGGGGGAAGAAATCCTCCGAAACGCCTCATGCCTTCGTCAAAGAGGGCCCTCACAGGAGTATCCGTTCTTCCCATGATGCGTTCCATGCCGTAACAGGCGCCGGCGTAGTGGCTCTTGTCTATGGCCTCCTTGCCGCCTGTTCCCACAAGAATGTTTTTCGCGTGGTTTGCCATGCCTGTTACTTCATGGGGAACAACCTGTCCGATTGAAACGATAAGGGAAAAACCGCCGTCCACAAGGAGCCTGTTTACCTGCGCCGGCCAGTCGTAACGGACCGCCCCTTCGCAGGTTTTTTCCACCCATTCCGCCTCCAGCCGGCCCAGTTCAACGATCCCGTTCCGCCAGTCGTGGACGCGGAAGGCGTTATGGGGAACGCCGGGAAACATACGGGAAAGTTCCGCCGCGCTCATGGCGGTATGGGTTCCCAGGGCGGGCATGATCACAGCGCCGCGGCTTCCCGCGCCCGCGAAAGCCGAAGCGGCAAGAAGGCCCGCGCGGGAATGAATGCGGGTACTGTCGGGCGGCAGTATCAGTACAGGCCCGGATTTTCCCGTGGAAGCGCGGGCGGCACAGAAGGCGGCGGAAAAAAGATCGTGCAGTTCTTCACCGGACAAATCGCGATCGGCGCCGCCCTCGGCTATGTAGAGCCTTTCTTCCTTCATTTTCAGGAATCTCTGGAAACTTCAGTTTTTGGAAGCGCCCTTTTTAATGGCCGCCTTCCCGCGCGGGAAGGCTTCGCGGCGGGGAGTGTCATTCAAAATTATTTGCCATGAGCGCCGGCTGATGGGTCGCGTCCAGGGTGTCCCGCCAGAGATCCCCTTCGGGATCGACACGGTTCCTCTCCGTGATAACGGCCTTGATGGGAAGATGTACGAATTTGTTGTTCACAAGCCCGATGATGAGCTTGGTTTTTCCCGCCATGGCGGCGTGGACCGCGGCGTTTCCCAGCCGTTCGCAGTAGATGGAATCGCCGGGGTTGGCCGGCGCGGAACGGATGATGTAGCTGGGATCTATGTATTTCAGGTTGATATCGATATTTTTTTCGCTGAAATATTTGATGATACGATCCCGGAGGTAGATCCCCACGTCGGCCATTTTAAGGTTGCCTCCCTCGTCGTATTTCTTTTCGGTTACGAGCTTGTCCTGCAAGGCGCCTTCGGCAACGATGATGACGGCGTGTTTGCGCTCCTTGAGCCGCTTTTGAAGGTAAGGCAAGAAGGCGTTGTTGCCTTCCAGATTGAATGTGACTTCGGGAATGAGGACGAAGTTAACCTCATGGCTCGCGAGGGCGGTGTGGGCGGCGATAAAACCCGACTCACGGCCCATCACCTTTACAAGGCCTATGCCGTGAATCGCCGAGCTGGCTTCCATGTGGGCGGCCGCCACAACTTCCACCGCCTTGTCCACGGCGGTATTAAAACCGAAGGAGCGGTCTATAATGGAAAAATCGTTGTCAACGGTTTTGGGAATTCCCACAAGGGCGATCTTGAGACGCCTTTTGTCGACCTCTTCCGCTATGTCAAGGGTTCCATGCTGGGTGCCGTCGCCGCCTATGGTAAAGAGCATGTTAAGGTTGAGCTGTTCTATGGCGTCGACGATCTTGCCCACCTCCTTGCCGCCTCCCCGGGCGCTTCCCAGGTAGGTGCCCCCAAGCTTGTGTATGTTGTCAACCTTGTCGGGGTCCAGCGTCCTGATGCCGTACTGGTATTCGGGGAGGAATCCCTTGTAACCGTAGCGTATCCCCGAAATACGCTTGACCCCGTAACGGAACCAGAGGCAGCGCACAATGGCCCGGATAACGTCGTTTACGCCGGGACACAGGCCTCCGCAGCTTACGATTCCCGCGTGGACGTGGGCCGGCGTAAAGTAGATCATCTCCCTCGGGCCGGCGCTTTCCATCAGCTGGATCTTTTTTAGGGGGCTCTGCGCGCCCGGTTTTGCGTCCGTATCCAGCCGGACAAGCTGATTGTCGGTGACATAATTGGCTATCAGATCTCCCTCTACGGTGGACATGACGATGGGCGACTTGATATTCCGTTTGCCCAGCTCCTCTATGCTGAAATCGTAAGATTCACTCATAATTCCCCCTGTTCGGATCCCGGGGGCAGCGCCGGTTAACGTGCGGCTAACCGGCCCTGCCCTGCTGTCGGTCCTATTGTCAACTATAAATCTTCATTTTCGCTTGTTCAATAAGGCGGCATCCTTCCCGATGCCGGGGATTGAAAAGGCCGGCTTTTATTGTTATTATAGAGGCCAAGGACAGTACTGGTTTATTCTATATGAGAATCGGCGCTGCCTACAGGAGTTTATTATGTTTGAGGAACAGATTAAGACCGCTCTTGATAATGTACGGCCTTCCCTCCAGGCGGACGGCGGGGATGTGGAATTTGTGTCTGTCGCGGATGACGGCACCGTTTCGGTAAAACTTACCGGCGCCTGCGGCGGCTGCCCAATGGCCCAGATGACCCTTAAAATGGGGATTGAAAACTATCTGAAAAAAGAAGTGCCCCAGGTTACTTCCGTCGTCGGTATCTGACGCGCGCGCCTCAAGGCGGGGCCAAAGGTTTTTCCGGCATAAAAAAGCCGTTACCGGGAGGAGGAACGCCGGTAACGGCCGGGAAAGAAAGCTCCCAAGCTGATTAAAAGCGGCTCTGCCGCGTTCAAAATGGTATTTGAACATTCCTTCAGCAATAATGAGAACACGGAAGCGGCCTGAAGGTTACAGCCTGTGTATTTTTCGGTTTTTTCATGAGAAAGAATAATATGCGGAACGCGGGAAAAATGCCGCGCGGCGCGGTAAAGCCCTTTGATCTGGCCGTTCTCGCGTTTGTTTTGTCGCTGGCTCTCTTTTCCCTTATCCCCGCCTACGGGGGGAGCGGGGAGGCCCGCGCGCAGGTCAGGGGCGGGGGGCGGAGCTGGGTGTTTCCCCTTGCCGCCGCCGAAAGGCTGGCCGTTCCCGGGCCACTGGGGGAGACGGTGGTGGAGATCCGGGACGGCCGGGCCCGTATTGTTTCTTCCCCCTGCATGAACCAGACCTGCGTGGCCGCCGGGGCGGTACATGTTCCGGGGCAGTGGACGGCGTGCCTCCCGAACCGTGTTATGGTTTCAATAGCGGGGTCCGGCCGGGAAGCGGGCGGAGCCGTGGATGCCGCTTCCTGGTAGGGAGACTGTCTTTCCTCCGCGCGCATCCGCCGGGGATCATGGCGTCATTTCCCTTTTGGGGGGCCTGTGCCTGTTCCTTTCGGTCGTTGAATATCTTGTCCCAAAACCCCTTCCGTTTATGCGCATCGGGCTTGCCAACCTTCCCCTGCTCCTGGCGCTGGATCTTTTTCCTCCCGGAAGCTTCGCCCTGCTTGTGCTTGTCAAGATCCTCGGCCAGGGGGTAGTGTCGGGGACGCTCTTTTCCTACGTGTTTTTGTTTTCTCTGGCAGGAACCGCCGCGTCGGCCCTCCTCATGTACGGTCTTCGCCGCGCCGCCGGGGAGCGGATCGGCTTCGCGGGCCTGGGGGCTGCGGGGGCTTTTGCCTCCAACGCGGTCCAGCTGCTGCTCGCGCGGTATGCCGTTTTCGGTTCTTCCGTCCGCTATCTGATTCCGCCCTTTCTTGTCTCCGGGGCGGTAAGCGGCTTTGCGCTGGGGCTCTTCTGTGGCTGTTTTGCCGCGCGGTCGGCGTGGTACGGCCGTCTGCGCCTGCGGGGCGTCCCGGAAAACGCGCCGCTTCTTCCTTCCCCTGTTTATGACGGAAGGCCGGGCGGGAAGGCCAAAGGCCGCGGCCAGAGGCGGGAAAGGTGGGACCGGCTTTTTCCGCCGGGGGAACTCTTTGCCGCCGGCCTTGCCGCAATGTGTTTTTTTCTGTTTAACCCGTCGACGGCGTCCCGCGCCGTTCAGTTTTTTTTCTTTGCGTTTCTGGCCTTTCTTTCCGGGAAGAAAATCAATCCCTTTGTTACCCTGTTTGTCATGCTGGGGATTGTCTTTTTCAACCTTTTGGCGCCCTACGGCAGGGTCATTGCCGAGTGGGGTTTTTTCCGCGTTACCGAAGGCGCTCTTGCCGCCGGCCTGAGGCGGGCTTTTACGCTTGAAGGGCTCCTCATGCTGTCGGGGGTCTGTATACGGCCCGGACTGCGCTTCCCCGGCGGGGCGGGCCTTCTCCTTGCCGAATCGTTCGGCGTACTGGGAAGGCTGCGGGAGCGGAAGTTTTTGTTAAGGCCGGGGCACATTATTGAAGAGCTGGACAGAACGCTCTTGGAGCTGGACGCGAGGAGCGCCGCGCCCCCGGAAGAAGGCGCCCCTTCCGCGCGGGGGACGGTTCCCGGCCGCCTGATTCTTGTTCTTGCGGCCGCCGCATCGGCCGTTCCCGCCGCGCTTACGGCGCTCGGGTTCTGGCAAGTCCCGTGATGGCTTCCTGGTAATTGGGGTTAAGCCGCACGGCCTGTTCGTAGGCTTCCGTGGCCGGGGCCCTGTCCCCCAGAAATTCGCGGACCTGGGCCAGTCTGTACCACCAGAGGGAAAGGCCCGGCTCCAGCCGCACGGCGGTTGTATAGGCTATGTCGGCATGGCGGTACTTTTCCCTTAACCTGAAAATCTCGCCTATAAAGAAATAAGCGACAGAGATCCTTTCTCCCCTGGGAAGCGTGTTGGCATAGCGCTGCATGCAGCTTAAGGAACGGTCGTAGTCGTCAAGGTAGAAATAGGCTTCGCCCATGGTTTCCAGAATGCGGTACTCATCGGCGAAAAGCCGTAGCCCCCGCTCTCCCCAGGTGATGACGTCCGCGTATTTACGCTGGCGCTGAAGCGTCCAGGTAATGGCCGTGTAGGTGTCCCTGTTCGCGGTGTTTCCGGAAACTTCGCCCTGGCAGATCCGTATTGCCTCGCCGTAGTACCGTTCCGCCTCGGACATGCGGCCTCTTGCTTCAAGATCCCTTCCCGTGCGGTAATTCTGCATGGCGCTCATGGACGCGGGATTTCCGCCCGTTTGTCTTGTCTGGGCGAAGACTGCCTGGCCTTGCCCCGGACGAAATCCCGGACACAGCCCCAGACAGAGAAGAACAAGCATAAAACGGCGGATCGGCGTTTTCATCGTTATTGCAGCAGGCGGTTGATCGCCGCCGCGGCCCTTCGCCCTTCGCCCATGGCAAGGATCACCGTGGCGGCCCCAAGGACTATGTCGCCCCCGGCGTAGACCCTGTCCAGGGAGGTCTTCTGATCCTCCCCGGCGAGTATGCGGCCGCGTTTATCGGTGGAAAGCCCCGCGGTGGTCCGCGAAATGAGGGGGTTGCTTTCGTTGCCGAGGGCGATAATGGCCGTGTCGCAGGCGAATGTGTAAGCGGAATCAGGCACGGGAACGGGGCTGCGGCGGCCCGACGCGTCCGGAGGGCCAAGGCTGAATTGCCGCAGTTCCATACCGGTAAGCCTTCCCCCCTCGTCGCCATGGAACTGTACCGGGCTTCTTAAAAAATCAAACACGATCCCTTCTTCCATGGCGTGTTCCACCTCTTCGGCTCTGGCGGGCATTTCCTCCCTGGTGCGGCGGTAGATTACATGGACCTCCCGCGCCCCAAGGCGCAGGGCCATACGGGCGGCGTCCATCGCGACGTTGCCGCCGCCTATTACCGCGGCGATCTCCGACCTGAGCATGGGAGTGGCGGCCCGCCCTGTGTCGTAGGCCTTCATCAAGTTGGCCCTGGTAAGGTACTCGTTGGCGCTTGACACCCCCACGTAATTTTCGCCGGGACATCCGAGGAATTTGGGGAGCCCCGCGCCCGTTCCTATGAACACCGCGTCAAAATGATCCTCCTTGAGAAATTCGGGAATGGTGCGGGTACGGCCCACGAGAAAGTTGGCCGTCAGCTTTACCCCCATTTTTTTGAGGATATCCACCTCCGCCTCGACAATAGCCTTGGGAAGGCGGAATTCGGGAATCCCGTAAACCATGACCCCGCCGGGCTTGTGAAAGGCCTCAAAGACGGTGACTTCGTGGCCTTCCCGCGCGGTATCGGCGGCGACGGTGAGCCCCGCCGGCCCCGAACCTATGACCGCCACCTTTTTTCCTGTGGGCGCCTTTACGGGAGGAACGCCCGTTTTTCCGTTTACCCGTTCCCAGTCGGCGGCAAAGCGTTCCAGCCTGCCTATGGCAACGGATTTTCCGGGATCTTTAAGGCTTTTTCCCACGGTACATTCGGCCTGGCACTGCTTTTCCTGGGGACAGACCCTGCCGCAGACCGCGGGAAGCAGGTTCGTTTCCTTGATGATGACGGCCGCCGCCTTGAAATCGCCTTCCTGCATGGCGGCAATGAAACGGGGAATGGGGACCTTTACGGGACAGCCCTCTACACAGGGGCCGTTTTTGCAGGAAAGACAGCGTTCGGCTTCAAGACGCGCCTGGCTTTCGGTATAACCCAAGGCGACTTCGGCTATGTTTTTTCCCCGCTCCGCCGGGTCCTGCGCGGGCATGGCCTGAGGGGGAATCGCCAGGCGCTCTTTTGGGGATATTTTTTCCCCCGCCGCCCTGCGCTCCAGCACCGGCTCAAGAAGGGCGCGCGCTTCTTTTTCAAATTGGGCGCTGCTTTTTGTTTCACTCATCCCTGTACATTCTCCAGCCCCAGTCCTATGTGGCACTTGTGATGTTCCTCCTCTTCCCTTTCCTTAAAGGCCTTCATGCGGAGCATCATGTTTTCAAAATCGACCTTGTGCCCGTCAAATTCGGGGCCGTCGACACAGACAAATTTTGTTTCGCCGCCTACGGTAACGCGGCAGCCGCCGCACATTCCCGTACCATCTATCATGATGGTGTTAAGGGATACGAGAATGGGAACGCCGAATTCGGCGGCGGTTTTTTCGCAGAATTTCATCATGACAGGCGGGCCTATGGCGACGATCATGCCGGGTTTTGACGGGGCGGCGCAGTATTCGCGCAGGGGCCCTGTGACAAGCGCCTTTTTGCCATAGGAGCCGTCGTCGGTCACCACTGTTATTTCGTCGGCATAGCGCCGCATTCTGTCTTCGAAGATGACGAGTTCTTTTGTCCGCGCCCCCATGATCACCTGGACCCTGTTGCCCGCCGCCTTGAGCGCCTGGACAATGGGGAAAAGCGGGGCAACTCCTATGCCGCCGCCGACGCAGACCACCGTTCCGTATTTTTCGATGCGGGTGGGATTTCCCAGCGGCCCCAGAATATTTTCGAGGAAGCCGCCTTCTTCCCTGACGGCAAGCCTGTGTGTCGTGGCCCCCACCGTCTGGAAAACCATGGTAACTGTTCCCCTTTCGGCGTCGGCGTCGGCTATGGTAAGGGGAATGCGTTCGCCCCATTCGGTGTCTATTTGGACTATGATAAACTGCCCCGCCTTTCTTGCCCTGGCGATAAGGGGCGCCTCAACGGTCATTTCGTACACTTCGGCGGAAAGCCGTTTCTTCTCGATGATCCTGTGCATGCCGCCATACTACCATTTTTTACCGTTTGACTCAACGGGCGGCTACCCGCGGCATGAGTGCTCTGGAAAATTCACGCGGAACGCGGTAGTGTGAAGCAGGGGGCCTGGAATGAACAAGGACGCATGGGCCGCGTTTGAAAAGGCGCGCCGCCGTTTCAGGGACGCGGTGGAGGAAACGGGCGCCGCCCTTCCCGCTCTCATTGAGCTTCAGGAGCGGCTTGTGGCCGGGAGAGGAGGCCCCGCCTATACGGTACAGACGCCGGTGGTGTACAACGAGGCCCTCGATGAAGTCGGGCCGCAGAGCCGCATAAAGCTCATCCTTGTGGGCGATAATCCCGGCCGCAGGGAACAGGCCGCCCGCCGCTACCTTGTGGGGCCTTCGGGCAAAATTGCCGAAAATTTTTTCCGGGACCATCCTGAACTTGGCATAGACTTCCGCGAAAACGTTATCATACTCAACAAGACCCCGGTGCATACGCCCAGGACGGCGGAGCTGAAAGAACTCCGCCGCCTTTTAAATGCCGCCTCTAACGCCGCCGCCTTTAACCGCGCCATGGACGCGTCGCAGCGCGTCATGGCCGGGCTTGTGGTTGAATTCCAGAAGGCCCTTTCGGCGGGAGCCTCCAGGGAGGGGATTGTTCCCGTGTGGATAACAGGCTATTCGGAAATGAAAAAAGGCGGGATCTTTGAGGCCTACACCGAAACGCTGCGGAGTCTTTATCTGGAAGAGGAGGCGCTTCTGGAATCGCTTTTTTTCTACCGTCATTTTTCCATGAACCAGTTCACCATTGATCTTCGCCAAAAGGCGGAAAAGGAAGGCGGAAAAAACACGGCGGAAATACTTGCCCGCATGGGCGCGGATTACAGGAAACGCATCCTGGGCTGATCCTGGGACGGGCAATAAAGTTGTTCAATAACTGGAGTTTTGAACAACTGCCGCTTAAAAATGCGACTTCTTCATAACGGATCTGGCTTGACTATGCCGCGCCCGGCATGTTTAACTCAGGCCAAGCAGCTTAACCGTGAGCTTGTTCCAAAAACTGAAGTTTTGGAACAGCCTCCTGTGTTTCCCTGAGGTAACGTCCATGAATGTTGTTGCCGGCGTCATTAGCTCCCATATCGCCGAAAGATCCGCCCGTTTTGTGTTTCCCTCGGAAACCGCCGCGTCCATGTGGGCCCGCAGCGCCTGCGGCTTTACGGGCCTCCGCTCCGTCGCGGCGGGCCGTTTCCTTGCATGGGACAGATTCAAGGAAGAAGCGGTGCGGGCGGAGGTGAAAGACAAGCGGCCTGTGTCGTCGGTGCTGCGCCGGCTTTTTACCGGAGACCTGATCAGAAAAAACGCCGCGGCCGTGCGGAAAGGCGGCCGCGCGTTCCGCGCCCTTATACCGCCTGAATACGCCGAAGAAGGCGGAGTGTTCACCGCGTCCATCGCGGGAATCCTCCCTTCGCTTTCCCTCTGGGAAGACCGCCGGGCGGCGTCTCCTCCCGACGACGAGGATCTTGACCTCGAGTTCCTTAAAAAGGAATACGCCGCCTTTCTTGAACGCGGCGGCCTTTTTGAGCCGGCCTGGGAAAGGCCGCCCCTCCGTGACCGCGAACACGACTATTACATTTTCTTTTATGAGGCCATGGAGGACTTCGAGGAATTCGGGAAACTTCTCAGGCCTGAAAAAACAATACACCTTGTGGAAACCCCGCCCGCAGGGATGCCGCCGCTTTACCTCTACGACAATTCCCGCGCCGAAATCCGCGCGGCGGTTCTTGAGATACGGGCGCTTCATGACGAAAAGGGAATCCCCTGGGACGATATTGCCGTCAGCGTTCCCGGCTACGAGGACATGGAGCCTTACCTTCTCAGGGAATTTTCCCTTTACAATGTTCCCTGCCGGAGCCGGTCCGGCCGTTTCCTCGGCGACTACAGCACAGGGCGCCTCTTTGCCCTTGCCGCCAGATGCGCCGCGAACAATTTTTCCTTTACCTCGCTAAAGGCGCTCCTCCTTAACGAGTACCTTCCCTGGCGCTGTCCCGATCTTAACCGGGAACTCATCGAGTTCGGCATCGAAAACAACTGTGTGTCGGGCTACCGTGAAGACGGAAAGGTAAAGGATATATGGCTTGAGGCTTTTAAAAAAAATCCCGGTGAAAAAAAACTGGAACGCTACTACCGGGATCTTGAAAGGGCCCTTCTTTCCATGACGGAAAGCGAAACGTTTTCCGGCGTGCGGAAACGCTACTTCGCTTTCCGGGGGCCGCTCTGGAATGTGCGGAATGCGAACGGCGCCGGGCGCGACTGGACGGCGGGCTTCCTTTCGGCCGGGGAGGTCACGGACGAAGGCAACGCGGTGCTTGCCCGCTGCGTGGAGGAACTTTCCGCCCTCGTCCGCCTTGAGGAAGAATACCCGGAGATTGTCCCAAAGGGAGAAGACGCAAAAGGGTACGCCTTTACTTTTTTTCTTTCGGTCCTCATGGAACGCCGTTATGTGCCCCAGAGAAGCGGAGGAGGGGTGAGCATATTCCCCTACCGTGTCGCCGCGGCTTCTCCTTTCGCCTTTCATTTTGTGCTCAACGCGTCACAGGAGGCCGCCTCGGTCCGTTACCGGCCGCTCCGGTTTCTCCGCGGCGACAAGCGGCAGAGGCTTGGCTTTGCCGACAGGGACGTGTCGGATATTTTTTTCAGGCTTTACCTCTTTCCAGGGGAAGAGGGGGTCTCCCGCACCCGGATCAGCGCCGCCGGGGAAAGTTTTTCGGGCTGGACCATTCCCCACAGTTTCTTCGCCGGGCATACCGGACTGCCCCCCGCGCCGCCGCCCGATCCCTTTGTACAGGAGCGCGCGTGGTGGGCGCGGGGCGGCATATACAATACGGAAAGCGGGGAGAAAGCCGCGGACGGTTTTCCTTCCGCGCTTTTTTCCGTCCAGTACGGCGGCTTTGAACGCTGGCGCCGCCGCATGCCGGGCGGGCCGGATGAGTTCAGCCTGCTTAAAGGCCCTTTTCCGCCCGGCGTCCACGGTATCCTGCGCGGGGCGGCCGCCTCGAAACAGCGCGATGCTCGAGGCGCGCTCCGGGTTTCGGCGACGGGGGATCTTAATCCCTTTATGCAGTGCCCGCTCTCCTGGTTTTACCGGAAGATCCTGGGGCTCCAGGTATTTTCCCTTGAGGCGAAGATGCTTGACGATGCGTCACTCGGCCTTCTCTACCATGAAATCCTGCGGAACCTTTTCAGGAAGATACGCGAGGAAGACGGCGTTTTCCGTTCCGGCAGCATGGAGCGTTACAGGACCTGGACGCTGGAGTGTACTCACGAGGCGGCCCTCCATTACCAGGCGTTTCAGGGGCCCCTGTCCGCTCCCATTCTTTCCGCGCAGGCCAGGGCCGTCGCGAAACGGCTTGTTATTCTCCTTAAAACGGAGGCCCGTTATTTTGACGGCTGCACGGTGGGGGAGCTTGAGACAAGGCTTGAAACGGAAAAGAACGGGATGATCCTGGGCGGGATCATCGACAGGGTTTCGGTTTTTCCCGATGGCGGCAGCGTGATCATCGATTACAAGACAGGCGGTTCCCACAGTAAAAAAGACAGCACCGAAACGGAGGATTCGCCTCTCCGCGATTTTCAGATTCCCCTGTACGTTATGTTGTATGAGAAGGCCCGGAAGGCCAGGACGGAAGGCGCTTTTTTCATGCTTGTTAACCAGCATAAACTTGTCGCCGTAATGGGAAACCCCGAAGGGGTCCGCGGCGGCAGCAGGGAAGACTATCAGGCGACGCTTGACGCCGTAGACTGGTATCTTGAACAGTTCAGGACCGCGCTTGAGGAATTCGATTTTTCTCCCCGCAAATTCCACTTCAGCGGAACGCGCGGCGGTCCGGGAATTCCCCTGGAGGAATGTATGGCCTGCGTCTACCGGGGCGTCTGCCGCACCACTTTTTTTCTGAATCATCGGGCTCCCGAAGATACTCAGGAGAGCCGTCATGTCCATTGAAAGCATCCTTGCCGGCCTTGACCTTTCGCAGAGAATGGCCGCGACGGCCGGCCGTAACGTCGCGGTGGCCGCGGGCGCGGGCGCGGGAAAAACCATGGTCCTGGCGTCGCGTTACGCCTGGCTTGTCATGGAAAAAAAATACCGGGTCAATGAAATACTCGCACTTACATTTACCAACAAGGCCGCGGGCGAAATGTACAGCCGTATCTACCAGACGCTCCGCGCCGAAAGCGGGAGCGGGGAAGCGCGGGAAGCCGTCGCCGGTTTCAGCGGGGCGAAAATCACGACAATCGATTCCTTCTGCGCATCCGTGGCCAGGGGGGCCGCCCGGTACTACGGTCTTTCCCCCGAATTTACAATCGACGATGACGGGGTAAGGGAGCTTGTCATGGAGGCGGCCCTTCCCTTTGTGCTGGATCACCGTGACAACCCCGCCCTGCAGACACTCCTTGCCGACCGGAGCATCAGAGCCGTCGCGGAAGATCTCTTTGCCGAAACGGCGCTGAAGTACAGTTTTCTGGGCCGCCCCATTGATTTTAAAAAGTACCTTTCCGTTCAGATTCACGGCCTTCTTGACGGATGGAAGAAAAAAACCGCCGAGGCGGATGCGCTTGTAGACGCGCTTCGGGCTGCCATGGAAACCGTTTCGCGGCGGGATCTTAAAATGGACGGCGAACTCAGGGCCTTTCTTGCAAAGGAACGGCCCCGTACGCCCGTTTTGGGATCGCTTGCGGAAATTCCGCCCGGATTAAAGCGGGACGCCGCCGCGTATTTTGAATGGCTTTTAGATCTTGCGTCCGTGAGCAGAAGAGGAGGGGGAAAGGAATACGACGGCATAAAGGAGATCATCGGAACCCTCAAGGACAGCCTCTATGGAGAACTCCAGTCCATCGCCAATACCGCCCTGCAAATCGATGTAACAGGCTCCGTTTTTTCTCTGATGGATGAATTTCAGATCCTCTGCGGGTTCCTCAAACGAAAGGCGGGCCTTTTAACCTTCGGCGACATAGCCCATCTTGCCGTAGACGCGCTGGCGGAATATCCGGATCTGAGGAAAGTCTACAAAGATGAAATAAAATCAATCATGATAGATGAATTTCAGGACAACAACGGCCTTCAGCGGGATCTTGTTTTTTTGCTTGCCGAAGATCCCCTCCGCATGGAAAAGGGGATCCCCGGCCCCGAATCCCTTTCCGAAGGAAAGGTCTTTTTTGTCGGCGACGAGAAGCAGTCTATTTACCGTTTCCGCGGCGCCGATGTAACGGTGTTCCGCGGCCTTGCCGAAGAGCTTAACCCCCCGGCCCGCTCCGGCGCGGGAGGCGCCCTTAGTCTTGTGTACAATTACCGTTCCGATCCTGCGCTCATCACCGCCTTTAACCGCATCTTCGGCGGCATTGGGGAAGAGGAAACGCGCGCCGGGCCCGCCGTCCCGGAAGGCGAACGCCGCTCGCGTGTGTTTCACGGAGGCGGCGGTGAAAATTTCGAGGCCGGGTACTTTCCGTTTTATCCCCGTTTCCCCTCTCCAAAAGGCGTCCGGGAAGAACCCCGCCTTCATTTTTGTTTTCTTGATGAACAGCGTATCGACAGGGACGATCCCGGAGCCCTTTCTTCAGGCGAGCTTGAAGCGGCCCATATCGCCGTTGAAATACGGAAGATGATAGACTCAGGGCATGTGCTCAGGGTAAGGGAACACGGGGAATATGTTGAACGCCCGTGCAGGTACAGCGACTTTGCCGTGCTGCAGCGTTCGCTTTCCCGCCAGTATTCCCTTGAGCGGCAGTTCAAGGATTTCGGAATCCTCTACAACGCGGACCGCCCCGCGGGACTTTTCAGCGACGCCCCGGTAAACGATCTGTACAGCCTCCTCCGCCTCCTGGTGTACCCCGAAGACCGCGTCGCCTACGCGGCCCTTCTCCGTTCCCCTTTTGTGCGGCTTGACGATGCTTCCCTTGCCGTCTGTCTCCTTGGCGGCGGGGACGAAGGGGGGGCGCAGATAAAATTCCGGCCTTTTGATGAAGCCGCCGATTCCCTGCTTTCCCCTTTTGCCCTTGAAAGATTCAGGGGCGGCCGCGAACTGTACAGAACCCTTTGCAAAGAGGCGCGCGTACTTTCCGTTACGGAGATCCTGACGCGGCTCTGGTATGACGAAGGTTACCGCTACGAGACGCTCTGGTCCGCCTCGTCCCAGATCTACGGGGAACTCTTTGATCTCTTCTTTGAACTTGCCCGCGGCATAGACGCGCGGGGCGGGACGCTGGCCGGCTTTATCGATTACCTTGAGGATTTTATCGGCAGGGAAGAGCGCCCCGACGATCTTTCGGTCAACGTTGAAAGGGAAAGCGGGGTGCGCGTCATGTCGATACACAAGAGCAAGGGGCTGGAGTTTCCCGTTGTCTTTGTGTACCGCGCCGCATCGGCGGAAAGGGTGGCCAGAAACTCAGGCGCCGTTTATTACAGCGAACGGTGGGGCCCGGCCCTTAACCTGCCGCAGGCAGAAGAACTGCCCCAGGACAGCGGCAATTATTTTTTTAATATGGGAAGGGACGAAGAAAACAGCATGGCAACGGCGGAATTAAGGCGGCTTCTCTATGTCGCCATGACCAGGGCCGAATGCGAACTCTTCCTGACCGCTTCCGTTCCTTCTCCGCCGAAGAAAAAAAACAGCGCGCCTACCGGACCGGACGAATCGTTCAGGGAGCGCATGATCCTCCTTAATGCCGAAGAAAGAAACGCCCGCAGCTTCCTTGATCTTCTGATCCCCGTGCTGGCCGAATGTGAGGACCCGCCCTATACCGTTGAGCCCGCCGGTATTCATACCCGCCAAACGCTTAAAAGTTTAAGACGGCGTCTTGTGCGATCCGCCGGGGAAAAGGAACCGGCAATGGAAGAAGCCGCCCTGGCTTGGGCCTTGTACGGAAAGGCCCCCGTCATCCTCTTGTCCCGCCCCGCGTCCCTTCCCGTTCCGGCAAGCGCCCTCTTTCATGAAAAATACCCGGGAACAGAAGAGCCGCCGCCTGAGAGAGACAGGCTGGATCTTTTTCTCGCGAAGACGGGCCTTAAGGCCGCCGGTTTCGGCACAATCGTTCACGCCTTTCTGGATGACTTCCTCAGCGGGCGCGAACCCCGCATACCGCCGCCCGTTCTTTCGCACCTTGACGAGGAGGACTGGCCCGCCGCCTTTGCCCTGGCGGAGGGCATGATGAAAGGCTTCCTCGATTCCCCGCTGGGAAAACTGAGCCTTTCCTCCGCGTTCCGGGAAACGGAATTTCCGTTTGTAAGCGCGGTAACGCTGCGCACTGCGGAAGGGGAACGGACCGTGCCCGTGTCGGGAAAGATCGATCTTGTGTTCGAGGCCGAAGGGATGATACACGTAGCGGACTTCAAGACAGACAGGGACGAAAGGCCCGAAAATCATTTCGGCCAGCTTGCCGTCTACAGCCGGGCGGCGGGCGATATTTTCGGCGGCAGGGTAAAGCCCTGGCTTTTCTACCTGCGGAGCGGCAGGGCCGAAGATCTTTCCGGCCGCCTTGACGGGGTTAACATAGAAAAGATGACAGGCGGGTACCTCGAAAACCCGGCGGCGCCGCCGTTGTAAAAATCAAACCCACAGTCTGCTGTATTGACCGCGATGGCGGCTGATGAGCGGTATATGGCGGGGGTCTTCGTTCTATGTTGGGCGCAATATCCGATTGACATTATTTGGAAAATATTGTATAAATAAGTAGAGATGAAAATTATGGAAAAGAAACCGGTTTTTGTGTTTTTTTTCATTATAATAATAGAGGTAATAGTTGCACAAGAACAAAGATTCGCACAATACTTTGGAACAGGCTATAATACTATTATTAATGCCGACAGGGTAAATGTTCTAAGCTATCCGTCCTTATCTGGCGATCTTCTTTTTCAAGTGAATAAAAATGCAAGGGTTTTAATAATTGGTGTTTCAAAAGAACAAAGTTTTATCGACAATCATAA
>JAISAQ010000062.1 GCA_031266775.1 Treponema sp.
CTCATGTTACGCAAAAGGGAAAGGAAATGATATACTGAGAGAATGGACAGGGATTTATTAGATTTATACAGTGACTATCTTTTATGCAGCAGCAGGCAGACAACGGCGACCGGTTTATCCGGGCTGGTTAATGGAACGGTAAGCCATGACAAAATAACAAGATTTTTGTCTGACCACGATATGGATGAAAAAACGCTGTGGAAAAAGATTAAACGTGTTGTCAGGGAATATGAGAATGACGGTGCGTGCCTCATCTTCGATGATACGATAATAGAAAAAGAATACATGGATGAGAATGAAATAATTTGCTGGTACTACGACCACAAGCGGGGCCAAACGGTAAAAGGGATTAATTTGCTGACAGCATTTTATTCTGCTGAAAAGGGCGGGGACATAGTACGCATACCGGTTGGATACCGGATACTGGCAAAGACAGAAAAATATCGGGATGAGAAAACGGGGCAGGAAAGGAGGAAAAGCCCGGTAACGAAGAACGAGATGATGCGGGACATGATCGGCCGGCAGATACGGAATGAAGTCAAGTTCGGCTTTGTACTGGCAGATTCATGGTATTCATCCGCTGAAAACATGAGATTTATAGACAAAAAGAAGAAGACGTTTATATTTGAATTAAAAGAGAACAGGCAGGTAACGGCGGATGAAGGGAAGAGGGGACGCGGTGAATTCGAGCGGGCAGATCATCTGGCAATTCCGGAGGGGGAACCGGTGAAAGTTTGGTTAAAGGACTTGTCGTTTGCGGTGGTACTTTTCAAACAGGTATTTACAAACAAAGACCAGTCACGGGGGACACGATTTCTGGTTTCAAATGATTTGACGTTAACCGAGGAGCAGTTCAGGACGCTCTACAAAAAACGGTGGGGTGTCGAAGAATATCATAAGAGTCTGAAACAGAATGCGTCTGTGGGAAGTTCCCCCGCGCATACCGAACGGACACAAAGCAATCATATATTTGCCGCCATCTTTGGGTTTGTTAAACTGGAAAAACTTAAAGTGTCGAAAAAGATAAATCATTTTGCAATAAAAACAATGATTTACATGGCATCCTTGAAGACTGCCTTGTCGGCCTATGATTCATTTGTAAATGCACCTCCTGCGTAACATGAGTTAGTATTATAATCCGCTATAATTATTTCATATCTTGGTTTGCTCTTTATATAACTTGATATGACAGACGCCCAATCTCCGGCTTCATTTGACAATTCTTCAATCTTTGTTTTGAATGCACCCATTTTTCCCGAAGCATTCAGTATTCCCCATGCGGAATCGGTAAAGCTGACATGAATGTTGCCATAGCTGAAAGAATAATTTATATATTCCGTCGCCCCCGGCACCGGCATGTTTCTATACTCGATATCGGCCGAGCAGCCGGTCATTGCCAGCGCCATCACGGCGGCGCCGAATACCGCCGCCGCCAGGACAAGCCGGTTTTTCATCATCCTGTTCTTCATGTGAGTGCTCCTTGTAGAGTAAGCGGGTAATATACTCCGCCAAAGGCGGAGGCAAAGTCCGAAGGCGTTTTTGGGGAAGTTATAGCCTTTTGGGCAAATTTATCCCCTAAAAAAGACCTGAGGGGAAAAGAGGCGAATTTATGTGTGTGTGTGTGTGTGTGTGTGTGTGTGTGTGTGTGTGTGTGTGCAGTTTCCGTGCCAAACCGCGAAAAACCCGTGGTTTTCCGTTACCGGGGAAGCAAAAACAGAGTTTTCGGCTTTTGTCCGCACTGCCGTTCTCATGGATTTACGATACCACAGAGCGGGAATTCTGTCAAGCGCCCGAATTGCCCGCCGGTAATTCCGAATTCAAAAGAACCACAGACGACACGGACCAACACGGACCAAAGATACATTTGAAACAATAAGTCCGTTCCGTCCGTGTTGGCGAACCGGAGGTTCGTCGCGGTTAAATTCCCGCATTTTTACATACGCATAAGGCGCAAGGGCTGTCCATGGCTTGAAAAACCGGAAAAAAAGTAGTATCCTATAATCAACAACTTCGCACTGAAGGGCGAGGCATGTTGTTTTCCAGTGGTGGTTAGACTCAGGGTTTCATACCTTAATTACGCCCTAAAGGGCGGGGTATGAACCCCTTCGCTACGAATCAAGCGGCTAAAGGGAATATCTATGACAGCTACTTATATTATCAAGGCGCACGAGATTGAGGATTTTTTGCGGCTGTTCAAAACCGACTACGCCAACCGTGATATTACGGTAACGGTAGAAACCGCCGAGGCTTCCCCGCAAGAAGCGGCCAACAGGCGTATTTTGCAAACGGCCGCCACGGAGAACAGCGGCGCTCCCCCTTACAAGACTATGTCCATTGAAGAACTGGAAGCAATGGCTCAATGACGATTGCGTTTGCCGATATTGCCGCTTTCAATTCCTTTTACGAATGGACAGTTGAGGACAAAAAGACAGCGAAAAAAATTGCCGAGCTTGTCCGCGACATTGAACGCGATCCCGAACACGGTATAGGCAAGCCCGAACCGCTTAAAGGGAACCTGGCAGGCCATTTTTCCCGCCGTATTACGGACGAACACCGTCTTGTTTATAAAGTTGAAAACAATGTCATTGTGATTACTTCCTGCAAGGGTCATTACACTGGCGAATGAATAATCTTTTTCGGCATCTTTGAGGTAAATTTTTTCTTCAAAACGCGCCCCTCCGGAGTTTTACGGCTCTTCGGCCCCTCGTACAACCTGCTTGGAACGCAATGGCGCCTAGTACCGTTTTGGGGGGTAGGGCGAGACCCGCATAGCGGGGCTCGCCCGCAGGGGGGCGCGGCGCTTGTGCCCCAATGCCGGGCGGCGGCTGCCCTGCGGGCAGCCGGGCGGAAATGCGCCCCCCTTCCTTCTTTTTCTTCCCTTTTTCTTCTTCGCATTCGGCCGTATTGCGGTTTTCGCGATTCTCATGTATTTTAAAGATATTCTGTATGCCTGCAAGACGGGGGTAGTCATGATCTTCAATCCTGAACTTGAATGTATGGAAGTGGAGGCCCGCAAGAAGCTTCAGCTTGCAAGTCTTAAAAACCTGGTGGAAATGCTCTACGAACGGGTCCCGTTCTACCGGAAAAGAATGGACGGACTCCAGTTAAAGCCGAAGGACATTCACTCGCTCAAAGATATTGAAAAACTTCCCTTTACCACCAAGGACGATCTCCGCGAAAATTATCCACGGGGACTCCTTGCCGCCCCCAAGGACCGCATCGTGGAAGTCCATATGAGTTCGGGGACGACGGGAAAACCTGTCGTGGATGAATATACCCAAAACGACATTAACATCTGGCGGGAAGCCATGGCGCGGACCCTCGCGGGCGGCGGCTGCACAAAGGACGATATTGTCCAGAACTGCTACGGCTACGGCCTCTTTACAGGCGGGCCGGGCGCCCATTACGGCGCCATGACCATAGGGGCGGAGGTCCTCCCCATGTCAAGCGGAAACACGCCCCGCCAGCTCATGGTCATGCAGGACTTTGGCTCCACCATGCTCACCTGCACCCCTTCCTACGCCCTGTACATGGCCGAGGAGGCGGCGGAGGCGGGAATAGACCTTAAAAAGCTGCCCCTCTCCAAAGGCTGTTTCGGGGCGGAGCCCTGGAGCGAAAACATGCGGAAGGAGATCGAATCCCGTTACGATATGAAGGCCTACGACATCTACGGCCTTACCGAAATTATAGGCCCCGGCGTTTCCTTTGAATGTGAGGCGCAGGACGGGCTTCATGTCAACGAGGATCTTTTTTATCCGGAAATTATCGATCCCGATACGGGGAAGGTCCTTGACGGCGGCGAAAAGGGGGAACTGGTGTTCACCACCCTTACCAAGGACGGCACTCCCCTGCTCCGCTACAGGACGCGGGACATTACCTTTCTTGTACGGGAACCCTGCCATTGCGGCCGTACCACGGTCCGCATGCACAGGCTCTTCGGCCGTACCGACGACATGCTTATCATACGCGGGGTCAACGTGTTCCCCAGCCAGATTGAGCAGGCCCTCATCGAAATTGAGGGGACGGAGCCCCAGTACCTTATCGTTGTGAACCGGGGGGAAACTCATCTGGACGAAGTCGAACTGCAGGTGGAAGTCAAGAAGGAATTCTTCAGCGACGAAACCCGTGATCTTGAAGGGCTCAGATCCAAAATAGAAAACATCATGAAATCGAAACTTCAGATTTCCGTAAGGGTCAAACTTGTGGAGCCCAAGACCATAGAGCGTTCAATAGGCAAGGCAAAACGGGTCGTGGACAACAGAAAAATTTGACAGCGGGAAGAAAGGGAATCTACAATAAGAGGTAGTTCCAGCATGCTGGATTTCAGGACCGGCCCAATTGGCAATGTGACAGTAAAGGAGCGGATATGGAAATAAAGCAGATTTCGGTGTTTCTTGAAAATAACGCGGGGCGTCTTGCCGAAGTAACCCGCGTTCTTGCCGAAGGGAAGATCAACATCAGGGCCATTTCCATTGCCGACACGGCGGATTTCGGCATTCTCCGCCTCATCGTTGACAAGACGGACGAAGCGGTAAAGGCCCTTAACGCCGGGGGGTTCACTACGCGCCAGACCAGCGTCGCGGCGGTGGAGATAAGCGACACGCCGGGAAGCCTCGCCGGGGTTATGGAACTTTTCCGGGGGAACAGCGTAAACATCGAATACCTTTACGCATCCCTTGAAGGACAGGCCGGAAAGGCCGTGGTGATCTTCAAACTGGAGGATCACGAAAAGGGGCTTTCCATTATTAAAGAAAACGGCCTTTCCACAATAGACCATTTCTGACATGAAAATACTCATGGTCTCAAGCGAGGCCGTTCCATACGCAAAGACGGGGGGGCTTGCCGATACCGTTTCGAGTCTTTCGGCGGCCCTTGCCGCCCTTGACCATGATGTGCGCATCGTCATTCCAAGGTACTATTCCATAGACAAAAACGGCCTCGAGCAGCTTCCCGGCGCAATGGGCGTCCCCATGGGTGGCTGTGAGGAATGGAGCGCGGTCTACACCGGCCTTCTTCCCGGTTCCCCCAAAAAACCGGTAAGGGTTTACTTCATCGATCATGAAGCCTTCTTCGGCAGGGACGGGATCTACGGAACCCCTTCGGAGCCTGATTTTCTTGACAACCCGCGGCGTTTTTCCTTTTTCTGCCGGGCCGCCTTTCAGCTTTGCAGAAAAACAGGCTGGTACCCCGACGTACTGCACGCCCACGACTGGCCCGCCGCCATGGCCGCGGTTTACCTGAAATTCGCCGAACGCATCCGGCAAAGCAGGGGAGGCTTTGAAAAAACTTCGTCGCTGTTAACGATTCACAACCTGGGCTACCAGGGAATCTACAGCAGGGACAATTTTGATTACACGGGCCTGGGCTGGGACGTGTTCTATGACGCCGGGTTCGAAGACTGGAACATGATGAACCTGCTCAAGGCGGGGCTCTACAGCGCGGACAGGCTTAACACCGTTTCCCCCAATTACGCATCGGAAACAATGACAGGGGAGCTTGGTTTCAGGCTCGACGGGGTCCTCCGCTACCGCAGCGCCGACTACTCGGGGATACTCAACGGCATAGACGATTCGGTCTGGAACCCCGGCAAAGATCCGTATTTGAAGGATCACTACACCGCTGACAATATGGCGGGCAAGGCAAAGGCCAGGGAGGCCCTTCAGAAGGAATTTTCCCTTCCCCCCGGCAAAAATTTCCCCATTATCGGCATGGTAACGCGCCTTACCGGGCAGAAGGGCGTAGGGGAACTGTTTGGTCCCGGATACGGATCGGCCTGGTCCATCTGCCGGGACATGGATCTGCAGATGGTGCTTCTGGGTTCGGGGGAAGCCTGGTGCGAAAACGAGGTGATGAGCCTTTCGTCCCGGCTGTCCAATTTCAAGGCAAAGAAAGGCTACAGCGAAGACCTGAGCCACCTCGTTGAGGCGGGAAGTGATTTTTTCCTCATGCCCAGCCGTTATGAACCCTGCGGGCTCAACCAGATGTACTCCCTTGTCTACGGGACCCTCCCCATCGTCCGCAATACGGGGGGGCTTGCCGACACGGTGGAAAATTTCAACCAGGAAACGGGAAGCGGAACGGGTTTCATGTTCGACGACCTTACGCCACAGGCCATTTACAACACCATAGGCTGGGCGGTCTGGGCATGGTACAACCGCCGGGAGCAGATAGACGCGATGCGTATACGCGGAATGAGGCAGGATTTTTCCTGGGAAAAATCGGCTAAAAAATACGCGGAGATCTATGGGGAATTAACCGCCGGACGGGGAGAAGAATGAGGAACGGCGATGAGTGCCTTTGAACAGCGCATACGCGTTGACGCCCGCCCGCTCGCCCCCGGCGCGTCGATGGTGCGCGGCGGCTGTTACCGTTTTACCGTGTTAACCGAATCGCTCCTCAGGCTGGAATACGCGCCCGACGGGATCTTTGAGGACAGGGCAACGCAGGTTGTGCTGAACCGTGATTTTTCCCCGCCAAAGTTCACCGTTGAAAAGACCGCCTCTTCCCTCGCCATCGTAACCCCTTCGTTCAGGCTGGTGTACAACACGGAAGAAGGCCAGGGCGGAAAGGCCGTTCCCTTTACGCGGAACACCCTTCAAATTCACGTGATATGCCCCGGCTCCCCCCACGGAAAGCTCTGGCATTACGGCGAGGAGCCCGGAAACCTTGGCGGAACAACCCGGACCCTCGACGGGGCGGACGGGGAAGTTCCCCTTGAAAACGGCCTCTTAAGCGAATCAGGTTACGCGGTCCTTGACGACAGCGCGTCCATGATCCTCCGCGAAGACGGCCGGGTCGAAAGCCGGCGCGGCGGCATAACCGATCTGTACTTCTTTGCCTACGCCCATGATTACCGCCGCTGCCTCAAGGATTTTCAGTACCTTGCGGGCCCCGTCCCGCTCCTTCCCCGTTACGCGCTGGGAAACTGGTGGAGCCGCTACTACCGGTACACGGAGGAAAGCTACAGGGCCCTCATGAAGCGTTTCCAGGCCGAACACATTCCCTTTTCCGTGGCGGTCATAGACATGGACTGGCACCTTGTGGACGACGTTCCCCCCGAATACGGCAGCGGCTGGACAGGCTACACCTGGAACCGGAAATTGTTCCCCGATCCGCAACGCTTCCTCGCCTGGCTTCACGAGCAGGGCCTGTGCGTGACGCTTAACGTGCACCCCGCCGACGGGATACGGGCCTTTGAGGATCCGTACCCCGGCATGGCGGAGGCGATGGGCGTTGACGGCGGCAAGGGGGAACCGGTTCTTTTTGACTGCGCCGATCCCCGGTTCCTCAAGGCGTATTTTGAGGTTGTGCATCACCCCATGGAAGACGGCGGCGTTGACTTCTGGTGGATAGACTGGCAGCAGGGCGGCGTGACGAAGATCCCCGGCCTTGATCCGCTGTGGATGCTCAACCACTATCACTACCTGGACTCATCCCGGCGGGGAAGGCGGCCTCTTGTGTTTTCGCGTTACGCGGGGCCGGGAAGCCACCGTTACCCTATAGGCTTTTCGGGGGACACGATCATCACGTGGGAATCCCTTGACTTCCAGCCCCGTTTCACCGCGTCCGCGTCAAACATAGCCTACGGCTGGTGGAGCCACGACATAGGCGGCCACATGAAAGGATACCGCGATGACGAACTCACCGCGCGCTGGGTGCAGCTTGGCGTCTTTTCCCCCATTAACCGGCTTCACAGCAGCAACAACGCGTTCTCTTCCAAGGAACCCTGGACATATTCACAGCCGGCGGCGGGGATCATAGCTGAGTACCTCCGCCTCCGCCACCGTCTTGTTCCCTATCTTTACGCGATGAACCGCCGCGCCGCTTTTGAAGGGGAACCGCTCGTCCAGCCCATGTACTACGCCGAACCGGAACAGGAAGAGGCGTACCGGGTTCCCAACGAATACTACTTCGGAACCGCCCTCCTCTGCTGTCCCGTCACAAAACCTGTCGACAGGGAGGCGGGGGCGGCCCCCTTCAGGGCATGGCTTCCGCCGGGCCTCTGGTTCGATTTTTTTAACGGGCGTTCATATTCGGGGGGAAGACGCCTTACGCTCTGGCGCCATCTTGAACACATGCCCGTACTCGCCAAGTCGGGCGCAGTTATCCCCCTGGCGCTGCTCCCGGAATCGCCCGCCGAAGGCGCGGCGCTCAATGCAACGGAAAACCCCGGGGCGCTTGAGGTCCTCGTCTTTGCCGGGGCCGACGGCGGTTTTCACCTGTGGGAAGACGACGGGCTGGCGGAAGCGGAAAACTGGACGGACACGTTTCTGGAATTAAAATGGAACGAAGGGCGCTTTACCATTTACCCGGCGGTTTCCCGGCCGGGCGGAAGGGCCTCCGGCATACCGGCGGAGCGGCGATGGCGGCTCGAGTTCCGGGGCTTTGAAAACACCGCCGTCAAGGTAAACGGCGAAACCGCGGAGACGTCGTACGACGGCGAAGCCGCCTCTCTTGCGGTGGAAATTCCCTGTTTTAAGACAGGTGAAAGGCTTGACATCCTGTTCGGCAAGACCGGATGCGCAAAGAACGACACCCGCGCCGATATACGCCGTTTTCTGATGCGCGCCCAGATGGACTACGGCCTTAAGGAACAGGTAACGCGCGTTGTTGAAGAGGCCGCATGCGAAGCGGCGGCAATCGCGTCACTGGCGGCCATGGGTCTTTCGGAACCGGTGTTCGGCGCCCTTGCCGAACTGCTTGCCGCCAATCCGTCATAAAGAAAACCTCTAAAAACTGAAGTTTTTAGAGGTTCCCTGAAACAGAAGATCCGCGAAGAGGGCGCCGGTGAAGCGCGCAAGATCCGAAGGGGCAATGAGGATCTGCACGCCCCGCATTCCCGCGCTGACGGCGATGTACGGAAACAGTTCCGCCGTTTCATCAATGAACGTGGGGAACTTTTTCTTCATGCCTATGGGAGAACAGCCGCCCCGTATGTAGCCTGTAAGCGGTTCAAGATCCTTTACGGGGATGAGGCGGACGCTTTTTTCTCCCGCCAGGGCGGCCGCTTTTTTCTGGTCAAGTTCACCGTCCGCGGGAACACAGCACACCAGAAGGGCGGAAGACGGGCCTTTAAGAACAAGGGTTTTGAAAACCTGTCCGGGCGGAAGGCCAAGCAGGCGCGCGGCCCGTTCCGCGCCAGGATCCGAAGAATCCGGGGGATATTCCCTTGACTCATACCTTATGCCGGCGGCGTCAAGGAGCCGCTGGACGTTGGTCTTTTTCATGCCCTTCCCCCCGCGTAACCGTTACTTCCATTACCCGGTGACGGAATACTTTTGCCACCGTGACGCGAAGATCCCCGGAGGTAAAACTGTCCCCCGCGCGGGGCGGGCCCGGCAGGGATTCTATTACCCAGCTTCCCACCGTCGTGTTCCACTTCCCTTCCCCCCCGCGTTCGACATGAAAAAACGCGAAGAAATCCTCAAGGCCCGTTCTGCCCAAAACCCGGTAGCGGTTTTCCCCCAAAAGGACGATCTCCTCGATTACTTCGTCATGTTCATCCCAGATTTCCCCCACAAGTTCCTCGACAATATCCTCAACGGTAACTATACCCAGCGTACCGCCGAATTCATCTACCAGGACCGCCATGTGGGATTTTTTCTTCTGGAGGATCTCAAGGAGTTTTGAGATTTTCATCGCCCTGTTGATGTAGAGGACAGGCTTGACAACGGACGCCGCCTGTTCGCCCGATTTCATAACAAGGTGGTGAAAATCCTTCAACAGTATAACCCCGGTAATATTGTCTATGGTGTCCCGGTACACAGGAAGCCGTGAAAAACCGGTTTCCGCGAATTTCCTGTCTATTTCATCCGGCGGGGCGTCAAGGGGAACGGCCATTACATCGATGCGGGGCGTGTAGATCTCGCCGGCGGTGACATCGTCAAATTCTATCGCCTGGCGGATCATTTTTTCTTCCTGCCTGTTGATCCCCCCTTCCCGGCGCACTTCCCCGACAAAGGTAAGCAGCTCATCCTCCGTCACGGGGGCTCCGCCTTTAACCCTGAAAAGCCTTACGATACATTTCTTCCAGCGGCTTACAAGAAAATTGACGGGAGTAAGGATCAATACCAAAAGGCGGAGAAAGGGGGCGGTCATCATGGCGGCATGCTCGGGCGCTTCCTTCGCGAGGGTTTTGGGCGAAATTTCCCCGGCGACAAGGATCAGCACGGTCATCACAACGGTGGCGGCGCTTACCCCGGCGTTTCCCAGGAAACCGACAAACAGCATAGTCGCCAGGGCCGAGGCCGCGATATTGACGATGTTGTTTCCAATAAGAATGGTTGAAAGGAGCCTGTCGTATTTTTCAAGGAGCCTTAAGGCAAGAGCGGCCCTCCTGTTCTTTACGGCAAGATTCTTGAGCCGTATGCGGCTTGCCGCGGAAAAACCGGTTTCCGACGCGGAAAAAAAAGCGGAAAGGAGGAGGAGGAACACAAGGGTTATGATTATCCCCGCCGTATGGTAATCCATGCCGGAACAGTATACTCCTTTTCGTTCATAAAAAAAAGGCGGCGGAGTATGCGTTTGACACCGGCATCCCCATGACGTATCATAAAGGTGAATGTGCGCGCCGGGATACGGAGGTTTACCATGCGGAAAACAGCGCCGGTTTTTTTCTTTGCCATCCTGTCTGCCGCCGGACTTTTTGCCCAGGTTCAGGATTTACAGGACGCCTTGAACAACAGGCAGGTATCGTTAAGCGCCAACGGCTCAGGCGGAAGTTCCGGGGCCTCCGTTACGGGTTTTCTTCAGAATGCAACTTCCGGAACCCTGCGGATCAACACGGTGATACGGAACGGGCTTTACCTGAGAAATGAAGGCGCGGGCCAAAACATGGCGGCAACCGGCGTTTACCTTGAAAGCGGCGAATACTATTTCGACGGAGAGAATGCCTTTATTGAACTGGCGGGGAAGGCAAGAACGCCCGTAATATTTATCGCGTTTTGCGCCGACTTTGAAAAGGAAAATCCTTCCCCGGATGAAAGCTTCAGCCTTGCGGCGATGCCCGGTGCTATCAGGGCGATAGTTTCAAAGATCAGCCGTTATATGGCCGATCATCCCGATGATGACGCGGTTATCGCGGCGCAGATCGCCCTGTGGATTTCCCAGGGTGAAACGGCGGCGTCAATAGGCGGGAAATTCGCTTTTCAGCCTGAAGACGAGGCTTTAGCCGGGGTAATAGCGGGATATTGACCGCTTTCAGGATGTTCCGTCAAAAGTTTCCAGATTCCGTCATCCCGGCCGTCTTTGGGAATGCCGCGGTATTCCTTGAGAATCCTGATTGCCTCGCCCCGTGAATAGTACCGCTGCAGGGAACGGGAATCGTCCGGCGTGTTTGGCGGCCTCGTCTCCTGGTATTGACTGCGGTATTTTCCGGGAGTCGTTCCGGTATTTCGCATAAATGTTTTTGCAAGATAGCGGGGGTCCGAAAAGCCGGATTCCAGGCAGATGTCAAGGATCGTCCTGTTGTTGTACCGTAAAAGCTTGCAGGCATGGCTGAACCGTACCATGGTGACGTAATTCTGAAAGGTCTGGTTCAGGTTGTTCTTTACAAAATGCGAAAGATAGTGCAGCGAAAGCCCTTCCTTTTTTGCGATGTCGGAAAGACATATCTTGCGGGTGTAATTGTCATCCACATACTTCAGTATACGGTTAAGCCTTTCTACGCGTTTCATAGCCGCCCTGTATTCTTCCCTGCCTATCCGGTGGGAAGGCAGCTTTTCCAGCCAGCAGTACAGGAGCACATTCAAGAGGCCGGAACAGAGAATCTCGTAATTGGAAGCGCTGCTCATATAATGTATGGCAAGTTCAACGACAAGCCGTCGAAGCTCCTCACGCTGCGTTTTAGGGATATAGTCGAAGGGAAGAACAGCGTCAAAATGAATGTTTTCAAGGGACGGAATGTCCCTGAACAAATCCGGCGAAACCTGTATGCACACTATGCACGCCGAACCGCCGCATGTCTTAATCTCATGGGGCTGATTCGGATTGAGCAGCACTATATCGCCGGCAGGGACGGTACAGGACTGGTTTTGACAGACGATCCGGGGACTGCCTTTTATAACAAGGTTTATTTCAAAATCACGATGCAGATGCGGCGTGCGGTAGACGACATCGATCAGAAAAAGATTGACGTGCCTGATCTGCGGATGTTGGACAACTTCGAATTCGTCAACCAAATCCAGCCTCCGTAACATACGGCCGGGCCCGCGTCAAAAATAACCGGCGCCCGTTCTCCGCAAGGACTGTCATTGTACCACAAGAATGAATTTTTTTCCAGAAAATTTTACGCCAGTCCCATAAGCAGCTTCATGGTGTACATTTCAAGCGCTTCAAAGTCCCGGTTTTCAAGACACTTTTTCTGAAAAGCATAGTCAAAACGCAGGGCTTTCTCTTCCAGGGCCCTGAATATCTCAAGGCTGTTCCACAGGTGTTTGTAGCTTTCGCCGTCCCTGGTGGTACGCATGGCTTTAACATCAAGACCAACGTACTCGCCCTTTGAGCCATAGTTGTTTTCAATAAGCAGCTTTACCTGGTTAAAGGCGCTGCGCAGGTTTTCGGCGCCGAAGCTCTTGTCCTGGTCGAATTTTATGCCGTTCTGATCGTTCAAATGAACGGTCCAGAGTTTGCCCATGGCAAGGGCAAAGCCCATTTCACAGGCGGGATCCAGCCCGGCAAGAACGGCGTGGGCGCTTTCAACATTGACCCCCACCCGCCCGGGATCTTTCACCGCCGCCGCAAGACCCAGCGCATGGCCGGCCGTCCCGCAGATACTGCGGTCAACAGGCTCATTGGGCTTGGGTTCTATGGCGATGCGGATACCGCCGTCGTAATCCAGCATGGCGTTAAGAGCTTCAATGAGCTTCCCTGTCGCCCAGACCGGGCTTTTGGTTTCGGCGCACAGTGTGCCTTCCCGGGCCAGCCACAGGACCAGCATACCGGCGCCCAGTTCCTTCGCAATATCGATGGAACGGAAAGAACGCCACAGCGCGTATTCCCTGTCTTTTTCCGACGTTGACAGATACCCGCCGTCCGCCGTACGGGGATCCATCCAGAGCCGGGGCGCCACAAATTCCGCGGCAAGGCCGTATGTATCCAGCAGGGCCTTTACTTTGCGGGCCTCCGCCCTGATTTGATCTTCATCAAGATCGTTGATGCCGGGAACGGCGTCGTCATCGTGAAACTGAACGGCGGAAAATCCCAGTTCGGCAAATTTTTTTATTTTCTCCTCAAGGGGAATTTCCGCCCTGGTAGCGGGACCATAGGAATCCGCGCCGCTGTGTACATTCCAGGGCCCGGCGGAAAATTTAAAACGCGGCATAATAGCCTCCTTAACCTGTTTCCTTTGAGCCTGTTCCAAAACCGGCACGTTTTAAAACAGGCTTCGCTTGTTGATAATACCCGTAAAAAAACCGGCCCGCATTGACGGATTTGCGGTGTATGTCTGATTAATTTGCTGTTATGATCCGGGGGCCGGAACCGTTTTTACCGGTAAACCACAAATTAATCTATGGTTAATGACAAACCGGTTACTTATTTTTTTCCGAAGCAGGGCTATAATCCGGTGTATTAATTGTTACAGGAGGTTACTATGAACAAAAAAACAACACGCGCCGTTTTGGCCGCGTTTCTTGCCGCCGCGGCGTTTTGTTTTCCGTTCTGTAAAGGCAGTGAGCAAAAGAAGGACGTGACCCTTGACGTGTGGCACTACTTTGAAAGCGACGGCGAAAGGGCGGGCATGCAGAGGGTCGCCGATGAATTCATGGCGGCCAATCCGGGAGTCAGGGTAAACGTTACCTACGTTCCACGGGACGAGCTTATCAAACAGTATATGATGGGAGCCGTTTCCGGCGAACTGCCCGACATTTCCATGATGGATAACCCCGACATGGCCGCGTATATTGAAATGGGGATCTGCCTCGACGTTACCGACAAATTCAACGTGTGGGAAGAAAAGGATTACTACTACGAAGGGCCCCTTAATTCGTGCAAGAGAAACGGGCGGATCTACGGCCTGCCGCACAATTCAAACTGCCTTGAGCTTTTTTACGATGTGGATCAATTGAGGGAAGCGGGAGTCACTCCCCCGGCCACCTGGGATGAACTGACCGCCGCGTGCGCGGCTCTGAAAAAGGCGTATCCCGGTCTTTACCCCCTGGGGTTCAGTTCAAATAACAACGAGGAAGGCACCTTCCAGTTTATGCCCTTCCTCATTTCCTCAGGCGGAAGCCTGGACAATCTTGCCTCCCCTGAATCCGTCAGGGCCGTGGCGTACTGGAAAGACCTCGTGGAAGCGGGTTATGTTCCAAGGGATGTTATCAATTGGGGCCAGTCGGAACTTAACGCCCAGTTTACCTCGGGAAATGTTATCATGCAGGTGAACGGGCCTTGGAACATTTCCATTTTGAGGGCAAACGCCCCCGGTAAAAACTGGAACGTGACGCTCCTTCCCAAAGACAAAAAATACGCGTCCGTACTGGGCGGTGAAAATTTCGCGGTTACCAAGGCATGCGAAGACGCCGGCACCGGCTGGGCCTACCTCAGCACCCTGTGCAGCGGCAAGAACGTGGCGGAATACTGCGCCGCCGTTGGAAAATTTTCTCCCCGCAGCGACGGCTCCCAATTCAGCAATGTCTGGGATACCGATCCCATTCTCAAGGTCTTTAACGAAGGCATGCAGTACGCCATGCCCAGAGGGCCCCACCCCCGCTGGAACGAATTTTCCGCCGTGATCAGCAACGCCCTCCAGGAGGTACTGACCGGCGCCAAGACTCCCGAAGCGGCGATGCGCGACGCCCAGCGGGCCGGCGAAGCCGTCATGGCAAACTAGCGGCCGCCTGTAGCGGACGGTTAACCTGGAGCTGCGCAGTTATGGAAAATTTTTTCCGGAAACACGGGGCGGAATTAACGGGAGCCGCGTTTGTTTACCCCGCCCTGATTTACATGATCCTTTTAGTCGGATTCCCGATACTGTACAACATTGCAATCAGTTTTCAGAATGTCAGCGTCATGACAATACGGGAAGCCGGCTATGATTTTACCGGCCTTGCCAACTATATCGATCTTGTAAAGAACCGCATCCTGCTTAAAACAATGCGGCAGACCTTTGTCTTTACGTTTTTCTGCCTCCTCTTTCAGTTTTCAACAGGACTCCTCCTCGCGCTTTTCTTCAAGCTGAAATTTGTAACGGCAAAACCCATAAGAGGGCTTCTTCTTGTAATCTGGGTTGTTCCCATGACGGTAACGGCGCTGATCTTCAAATTCATGCTTCAGACGGACGGCGGCCTTATCAACGTAGCGTTGCAGGCCGCGGGGCTTGTCCGCAGGCCGGTCGAGTGGCTTGTAACCGAAAAGATGGCAATGGTCTCCGTGATAATCGCAAACTGCTGGGTCGGCATTCCGTTCAACATGATTCTCCTCCTTGCCGGCCTCAACGGAATTCCCTGCGAACTCTACGAAAGCGCGAGCATAGACGGCGCAGGGCGTTTTACGGGCTTTTTCAGGATCACCCTGCCCCTCTTAAGACCCGCGATAATGTCCGTGCTTGTTTTGGGGGTCATCTACACCTTCAAGGTTTTTGATCTGGTCTATGTCATGACAAGCGGCGGGCCTGTAAACGCGACGGAGCTTCTGTCAACCTATTCGTACCGTCTCTCGTTCAGGGAATACCAGTTCAGCCTGGGGGCAAGCGTTGCCAACGTGCTGTTTGCGTGCCTCATTGCCGTGGCGCTGTGGTATCTTTCGCTTACGTCAAAAGACGAGGTGATGTAACATGAAGAGGGAAAGGACAACTCAGGTTATAGTAAACGCCGCCGCCCTCGCGATTGCCGTTTTCATGCTGTTTCCGATAGCATGGATCATTCTTAATTCATTCAAGGCGGAAACGGAAATATTCGCGAAACCCATAAGGCTCCTGCCCAGGGAATTCCTTACCGTATCGTACACAAAGTACCTTATCGAAAACAACGTCTTTCGGGGTTTTTTCAACAGTCTTTTCATAGCGTCACTTTCCCTCATCGTGGGCCTTGCCTTCGCGGTTCCGTCGGCCTACGGCCTTGCCCGTTTCAGGCTGAAAAGCGCGAAGGCCGTGCTGATGATGTTTCTTGTTACCCAGATGCTGCCTTCTTCGCTCCTCCTTACGCCCATGTACCTCGTATTCAGCAGAATCGGCATTCTTAACAACTACATCGCGCCTGTCCTGGCGGTGGCGACAATAAACATTCCGTTTATCGTGGTGATTACCCGCCCCTTTTTCCTGAATCTGCCCAAAGGGATAGACGACGCGGCGCGGATAGACGGGTGCACCGCCTTCGGCGCTTTTTTCCGCGTAATGCTGCCCATCGCCAAACCCGGCGTTGTTACGTCCGCGGCACTGGCCTTTATCTTCGGGTGGAACGACCTTGCCTACAGCATGACCTTTAACATCAGGCCGGCCCTGCGTCCCCTTACCGCCATCATCTACAACCTCATGCCAAAGGAAGGGGTAAGGTGGAGCGGCGTTATGGCTCTTGCCACAACGGCCATTCTGCCCATCATAATCATATTCCTGATTCTCCAGGAACACATTACTGGCGGCCTTGCGGCAGGTTCGGTCAAGGAATGACCGCGCCGGCGGACCGCGTTCCGCCGCCTGATAGAGGAGTGAAACATGCAGTTTACCGAAGGCTTATGGCAGGACAAGTGCGGCGTGAAGCTGCACAGGGCGGAAGAACTGTGGCGCTATGAGGCGGAAAAAGACAGAATCCGCTGTCTGGTTCCCACGAGGAAGATAAGGACCCTTTACGATACCACAGGGATGACGTGCCTCCATTTTACGTTTTCGGCGCCACGGGAAGACATGATAACCGTTAAAATAGAACATTTTACGGGCGTTGTTGAACGGGGGCCCGTCTTCAGCCTGAATACGGACAAGGATCTTTGCCCCGAAATCAGGGATGAAGAGGAAACGCTTACCCTCCTGTGCGGCCGGATGAAAGTTGTTATATGGAAAACGGGCCTTTTCAGGTACGGTTTCTTTTTTGACGGCGTGCTTCTGACATCGGGCGGCAGCCGGGGAACGTCCTACGTTACCGGCGTTGACTATGAGGCCGGCAGGGCAAGCGACTATAACGGAAGGCCCGCGCCAAAAAACTGCATGGCCGAAACATACATGCGGGAAGTGTTAAGCCTTGATGTAGGTGAATATATCTACGGCCTCGGGGAACGCTTTGGCCCGCTCGTGAAAAACGGACAAAGCGTTGACATCTGGAACAGGGACGGAGGATCATGCAGCGATCAGGCGTACAAAAACATTCCCTTTTATCTTTCGGGAAAGAACTACGGCGTTCTTGTGAACACCCCCGCCAGGGTGGAATTTGAAATTGGTTCGGTAAATGTCAGAAACGTCGAATTTTCGACCGGCGGGGAATGCCTTGAGTATATCGTGACAGGCGCGGAAAACCCCAAATCGGTGCTTTCAAAATACACGGCCCTGACAGGAAGACCGCCCGTGCCGCCGGCGTGGTCTTTCGGCCTCTGGCTCTCGACAAGCTGGATACCGGATTCAAACGAAAAAATCACCATGGAATTCATAGAAGGCATGGAAGAACGGGGCATTCCGCTCAGCGTGTTTCATTTTGACGCCCGCTGGATGGATGATTTTAACTGCTGCGATTTTATCTGGTCAAAGCGTTTCGGGGACGCGAAGGCCCTCCTGAAAAAAATACATGACCGCGGCGTCAAGGTATGCGTGTGGATGAATCCCTATGTCAGCCAGGAGTCCGTACTCTTTGACGAGGGGAAAAAGAACGGGTATTTTATCAAGAAAAAAAACGGCGACATCTGGCAGACCGATGTCTGGATGAGCGGAATGGCCGTTGTGGATTTTACCAATCCCGCCGCGTGCGCCTGGTACTCAGGTCATCTGGAAAGACTCGTGGACATGGGCGTCGATGTTTTCAAGACTGATTTCGGTGAACGCATTCCCGTCGATGTCGAGTATTGGGACGGATCGGATCCGGAAAAAATGCACAACTACTACCCGTATCTCTATAACGGCGCCGTTTTCCGTATGCTGAAAAAAAAGAAGGGCGAAGAGGGGACTTGCGTATTCGCGCGATCCGCGACGGCGGGCGCCCAGCAATTCCCGGTACACTGGGGCGGCGACAACGACGCAAGCTATGTTTCCATGGCCGAATCCCTGCGGGGAGGCCTTTCCTTCTGCCAGTCGGGCTTTGGTTTCTGGGCGCACGACATAAGCGGTTTTCAGGGAACCGCCACGCCGGATCTGTACAAGAGGTGGGCGGCTTTCGGCCTTCTTTCCACCCACAGCCGGCTGCACGGCCAGGAAAGTTACCGCGTCCCCTGGCTTTTTGACGAGGAAAGCTCCCGCGTGCTTGCCTATTTTACCCGCCTCAAGTGTTCCCTTATGCCTTACCTTTTTTCCCAGGCGGTCTCCGTTCATGAAACCGGCGTTCCCGCCATGCGGGCAATGATGCTTGACTTCCCCGGCGATCCGGCCTGCGGAACCCTGGACAGACAGTACATGCTGGGTGATGGCCTTCTTGCGGCCCCCGTATTCCGGGAAGACGGCGTCGTGGAATTCTATGTGCCCGGCGGCGGTGTATGGGTAAATTACCTTGACGGCGAACACTTTGACGGAGGCAGGTGGTACCGGCGCCGCTATGACTATTTCGGCCTTCCCCTTCTTGTGAGGCCCGGCGCCGTTATCGCATCGGGCAGAACGGATACCTCGCCGGTTTACGATTACCAGAGCGGCGTATGCTTCCGCGTTTTCGACATACAGGACAGGACTTCCGCCGAATGTACGGTTTACGACAGCCGAGGGGAAAGGCCCCTCAAGGCCGCCGTTTCGCGCAGCGGGAACCATCTTGAAATTTCCTGCCCAAAAGGCGGCGAATGGCAGGTATGGTCATGCCTCTACAAAATACGTTCCGCCGAAGGGGCGGATCTGCGCGAAGCCCCGGAAGGATCGTTCGGAAAAAGTTCTGCGGGCGGCATAATCGCCGTACCGCGTCCCGGCGCCGCCGTCATACGGCTTGAGATCGAGGCGGAAAGCTGACATGCATTTCTCCTGGGTTAACGAATATGAAACCGCAAGACGCACGGCGGGCGGCGTCAGAACGCTTGAGCGGATAAACGGCGGGGCCATTTTCCGCTGCGACGAAGGGATGTTTCTTGTCGACAGTCCCGGCGGCGGTGTCCTTCACCTGATCTATACCTCCGGGGAAAATTTTTCAGGCGTCAAATCATTTGCCGTTGCGGAAAGGGAAAAGGAGAAAAACGGAAAAATAACCCGCCGTTCTCATGTTGCCTAAACAACCTTTGGCTTGTTCGATCTGCTCTTTTGAAACTCATCAAAAGCTACGGCAGCAAGAAGAATTATTCCCTTTACAATATATTGCGCATAAGTGCCCCATCCCGCCAATTGCATACCATTTTGCAATACCTGCAAAATGAATACGCCGGTTACCAAACCCCATATTGTTCCATCTCCGCCGGTGATACTGATTCCGCCGACAATGGCTGCGGTAAGACAGGTAAACTCAGTACCAACTCCAAAAGTAGAATTTGTGGCATTAGCCTTGGATACCATGTCCATGGAAGCAACGGAAACAAGAAATCCGCAGATGCCAAACAAGATTAACCGTAACTTACGGGTCTTAATACCAGCCAGACGGCTGGCATCTTCATTGCCGCCCATGGCAAAGATGTGACGTCCAAAATATGTTTTATTATAAATAAAAGATGTAGCGGCGAGGATCAGCACGGTAAGCCATACATCTGGCGGCAAGCCCAGAATGCTGCCCTTGCTGAGCCATGCGAAAGAAGCAGGAAACTGCCGGATTGTTTTAGCGCTGGAAATAAGATACGACATGCCCTGAAAAACCGTGGTAGTAGCCAAAGTAGCTATTATTGGCGTTATCTTGAGACGTGTTACAATAAGTCCGTTAAAAAGCCCCAGGAAGGTACCTAAAATCATGCCGGCCAGCACTGCTACATATACCGGCAATTGCAGGTTGACCATGAGCATTGCCACTACAACGCCAACCAGGGACAACTGATAGCCCACGGAAAGATCAATGGCCCCCGCTATGAGCACATAGGAAAGGCCTACGGTTGTAATAAGAAAATAAGAACTTTGTGATAATAAGTTGGTAAAATTCTGTCTGGTAAAGAACAGAGGATTAATTATGGAAAATAAAATTATCAGTCCAAATAATACCAAAACAATAGTGTATTTTTTTAATGCCCAAAACAGCCTGTTCATGTTGTAATTCTCCTAATTTTCTCCGGAAGCAAGATCCAGTATATATTTCTGATCGAATTTTTCTTTTGGAACTTCCCCTGTACAACGGCCTTCAGAAATAACAATAATCCTGTCAGACATGCCCAACAATTCTTCCATTTCTGAAGAAATCATCAATATGGCCTTTCCTTCCCTTGCCATTTCATTCATTAATTCATAAATTTCATGTTTCGCCCCTACATCTATTCCCCTGGTAGGCTCATCAAATAAAATAATATTGGAATTAGACGCCAAAGATTTTGCCAATACAACTTTTTGCTGATTACCACCCGAAAGATTCTTTACCCATTGATCCAATGACGGGGTTTTAATGTTCAATTTACCAATATAATAATTTGCGGTGTCCCTGACTTTTTTATCATTTACCACAAAGAACCGTGATAATTTTTTAAATAAGCTGACAGATACATTAAACTTTATATCCTTGCCGAGAAAACATCCCAACTTTTTCCGGTCTTCCGGTATCAGCCCCATACCGTTTTCAATAGCGTCGGCAGGAGAATTTATTTTACTTGGTTTGCCGTTAATGTACACCTCACCGGCCTCGCGTTTGGCGTTTCCAAACAGGACAGAAACCATCTCGGTACGGCCGGCTCCAACCAATCCGGCCACTCCCAAAATCTCTCCCTTGCGAAGGACAAAGGAAATATTGCGGGCACCGTTACCGCTTAGGTTCTGCACATCCAGGATAATATCACCTTGCTGATCGGCACCCGCAGGGTAGGTCTCCGTGAGTTCCCGTCCAACCATAAGGCTTATCAATTCTTGCCGGTTGGTATTTTTCGTTTCAACGGTACTGACATACTGTCCATCTCGTAATACAGTAACCCTGTCTGATATACGGAAAATTTCGTCCATACGATGGGAGATGTAAATAACCGTTACTCCCTTTTCTTTTAATTTACGGACGATGTCGAACATAATGTCCACATCATTTTCGGAAAGTGGGGCGCTTGGTTCATCCATGACAAGAATTTTTACATCTCTGGAAATAGCTTTGGCAATCTCGACTATCTGCATTTTCGCCGGACTTAAATTACGTACCCTGGTTTTCGGATCCAGGTCCAATTTAAACATATCAAAAATCTCTTTTGACCTGGATACCATACGCTTAAAATCAACAAGCCGGCCCAATTTCTCTCCAAGAAAAATGTTCTCGGCGGCAGAAAGGGCATCAATCAGATTAAATTCCTGATAAATAACCTCTATTCCGTATTCTTTTGCCAGAATCGGGCTCATCTTGCGGTATTCATTCCCATTGGCCACAATAACGCCACCGTCCGGCTCTATAGCCCCGGATACCACCTTGATTAAGGTGGATTTTCCGGCGCCGTTTTCTCCCAGCAGGGCGTGAATTTCTCCCCGTTCAAAACCGATAGAAACCTTGTTTAACGCAACCACACCCGGGTAAGTTTTTGTAATATCACGCAAAGAGAGTATAGCGGCTGACAATCAATGACCCCCATTTTCCCTTTTATGGTTAAGGTTGAAGAGCTCCATCCTTGTCCAATGGTTCATCAACCCGCTCGCCGTTTACAACCGTTACCTTCGAGATTTCTATCCAGTCAACTTTAGGGCAATTCGGATCTGTCAGCATCCGTCTGGTCCAGTTAAGGGTTACTCCGACAAGATCGGTACCGCCAAACGCAATCGCCCCTCTAAGGACGCCATCCCCGGCGGCGGAATCCTTCAGTGCCTCTTCTTCCAGTTCCATCACGCTCACTCCAAACGCGGCAATCTTGCTCAGATCTTTTACGACTGCGCCGGCACCCTTGTTATAATCATCCATAATCGCCTGGGACGCGCCTATGGCCGAGTTTGTATTTATGCCCATAATAACCCGGACATTGGGATTAGATACCAGAAGATTCTGCATTGCCGTTATTCCGCTCTGGAGGAACGGGGCCTCCACGTCAGGCAGAAGTTTAACCGCGGGACAGTAAATAGGGTTGGCTACCCTTTGGGCTTCACTCACAATTTCGTTTTGATAATTGATATATTGACCATCAACGTTTTTCAGGTACGGTTCTGAAACTTGATGATACGCTTTAAGACGATCAATTAATTCGGTTACACTGGTATCGGCAAAAATCGCCATTTCCACGCTGCCGTCCGGCGCGTTCGGGAAAGTTTCTTCAACCCATTCTTTTGCCATTTTCATACAGTACTGGGCCGTAAGATACTGATTAAGGAGAGTCATGCTGGATACGGCATCATCATCATGAGGATCGGCGCCGATGGAATAGACCAAAATGCCTGCCTGCGTCGCTTTCTTCAATGATCCGGCCAAACCGCTCATCTCAATCGGCATCGTTACGATCATCTTAACGCCCATTGTGATGAAATTTTCAATCTGGGTTATCTGCCTGTTGGGATCGTTATCGGCGCTGGCGACTTGTACATCGTATTCATCGCGTAAAGCAGCCGCATACTGTTCGAAAAGCACAACCGCCAGGGTGGTGTCCATATTCTGCAAACTGAGACCGATTATTGGCTTACCGCCGCCCGTACTGCTTTGGGATTTACCCTTGCAGGCAACAAGCGAGAAAATCAACAAACCAGCCAATACTATCAAACTAAATTTTTTCACTTCATCTTCCTCCATAAAAAACAAAATAGAGTTGTTCAATAACTGAAGTTATTGAACAACTTCCGCTTGAATATTTGACAGAGCGGATGCCAGCCACCCGCTCTTCTTGCCATCAAAACTATTTACATTTTTTATTGATAAAATCCAGAATCATCTGTTTTATTTCCGGCTGAACAAAAGCATCATCGGCATGTTCGGCCCCTTCGATCACGATCATATCAACATCTGCCCCCGCTTTTTCCAGAGCATCGTATAACAGCTCTCCCTGAGAAATAGGCACCAGCGTATCTCCGCTTCCGTGCAGGATTAAAAAAGGAGACGCGCCGGCGGTAACATATTTTGTAACATCGGCATATTCCTTCCAGTCATACGGCACGGTTACCCGGCTGAGATCAACTTCCATTTCGGTGACACGTACCGCGGGATACCACGGGATAGCGGCCTGCACTTCACTGCTATAGTCCTCATATCCGCCGGTATCGAATTCCTTGTTATTACCGGTTACACCGCAGAGAGCGCTAAGATAACCTCCAGCGGATTCCCCCATCAAGGCTATACGGGTAGTATCCAGATTATACTCCGCGCCGTGGGCTTTTAAAAAACGGATCGCCAGCTTTACATCCTCGACCAGTTCCGGAAAATGGCTGCGATAGTTAACGCTGTAATCCACACTGGCTACCGCGTAACCGTGTTTGGCAAACCACGCCAATTCCGGAACATGCACATTACGATCCATTTCGGTAAAACCGCCGCCGCAAATCCATACAATAAGAGGCAGCACCTGTTTTTTATCGTAGGGGAAAAAACAGCGCGGGCGCATCAGGCTCAGTTTGAGCTGCATTGATGTTGCTTTACACCACACAACCCTTTGGCCGTATACAATTTCGGATGCAAGGAGGATGGTAGGCTCTTTGTTATCAACTTTTACCGTCTTTTTCATAATTTTACCTCATATAAAAATCATCAAATAATTAGAGTCTGTCCATAATGTAGACACATTATGGACAGACTATCTTAAAATTCGCATTTTGCATACCGTTTTGGTACAAAACGGGAGTAAATGCAAGATCTATCCACAAAGTAACCGACTTTGTGGACAGACACTACTTATACCGCAAATGATTGCGTTAACGATTTTTTATTGTATTCCTGAATTTTTTTTCTGTCAAGCAAAATTTAAAAATAATTCATCTGATAAATCAAAGCTAACTTATTGTAATATAAAGAATTAGATAGAAATGTCTTTTTATTGACAATAATTCCTTTCAGGTTTACAGTTTAGACATGTCCTCAAAAAGCAATCGTTTTACCACAAAAGAATGCCGAAAACGGCCTACCATGAAGGATGTGGCAAAAACCGCAGGGGTTTCGGTTACTTCTGTATCCCATGTGCTGAACAGGACCCGTTTTGTCTCTGACGATGTTACCCGGCGGATTGAACAGGCTATCCACGTATTGGATTTCAAGCCGAATCCCATTGCCCGTAATCTTCGGAGTGGAAAATCAAAACTTATCGGCTTTATCGTCTCTAATCTGGAAAGTTATTTTTATGTAAACATCGCCAAAGGCATAGAAAAAACAGCCGGTTTATACGGATACCGCCTTTTGTTGATTGATTCTGCGGAAAATAAAAAAAACGAAATGGACAGTATTGAGGCCCTGTATCTGCAGGGACTTGACGGTCTCATTATTGCTCCTGCAAATTCAAACTTTGAATATCTGAAAAAGATCGTCACACCCGATTACCCGATTGTCTTTGTTGACCGTCAGCCTCTGAACTACAATGCCGATACCATACTGCTGGCAAATTTTGAGGCGTCCTACACTGCGGTCAAATATTTTATCTCAATGAATTATCGGGATGTCGGCTTTCTTTCTTTTCATTTCGGCGGATTGGAAATAGACAAGACCATGCAGGAACGGATTGATGGATACTCCCAGGCGCTCCGGGACGCGGGAATTACCCCTAATCCTGACGCGGTTAAAGTTATCAGCGGCGCTCCCGTGGCAATGAATGAATTACAGCACACTGAATCATATACAATGATGAGCCAACTGCTCAAAGTCCCTGTCCGCGCGGTTCTCTGCGGCAATAATCTCGCGGCGGTAGGCGCCTATTCATACTTGAAAGATCATCATATCCGTATCCCCGAAGATGTCTCCATGATTACCTTTGATGATGAGGTATGGTTCCGGTTAACTACTCCGTGCATATCCTCAATGGTTCAACCGGCGGAATCTTTAGGGGTATTGGCGGCCCAGCGGATTATGAACCGGATTGAAGGGAAAGAACTGCCTTTTGAATGTTTCAGACTAAAAGCGGAAATGGTTTTGAGAGGATCATAAGATTTAAAAGAATGCCAGTAAAATGGACTGTAGATATGGAAAACGGCATTATTTAGCCCCTGCGATACGTTTAGACGGGCAAAAAGAGCTTGGCAAAACAAAGTTTCGCACGGGCTGCGGTATCGAACAGAATGAAGGGGTTAAGTTCTGGTATATTCAGCCGAAGCTCTAAGACTGAGGTTCCCCCTCTTGACGGGCATTATGAACGGGCTTAAAAACCGGAGAATACAAGACATACTCCCTACGGCCGCAGACGGGCTCGCCGGTTTCCCCGATGCCATTGCCGCAGTGTTCCCTGTTATCATCAATCCCGGCTCCCGGCAGTACGGCAATTGAGGATAAAACGCAGGATTGACAATACCCGCCTCTTTGGATATGTTTTGTAATCAGCATGGGCTACCGGAGTGACAGGCAAATATTTCCTTACTTTCAGCCTATTTTAAGCGCGGATACGGGGAAAATATACTCATACGAGGTGCTGGGCCGATATAGCGGAGCAGACGGGCAGGTCTGTTCCCTGGGGAATTTCTTTGAAGATAACGCCACTACCAATGAGGACGCCCTTGCGGTAGACAGGAAAATCAGACGGCTTGCCATGGAACAATTCGCCCGCGAAAATAACGGCGAATCTCTTTTCATCAATATCCGGTTACAATGGCTCATCAGTTACTCAGACCACCCTGAAAGCATGCCGACTTTAACATGGGCAAAGGAGTTTAAAATCCCGCCCGAAAAACTGGTTATAGAAATTACCGAAGATGAATTTAACGAAGACAGCGAACCTTATCTTAAAGTTTTGCATTACTACAAGGAAAACGGCTGTAAAATCGCCATTGATGATTACGGCAAAGGCGCCAGCAATATTGACAGGCTTGCCCGGATCCGTCCTGACATTATGAAGATTGATATGGACTATGTTCACCGTGCGGAAAAATCCTTCCATCATTATGAGTATCTTAGATCAATAGCCGCCTTTGCCGAAAACGTGGGCATAGAAGTATTGTACGAAGGTATAGAAACAAAAAGACAGCTTGAAATATGCATGGATTCCCAGGGCAAATACTATCAAGGTTTTCTGCTTTCAAGGCCCGGCCCCTCTATTGCCGCCGCCCGGGCAGATCAACGGCTTTTCGCGAAAAAATTTGACAATTTCATCATGGAATTCAGAAAAAATGTTGTTAACACTAATCACCTGAGAGATGTTTTTGAAACAAAGATTCAGGAATACATTTCAGGGCGGCCCCCGGCGGCAGACGCTAATGAAATTGCCAATACGGACAATTATCTTGAAACGCTTCTTCAATTCCTGCCGGAAAACGTAAAACGTATTTATCTCTGTAATCATCAAGGTATTCAAATATCCTATAATATCGAAAGAACACGCGGAGAAATCAGCCTTCTTGATTACCGCAACAAAAACTGGGCATGGCGGGGTTATTTTCAAAAGGCACTGGCTGTATATGAAAGCGGAAGAAAAAGCTGCATAACCGATATTTACCGGGACGTGACTACCAAAGAGCTGATTTTTACTTTTTCCTATCTTGATCTTCCCGGCTGTTTCCTGTTCATTGACATCCAAGATACCCAGGGATGAAGGGAAAAACAGTGAAACGCGGCGGTTACACCATACGGAACAGCCGCCGTGAAAACCGGCCCTTCTTTATAAGAAGATTACCGGTCCGGTACAGCAAGACAGCCGAAACAACAGGCGCCGGGCGGAATCGAACCGTCGCATAAAGGTTTTGCAGACCTCTCCCTTACCGCTTGGCTACAGTTATAACGATCAACCTTAGACCACATTTCAGATAAAGGCATTGGGAAATACCTCTTTTATCAGTTTCTCAATATCCAAAACCCTGTTTTCCGGTAAAAATGAGGTACGCGCAGGTGCCAGGCACCATGCGCGTACACTTAAGATTTGTACATGGTGCAGTCACCCCTGGGTTACCGCCGTTTGGTCCTTCGCTGCCTCCCAGGGATTGATGAGCGCAAGGCCCCCTATGCCTCTAAAGTCACTGCTGTTCCGGGTGATTATGGTTAAATCGTGGAC
>JAISAQ010000066.1 GCA_031266775.1 Treponema sp.
GCGTGTTCGGCTTCCGCCCTTTCGTACAGAGCGTTCATTACTTCAGGCGGGTCGGATAAATCCGCCATCGTAACAAGCGCGTATGTACCGGATGCCGCTTCCAGTCCGGTTTTTATCGCGTTTAACGGCCCGCGTCCGTATTTGTTTTTTACCGGCTCAATCCCATGCAGCGTCTTTTGCATATCCCGCACAACCGGTATTGTCGTATCTTCTTCCGTATCATACACAACCGCAATGGTATGCGGCATGGTTACCACCGCCTCAATTCTTTCAATTACCCGGCGGATATTTTCCGCCTCATTGTACACCGGTATAATGATATTTACATTATTCACAACGTTTTTCCGGAACTATGGAAATAATCATGACTTAAATACCTCCCACTTTGATTTGTTCCACGATCCACGGGATAACTTCGTCCAGAATCGCGTCAAGTTTTGTATCCGCCGAAAATCCAAGCAGGTCTTTCGCCTTTTGAACCGAAGGCACCCGTTTCTGAACATCGTATTTGTACGGCTCCTCCGACACATAACGAAAGGGTTTATCAGGGTTTATTTTTTTCCAAACAGTTTTCGCCAATTCTAAAACAGTAGTAGAATCGGGAGTTGACAAATTAAAGTCCTCGTTAAGCGCGCGAGGATGTTCGATGCACAGCCGAATGCCCCGGGCCAAATCTCCGGCGTAGGTATAATGCCGGATCTGATTGCCTGAGCCGAGAATATGCAGCGGATCCTGCCCCCGGACCACTTTTTGCACCAGGTCCGGCACCACATGGCTCATCGCCAGAGTAACGTTTCCCGAATAAATCTCTTTGTCGCAAAGCGCCCGCTTTTCCCCGATTCCCACACAATTAAATGGGCGGGCTATTGTGTACGGCAATCCGTATTGTTCAAAAGCTCCCTGACAATAGTATTCAGAGGCCAGTTTCTGAAAACCATAGGTGCTTAACGGCGGCGGGCATTTACGCTGATCCCCTTCTTCGCTGGGAAAAGATGTCGCGCATTCATACACCATGCTGGAACTTAACGCGGTAATTTTTTGCAGTTTCTTCGTCTTATACGCCCAGATAGCCGCGTCAAAAGTGGCCGCCAATATTCGCTCGTTTTCCGCAAGCAATTCATATGCCTGTTCGTGGAAGTAGGATATTCCGCCGATCATGGCCGCCGCCGCAACTATATGCTCGCAGTCCGCCGCGTATTCTTTTATGAAATCTACGTCCTTCATATCATGCTGATAAAACTGATAATCAGGATGCTCGTCATAGGATTTCTTGACTTTTCCGTATTTGGAATAGTTATCGATTCCTATAACCGCATGTCCATTTTGTAGCAATTCCTCTACTAAATAACCGCAGATAAATCCTGCGGATCCGGTAACCAGTATTTTCATATTTCACCACCTCATCTCAAGCACGGTTCCAAAACCCCCAGCAATCAACAAAGGGAACGGAAAGCGCAACATTTTTATATTCATCGTGGGGAGTTCCCAATATAACTCCCTCCGCCTGTCTCAAGACCTCGCTCAGAGGCAGCGAATCATTAAGATAGGGATCATGCGCGAGTACCAAGGCCATTTTAAATTCGAGCAGTTTTTTTATCTTGAATGATAAACTTTCACGGGTATCATCATTGTTCGCCTTGAATGTCATACCCAGCACCGCGATTTTTTTATGCCCAAGAGAACCCATTTTCTTTTCCAGCTGATCGACCAGAAAGTTCGGTAAACCTTCATTTACCAGCATAGCCGACTGTCCCAAGAAAAAATTGTTTTGATAAAAGGCGGAAAGCTGCATCGTATCCTTGAACAAACACGGACCCGCCGCAAGTCCCGCCGGAGGAAAATGTTCCGCCCTGGGATAGTCCGCTTTTAGCGCGTTATACACCGTATAAAAATTCAATCCTTCATGTTCAACCATCATGTAAAAGGCATTGGCCGCGGCAAACTCCAGGTAGCGCCATGTATTGGTGATAAGTTTTACCAACTCCGCTTCTTTCGCGGCAAGCCGGATGATTTTGGGCGAGATTTTTGAGAAAATACCCCATGCTTCCCGATATGCTTCTTCCGAAGACGGCGCGATAATCTGCGGCAAATTAAAAATTTCTTCAATACCCCTGCCCTGCACGATCCGCTCGGGGCAAAACGCCAGTTTCGCAGAACCAAATCTATCGTACAATAATTGGGTAATTAATTCGGTCGTACCAGGGAAAATAGTGCTTCGTAAAATTACCAGTTGTTCTTTATTCATTAACTCAAGATACGTTCTGATAACTTTTAACACATCATTAATTTTGGGATTATGATGTTCGTCGACCGGCGTACCGGTAACGAACACAACCGCATTCTGTTCTTTTACCAGCCCCGCATCTGTTGCGGCGATTAAATTTTTTCCAATATGATCTTGCAGTATTGCAACCGCCCCGGCCTCTTTGAAAGGCAGTATACAATGGTTTATACTGTCAACCGTGGCGGCGTTAATATCCAACAAGGTTACGTCAAAATCCCGCTCTGCCAGCGCAAGCCCTAACGGAATACCCACATGACCGCAACCGCCGATAATGCCTATCTTTTTCATAGACATCCCCCTTTTCCTAAATGAGACCGGAAACAAAAGGGAACGCCCGGACAAAAGACTGCCCGATTTTTGCTGATTACTTTATAATATAAAAGAAAATGGGGGGGGGGGGGGTAAATTTTAACAAAAACCGGGAAACCGGGCGTGACAGCAAGACAGAGGGGAAATTTTTCTTTATAAATCCCAGTCCGTTTCATGGTGCCATTATCGCACGGGGGAACTTTTCTGTCAACTAGCGAACGCAAAGGGGAGAGGAATAGACTGCGTTTTTCATCCACCTCCGGCGGCTCTGGAGACATACATAAAAGACAAATATTTTGGCGAAATAATCATGAGACGCCATCATGCTAACAGTACGATTGAAAACGCCATAGAAAAGAACAGGCAGTATATAATAAAGATACTCCCGAAAAACCCGCCTTTCCCCTGCTTGATTTACACGGTTCTTGCAAAGGCATAGACACAATGGATGTATATTTTGAGTGTAAACATGCGGATAAAGCCTTGAAAGATAAAGCGGGCTCTTTGAAAGGGCCGAAGGAACGCACATAATAATTCCCGCAACTGAAAAATTTATCTATGCCTTTGACGCATGTGCTTTTATAGTGCTCTTTAACGAAGAAGAAGGCGCCGATGTTGCTGGTTCTGCCCCTCAAAAGAAAAGAATAGAGGGTTTCCCTTTGTGCCCTGCTATCCGGTTGGGATAGCTTAGTGGTTAAAATTCTTCGTAAAATGAGAATTGCTGTCTATCAACGTCTTTCGGATACATTTTTGGCATCTATTCCCCTTTCCTGTGTTTTGCCAGCACCATCAAAAGCGCAATGTCTCCCTGCCGCACGCCGGGAATACGCGCCGCCTGTCCCAGGGTAAGGGGGCGGACACGGGCAAGTTTTTCCCGTGATTCGGAAGAAAGCCCCGTAACGGCGGCATAGTCAAAATCCGCCGCCAGCTTAACGGCGTCCATTTTGGCGTTCCGGGCGGCGGCACGTTTTTCCTTTTCAATGTACCCCGCGTATTTAAGATCCAGCTGCGCCCGCAGAATCCATTCGGCGGGAAACGGAACGGCCGCCTCTGTATCCTTCGGGATTTCCGAACCCGGCGCTTCCGGGATCTTCCGCTGCCTGACAAGCTCATGCACCGCCTCGAGCGCCTTTGTTTTTTCAAGAAAACGCTCCCAGCGCTTTTCCCCGGCAAGGCCCAGTTCGCGGGCTCTGGGCGTAAGGCGCGTGTCGGCCGTATCGTGGCGCAGCATAAGGCGGTGTTCGGCGCGGCTTGTAAACATGCGGTAAGGCTCCTTTGTTCCCACCGTGGTAAGATCGTCTATAAGGACCCCGATGTAGGCTTCCGCCCGGCCCGGCACCAGGGGCGCTTCTCCCCTTAGTTTCATCGCGGCGTTAATGCCGGCGATAATTCCCTGCGCCGCGGCCTCCTCATAGCCGGAACTGCCGTTGGTTTGTCCCGCCGTAAAAAAACCCGAAAGGCGTTTGGACTCAAGCGACGGATACAGATCAAGGGGATCAAGGTAATCGTATTCAACCGCGTAGGCGGGCCTTGTTATGCGGGCTTTTTCAAGGCCCCGGATGCTGTGAATAAAATCCGCCTGCACGTCTTCGGGAAGCGAGCTTGAAAGGCCGTTAAGGTACATTTCGTTCGTGTAAAGCCCTTCCGGTTCAACAAACACATGGTGGCGGTCCCGTTCGGGGAACCTGATGACCTTGTCTTCAATAGAAGGACAGTACCGGGGGCCTATGCCGGATATTTTTCCGCCGTAAAGCGGGGAACGGTGTATGTTTTCCCTGATGATGCTGTGGGTCTCCGCCGTGGTCCAGGTTATCCAGCAGGGAAGGGACGGAGAGGCGGGAGACGTTCCCGGATCAACGTCAAAGGAAAAGGGAAGGGGCGCTTCCCCGTCCTGCCTTTCCATCTTACCGTAATCAACCGAGTCTCCGGCAATGCGGGCGGGAGTCCCTGTTTTAAAACGCCCCATGGGAAACCCCATGCGCCTGAGATTTCGCCCAAGGCCCAGCGCCGCCTCCTCCCCAAGGCGGCCTTCGCCCGCTTCGTATTCGCCTATAAAGATCTTCCCTTCCATAAAAGTTCCCGCCGCGAGGATCACGGTCCTGGCGGAAATGCTGTGCCCGCGCATGGTCTTCACCCCGAGGATCTCCCTTCCGTCCTCATTGACAAGCAGATCCGTCACGGTATCCATGAAGATTGAAAGGCCCTTCTGGTTTTCAAGCGCCAGGCGCGCCGCCGACTGATAGGCCAGCTTGTCGGCCTGCGCCCTGGGCGCCTGAACCGCGGGCCCCCGTGAACGGTTAAGGATCCGGTACTGTATCATGGTTTTGTCGATAAGCTTCCCCATTTCGCCGCCCAGGGCGTCAACCTCCCGGACAAGGTTCCCCTTGGAAAGGCCGCCCACCGCGGGATTACAGGAAAGCGCCCCGATACGATCGGGATTCTGGGTAACAAGGAGCGTTGAAAGGCCGAGCCTTGCGGCGGCAAGCGACGCTTCTATGCCGGCGTGCCCGCCGCCTGTGACAATGCAATCGTAATCCATACAGGGGAGTTTAAATTTTATGCGATAAAATTTAAACTCGTCCCTGGTACCTGGAATATTATGAAGACAGACGGCCGGAATACGGGAACTTTTGATCTTACAAGGGGCGGTATTCTCCGCAAGCTGCTTGTTATCGCCGTTCCCATTATGGGCACCCAGTTTGTACAGATGGCCTACAACCTTACCGACATGTTCTGGCTCGGCAGGGTGGGAAGCGGGGCCGTGGCCGCAGCCGGCGCGGCCGGAATGTACATGTGGCTGTCCTTTGGTTTCATCCTCATAGGCAGAATGGGAGCCGAAATAGGCGTCGCCCAGTCGCTCGGGCGCGGTGATAAAAAGGCCGCGCTGGCCTTTGCCCAAAACGCCCTTTTTCTGGGCACGGTGACAGGTATTGTTTTTGCCCTGTGCGCGATCTTCTTAAGGCGCGAACTTATCGGCTTTTTCCGCTTCAGGGAGGCGGACGTGGCCTCAGACGCGGCGCGCTACCTTCTGATAGTCTCCTTCTGTGCGCCCGTGACCTTTATATCCAGCTGCCTCATAGGCGTATTCAACGGTTCGGGCAATTCCAGAACTCCCTTTATCCTGAGCGGCGCGGGGCTTGTGCTTAACGTCATCCTTGATCCCCTGTTTATTTTCACCCTGAATATGGGGATAGAGGGAGCCGCCCTGGCAACGGCCATTTCCCAGATGCTGGTAGCGCTCCTTACGCTCTGGGGCGTCGTCTTCTACAAAGGCAGGCCCTTTGAATATTTTTCGTTCAGGATACGGCCCGAAAAATCCCGGATGCTTGCCATCCTCAAATGGTCGCTTCCCATCGGTGTGGAAAGCATAGCGTTCTGCCTGCTTGCCATGGCGACTTCCCGGGTCGAAACCTCGTTCGGCGCCGGCGCGGTGGCCGTAAGCAAAATAGGCTCGCAGATCGAATCCCTTTCATGGCTTATAGGGGGAGGCTTTAGTTCCGCCATGGTTGCCTTTATAGGCCAGAATTACGGCGCCGGAAAATGGGACCGCATAGCCAGAAGCGTCAGGCTTTCCCTTGTCATCATGACGGTCTGGGGCGCTCTTGTGGCCCTCTTTCTCTGGACTCTGGGCGGCTTTGTTTTTTCCCTTTTTCTTCCCGACCCCGCGCTGGCCGGGCTGGGGGCAATCTACCTCCGCATCTTTGCCTTCGCGCAGCTTCCCATGAACCTGGAAGGCGTAGGCGCGGGCGCCTTTAAGGGAACAGGGCGAACCCTTCCCCCGTCACTGGCCAGCGTTCTTGCCAACCTTACAAAGCCGGTCCTTGCGTACACGCTTTCAAGGACCAGCCTTGGCCTGTACGGCGTCTGGGTTGCCGTCACCGTTGTCACCGTCATACGCGGCCTGTGGATATGTCTGTGGTATTTTTTATCGGAAAGAAAGCGGCGTCCCGGAGGCCGGGCGTCCCTGTACTTGTTGTATGTTTCAGGTAAAGGAGTTCTTTCATGAAGGTTATAAAAACCCTTAGATTCCGTTTTATCCTGTGTTTTTCGGCGTTTATAATTGTCATGAGCGCCGCCACGTCGATCCTCGCAACCGGCGAGACCAGCCGGGAGGCGTCGAAAATATTTGCCGGACAGGGGATCTATATAGCCGAAACGGCGGCCTCGATGATAGACGGCGATAAATTCGAAGAGCTTGTAAAAACCCTGGACAGCCAGGACCCCTTTTACATTGACACCCAGGATCAGCTCCTTAAGCTCAAGAATTTTTCCAGCGCCGAATATCTTTATTCCATGGCTCCCGCGGGCGGAAACGAATACATGTACATCATCGACGGCAGCGCCGCCGTGGACAGCGGGGAAGATTTTTCCCCGCTGGGGGAGACCGAAGACGTGTCGGATTACGATTCGGCGTTTTTCAGATGCTGGGAAACCCAAAAAACGGAATTCGACAGCATGTCCAGCCAGGGAGAATGGGGCTGGATGGTTTCAATTTACACGCCTGTCTTTAATTCATCGGGAAAAATGACGGGCATTGTGGGCTGTGATTTTGACGCCACGTCCCTCCATGAATCAATCACCGCCGTGGCGGTCCGCCATGCGGAGATCGGCGCCGGCTTTGTCCTTGCGGGCGGCCTTTTACTGTTCCTGCTGCTCAGGATGATGTTTTCAAGGCTGGGGACAATGAATACCATACTCCGGGAAATTTCAGGCGGCGAAGGGGACCTTACAAGGCGCATAAAGGTTTCCGGGGAAGATGAAATCGATGAACTCGCGCTTTATTTCAACCTTACCCTTGAAAAAATAAAAAATCTTGTCATAGTCATCAAGAAACTCAGCGCCGGCCTCCTTGAAATTGGGGACGAACTGGCCTCGAACATGGATCAGACTACGGCGGTCATTAATGTAATTACTTCCTCTATTCAGGGCATTCAGGGTGAAGTAGTAAACCAGTCGGCAAGCGTCGCCGGAACCGGCGCGGCCATGGAGAAAGTAACGGCCAATATCGAAAAGCTCAGCGTCCATGTGGAGCAGCAGACCGAAAGCGTGTCCCTTTCGTCTTCTGCCATTGAAAAGATGCTTGCCAGCATAGAAGGCGTTACCGGCACCCTTGTCAAAAACGCCGCGAATGTTGAAGAACTTATTGCCGCATCGGACTCGGGCCGGACCGGAATCAGAAACGTGTCGGAAGACATACAGGAAATTGCCCGTGAATCTGAAGGCCTCCTTGAGATCAATTCGGTAATGCGAAATATCGCGAACCAGACCAATCTCCTTTCAATGAACGCGGCCATTGAAGCCGCCCACGCGGGAGAGTCAGGCAGAGGTTTCGCCGTAGTGGCGGGCGAGATCCGCAAGCTCGCCGAAAACTCAGGCGTCCAGTCAAAGATCATCTCCGACACCCTTAAAAAAATAAAAAATTCAATCGACAAGATCGTCGTATCCACCAATACCGTCACAGAAAACTTTGCGGCCATTGACGGCAAGGTAAAAACCGTGTCGGATCAGGAAACCGTTATATGCGGCGCCATGGAAGAGCAGGGCGCCGGAAGCAAGCAGATCCTTGAGGCGGTAGCAAGGCTCAATGAACTTACCCTGCAAGTCAAACAGGGGTCCGCCGAAATGCTCGCCGGTTCAAGAGAGGTTGCAAAGGAAAGCCGGAACCTGGAAATGGTCACGGAGGAGATCAGATGCGGCATGACGGAAATGGCAGCCGGGGCGGACAACATCAGCGAAGCTGTCGTCAAGGTATCCGAAATAAGCGCCGCCAACAGGAAACACATCAACACCCTTGCGGGGGAAGTCTCCAAATTCAGGGTCGACTAAGAGGGCGTCATCCTTGAATGTCCGGGCGAAGGTGAAGCTCTGCTGTGCCTTTGCCCCGTGTTGCATTTTGCGCTCCGGACAATTACACTGTACCAATGCTGGAAAAACTTACGGAAAAAATATCGGACGCCCTGCGCTTTGTCTCGGGAAAGGGATCCATTACCGAAAAGAACATTAACGACGCGGTTGAAACGATCAAAATGGCGATGCTGGAGGCGGATGTAAATCTCCGGGTGGTGCGCCGCTTCGTCAACGCCACCATTGAGGAAGCCAGGGGGGAAAAAGTACTCCGTTCGGTGAACCCAGGGCAGCAGTTCGTCAAGATTGTCCATGACAAACTTGTCTCCTTTCTGGGGGATGTCAAACAGGATCTTTCCCTCCGCGGGCCGGACGTTATTTCTTCGATCCTTATGCTGGGACTCCAGGGCTCGGGCAAGACTACCAGTTCCGCAAAGCTGGCCCTCCGGCTCAAAAAGGAAGGCCGGAAGCCCCTCCTTGTGGCCTGCGATCTGGTACGGCCCGCGGCGGCCGAGCAGCTTGCCGTGCTGGCGGGTCAGACAGGCGTGCCCGTTCACCGGGAAGACGGCGCCACGGACAGCGTCAAGGTGTACCTGAACGCGCTGGACTGGGCGCGCAAAAACATGATAGACACCCTTGTCATCGACACCACAGGCCGGCTCCAGATAGACGAACCCATGATGGCGGAACTTTCCCGGCTCAAGGAGGCGGCCCGGCCGGATGAACTGCTCCTTGTGGCGGACGCCATGACAGGCCAGGCGGCGGCGGAAATTGCCAAAACCTTTAACGAAAAAATAGGCATTTCAGGCTGCGTGCTTACCAAATTCGATTCCGACGCCAGGGGCGGGGCGGCCCTTTCCCTCAAGACCGTTACGGGAAAACCTCTTAAATTCGTCGGCACCGGAGAAAAGCCGGAAGACTTTGAACCCTTCCATCCCGACCGCATTGCCGGACGAATACTCGGCATGGGCGATGTGGTAAGCCTTGTGGAAAAGGCACAGGAAGTCATAGACCAAAAGGAAGCCCTTGAACTCCGAAAAAAAATGGAGAAAGAAAACTTTACCCTGGAAGACTGGCTCAACCAGCTCAGATCGGTAAAGAAAATGGGTTCCATTAAATCCATGCTGGAAATGATCCCCGGCATGGCGGGCCAGATAAACGAGGAAGATATAGACAGGGCGGAACTGAAAAGCCAGGAGGCGATACTTTCATCAATGACCCGCAAGGAAAGGGCAAATCATCTTATCATAGGCCCCGGCCGGCGAAGCCGCATCGCGCACGGGTCGGGAACCTCGGTCGCCGAAGTCGCCCGCCTTATCAAAAAATTCGAAAAGATGCGGGGCATGATGAAGAAGATGGCGAAATTCAGCAAGAACCCCGCCCAGGCCCAAGAGATGATGCAACGCATGGGCGGCTTCAGGTAAGCGGCGCGAATAAAATTGTTAGCAGCCCGGCCGGGTTTCCAGAGGTTCCTTCTATATCACGCGCCCCGTAAGAGTTCCCTTGGCTTTGAGCCCTGGGCGGGACCGACAACGCCGTTGCGTTCCATTTCTTCTACAAGACGGGCCGCCCTGTTGTAGCCTATTTTAAGACGCCGCTGTATATAGCTGGCGCTGGCCTTTCCCTGCTGCATGACAATTTCAAGAGCCTTTTCGTAAAGGGGATCCCCGCCTTCGGAAAAAAGCGAAGGAGCCGTTTCGTCCTCTTCATCATCGTAGAATATTTCATCGTCAATATAATCAGGTTCTCCCAGGGTCTTGACGTATTCTACCACCGCCTCTACTTCCTCTTCGGAAACAAAAGCGCCCTGCATGCGGACAGGAAAGGGGTCCACCGCGCCGGCGTAAAGCATGTCGCCTTTCCCCAGAAGTTTTTCCGCCCCTACCATGTCAATGATGATGCGGCTGTCCATCTTGCTGGCAACCATGAAGGCAATGCGGCTTGGAATGTTGGCCTTGATAAGGCCGGTTATCACGTCTATGGACGGCCGCTGGGTTGCGAGAACCAGATGTATTCCCACGGCGCGGCTCATCGCGGCAAGACGGGCCACGGTACTTTCCAGTTCTTTTCCGGTAGTCGCCATGAGATCGGCAAATTCGTCTATTACCACCATGATGTAAGGCATGTGTTCCGCCGCCATGTTTTTTTCCCTGATCCGTTTGTTGTAGCTTCTGATGTCCCGCACTCCCATGGAATCAAGGCAGGCGTAACGGCGCTCCATTTCATAAATGCAGTATTGAAGGGCCTGAAAGGCACGTTTTGGTTCCGTGATAACCGGTGTCAAAAGATGGGGAATGCCGTTGTAAAGTTTCAGCTCGACAATTTTCGGATCGATAAGAATGAGCCGGCATTCGGAAGGATGACGCTGGTACAATACGGAAAGTATCATGGTATTAACGCACACGGACTTCCCGGAACCTGTCGCCCCGGCAATAAGAAGGTGGGGCATCTGGACAAGATCTACAGTAACCGCCTCGCCTGTAATGTCCTTTCCAAGAACAACGGGAATTTCGGGCCGCCGGCCTTCCCTCTTTCCTTCAAGCCGGGCTTGGCGGAGTTCGCCTTCGATAATTTCCCTGAATGAAACGATGTTGCGTTTCGCGTTCGGCACCTCTATGCCCACCGCGTGTTTTCCGGGAATGGGGGCCACGATACGTACCGACGAGGCGGCAAGGCGCAGGGCAATGTTGTCCTGAAGGTTCACAATTCTGGAAAGCTTGACTCCCGGAGCCGGAAGAATTTCAAACATGGTAATTACAGGCCCTTTTCTGATCCCCGTGACCTCCGCCTGTATCCTGAATTCCTCCAGCGTTTCCTTGAGGGTCACAGCCGCGTCTTCGGTGACGGAATCTATGATCCAGTACTGGCCATCGGGGTACTGGTTAAGTATATCGACCGGCACCGAATAGGATGTTCCTGACATGGAAGAACGGATAGGGCGGGCCGGGGAATTTTCACAGCCGCTCCGGCGCTTTACGGACTTGATGGCGGCCGCGGCTTCCGCCTCCGAAAGGGCCCTTTCGACATCGGCCGTCATGCCGGCGGAACCGCAGGTTTCAGGGCCCGCTTCGTTTTCAGGATCATCACCGCGGACGGCCCCGCCGCCAAGGCCCGCGTCCGCGCCGAAATACCCGTCCGGTACAGCCGAATCGTACAGATCCGCGTCCGGCGCACCGGTGGCGTCAATGCCGTCCGCGGCATCAATATCTTCATCACAGACGGCGTCAATACCGTCCGCGCCGTCAATATTTTCATCACAGGCGATCCCGGCATCGTCAAAATCACAAACGCCGCCTTCCTCCTCCGCGCCGTCCGGGTTTCCCCGGCCAAAGAGGGGCGGTTCACCGCCGTTCAGCTCTGTCCCCCGGATCGGGGCCGCCGGTCTGTCGTACACAGTGCCGGGCGCGGAAAAGGGCGAAGGCAGCATGAGGGACCGCAGCCTGCCCCGGCGGCGGGCCCTGTCAAGATCAAAACGCCGGCCGTTCCCCGGAAAAAGCATGGCGCGGGCCGCCGCGACAAGAAGAACTTCGGAGACAACAAGAAAAACAACGATAAAACTGAAGAACGTTTTCCCGGTAAAATCCAGAAACGGGGATCTTGACGAAAGGTTTTCGAAATCCCGGATAACGGCGATTCCCCCGGCCAGCGTCAGAAAAGGAAAGAGCAGGGCGCTAAGGACAAAGATCCGGTCCGGCCGCCACGCCGGATCGGCCAGAATAAAGGCGGCGTAAAGAAGGTAGGCCGGAATAATAAAGGCCACCAGCCCGTAGGACGCCGCGAAAAAGTCACCCGGAAGGGACGCAAACGGCAGTGAAAGCAGGGAGCCCACAAGAGAAAGCGCCAAAAACAGGCCGCCAAGGGCCAGAACGGCCGCGGAGGCCGCCGCGCCTACGCGGAATTTGGCGCCGGGAGCGGAAAAAAAAGATTCCGCCGAACGGAGAAAAACCCTGAAACGGGGAAAAATACCGGAACGAAGAAACACTTTCACAACCCCTTGTTTCAAATCTTGATGCGAGGCAATTTCAAAACGGCCAAATTTAAAAGCGGCTCATGTATATATCGGTAAAAAAAGGGGGAGTTTCAAGGACTTCCCGCCGGGGATTTTCCTTCCCGGCCGTAAAGCAGCCCGTAGACGGCGGCGGCGGAAAGAACCCTGCGGGCATATGCCCTTGTTTCCGCGTATTCCACAGTTTCAAGAAAAAGATCCCCGGGCAGATCCGGCTCCAGATCCCGCCAGCGGCGGAACCGCGAAAGTCCTCCGTTATAGGCAATAAGGGCAAAGAGGGGATCTTCCAGACGGCCGGCAAGATACTGAAGATAGACGGCTCCAAGATGTATATTAACTTCGGGATCAAGCAGATCCGGTTCACCCGTTCCGGCGTAGTCGGGGCCCCCCTGCCGTTTCAGCCTTCCGGCGGCTTCCTTTGCCGTGGCGGCCATCAGCTGAGTAAGGCCCGCCGCCCCGGCCCTGGAAACAATGCCGGGCTGGAAGGCGCTTTCGGTTCGTATAAGGCCAAAAAGCAGTTCCGGCGCAAAACCGGTTTCCTCCGCTTTTTCCTCGACCCAGGACCGCCAGGGCCGGGGATAGGCCAGTTCCAGATCTTCACGAACAAGTCTATAATCATCCCGGTTCATATACGCCGAAACAAGCCGTATCGCCCCGGCATACAACCCGTCTTCGTACATGGCCCGGGCCAGGGCCCGCAGTTCCGCCGCCGCAAGAACCTCCGTTTTTTCCCGTATATACGGAAGGGCCTTTTCTCCCGCGCCATTCTCAAAAAAACCCAGGAGAAATTCCATGAGTTCAGGGTGAAACCAGTTTTCCGCCTCCGCCCTGCCGGGATTCAGAAAAGGCTCCCCCAGAACGGCGGCGCTCTTCATGCGGTAATAGAAGGCATCCCCGCCCGCGCCGGCCCGTTCGTAAGCCCCGCGAAAATACAGTAAAGCTCTGTCCCCCGCAGTCCCGGCCTCCGCGGTTCCGGCGCTTTCATTCGTAAGGCAACCTTCTTCCGCCGCCCGCCCCAGAATCCAGGCGTACTGCGCGGCGGACGGCGAACGAGGGCGCCTTTCCATAAGAACGTATATTTCGGCCAGATCCCGCCAGAGCCGCCGCGCCGTAAGCAGCCGGGCAAGGCGATCCAGTATGTCGGAAAAATAGGCGTCGTCGCCAAAGACGGGAATCATTTTCTTTACCGCCGCCGCGGCTTCTCCCGCGTTTTTTTCACCGGACAGCATCATATCAAGGATGTACCACATAGAAGCGTCTTTCTGGAGGGAATCCGGGGCAAAAACAAGCGCCCGGTTAAAAAGCTCTGTCCCCGTTTCGATAAGCCCCTGCTGACGGGCCATTCTCGCGGCAAAAAAAAGCAGCCGGTACCGCACGGCGGCCGTATCCGCCCCGTCCGCCCAAGCGGAACCTTCCCATTCCAGAAAGAGATCCATCCCCTCGCCGGCCGAGGCAAACTGAAAACACCGGCCCAGATCGTTAATCAGATCCGGATACCGAAAGAAAAGATCCCCGGCCTCCCCAATAACAGTGCGGAAAAATTTCAGCCCTTCGGCAAAAGAAGAGCGGGCGGCCGCCTCATGCCCGCTGACGGCGGCTTTTTCGGCTTTACTGAAAAGGGAAAAAGGAAGAGTGTCTGCTTCTTTGAGGAACCAGCGGACGGCGGCAGGGGAAGAAGCCCCCGTTACAAAAGAAAAAGCCCTGGACCACAGGGCGGGCGGGGGCGGTTTTCCGTATTGCCGCAAACCCGCCATGAGGGACAGAGCTTCATTCCATCCGGATACCCCGGCAACCCCCTCCGGAAAATCAGGCAGACGGGCAGAGGCGGCGCAAAGCCGTTCCGCTTCGGCGTAAACGGCGGGCCGTCCGGTTTCCCGGGATTCGGCGGATATGTAGAAAGCCGCCGCCCTCAGCGTAAGTTCCGGGACGGAAAAGCCGGATGAGCGTACCGGACGGCGCCGTATTATCCTGGCGGCAGGGAAATCTTTCTCCAGAACCGGAGAAATAAGCTCAAGAGCCGCCGTGGAGCGGATAAAGGGATTGGGGCTTCCCAACGCCCGCTCAAAACAGGCCGCGGACGCTTCGCCTTCCCTGACGCCTTCGTAAAATGAAACGGAAGCCTGCCGTCCGGCCCCACAGGAGCCGAATCCGGCGAGAAAAGAAAGAAGAAAAACACAGACCCGCGTTTTAATCTTTCGGCGGAATACGGATGGTAGTCCCCGAAATAATAAGATCCGGGTTCCTGATATTGTTGAACCGCGCGATACGGGGATACAGCCAGGGATCGCGGTAAAAAGCCTCTGAAATGTCCCACAGCGTATCGCCCCAGCGGAGCCGGTAGGCGACCCCTTCCCTGGGAATGGTTGCCGGCACCCTGTAGGAAGACACCGGGGCGGGCGGACGGTCACGGCGCACGGCCCCCGTCCGTACCGGGGCCGGAGCCGCCGGAGCCTCAATCACCGGAGGCGGCGCGGAAGGAGCTGAGGGAGGCGGCGCGGCCGGTTTGGCTTCTGGAACCTGTGAAGGCTCCGGCGCAGCCGGTTTGGCTTCCGTAACCTGTGAAGGCTGGGATTCCACCGCCTGGCGGCTTGACGGGAAGGAGGCATCTACCCTGTTCCTGAGGAAAAAGAACCACAGGACAAGGAGGCCCGCAATAATCAAGAGCCCAATAATGATAAGGATGAACCAGGGGAAGCCCCCCGCTTTCTTTTCCGCCTTGACGGTACGGGAATAAAGGCTTGCCGGAGGCCCCTCCTGCTGTTCCAGCTCAAAATCGGGAATTTCGGTGTCCCTGGTGTCCTCATCGAGGGATTTAAGGGAAACATTCAGGTAATGATGTTCCCCGTCCGAACCGGTATCAAGATCTATGGCGCCGGCAGTAATTTCCCCTTCCGGGGTAGATGCAATGATCATCTCAATGGAAGGTTCACCCTTTGGCTTGGGCTTGATCTTTTCCACCACGAGGCTCCCTATGTACAGGGCGTCGGCCATCGTTTTCGCAAAACTTTTATAAAGATCGATCTGTACGCTGCGCTGATTATCATGAACAGTAGTAAGAATAAGCCGTTTTTTAACTGCGGAATTCTCTTCGATGATCGAATAGAACCCCCCGTTTGCGATTTTTATGCCAATAGTTCCCGCCATTGGTCAAACTCCTTTCTAAAATTTAGCCGGGACCCTTTTTTTTGTCAAGACTATTTCCCCGCGCATCCCGGAATGTTTCAATTACATATCGGCATAAAAAGGAAACATATTGAAGATAAACGGAGGAAGGCCGATAATCAACATATGATCTCTATTTTGGCAGCGGTGGTTGCGCTTGGTCTCGCTGTATTTCTCTTTATGATAATCAAGGGCCGTTCGGGGGGCGCTTCCGGCATAAAGCGGACAAAAGGCCGTGAAGCCATGGTAAAAGACGCGAACAAGCGTCTGGCCCAGAATCCACGGGACCCGGAGGCCCTGAATGTCCTGGGCGATATCTATTTTCAGGATGGGGAATGGGAACGGGCCTTCAAGACATATGAAGTCCTCTCGGAACTTACCGGAACAGTTGATGAATTTGAGGTGAATCTCCGTTACGCCCTTTCGGCCTCTAAACTGAATCTTACCGACGCGGCCTACAAAGGTTTCGCCGCGGCAAGGGCCATTCGCCAGGATAATTTCGAGGTAAACTACAACCTCGGACACCTCGAATTTCAGAAAAAGAATTATGAAAAGGCCATACAGCTGCTTCAGCAGGCCCGCCAGCAGGACCCGGACAGCGCGGCGGTTCTCCGCGATCTGGGCCACGCCTTCTTCCGCGTCAAAAAGCCCAGAGAGGCAATGACTTTTATCCGCAAGGCCATTGATCTGGCGCCTGACGACAAGGAATCGCTTTACACTCTGGCCGAATGTTACTACGAGGCAAATCAGTCCGATCAGGCGCTGCGGCTCTTCAACCATCTGCGGGCCGATCCTGTCATGGGGCCGAACGCCTGCCTTGTCACCGGAACCATCAACATGGAATTGCACCAGGAGGACGCGGCAATCGGCGATTTTGAAATAGGACTCAAGCACGAAAACATCAAGCCCGATATCCTTACCGAACTTCGTTACCGGCTGGCCCAGGCCTATCTGAAGAAAAACAACATATCGGGGGCGCTCGGTCTTCTCCGTCTTATTCAGACGGACAACCAGTCCTACAAGGACGTCAACATCCTTATCGGCAAGTACCAGGAACTCAACGCAAACAAAAACCTTCAAATTTATCTTATGGCCCCTTCGGCGGATTTTATCGCCCTTTGCAGGAAGATCGTCATGAGTTATTTCGCCAGGGCAAAGGTAAAAATAACCAGCATTACCGTTGACAAGGGCGGCTGGGCGGATATTCTTGCCGAGGTGGATACTTCCAAATGGTCCAATGTGACCATGTTCAGGTTCATCAGAAGCCAGGGGGCTGTCGGCGAACTTATACTGCGGGATTTTCATTCACACCTCAAGGAAGTAAAGGCCGATAAAGGGATCTGTGTTACCATTGGAAACTACACCGAAGAAGCAAAGCGCTACACCGAAGCCCGTGTTATCGATTTAATTGAAAAGGAAAAATTGACGGCCATGCTGAACACCGTTGACGCGCGCGCGGCGGCGTCGGCTACCGTACAGCAGAGGAAAAGGTAGCGCGGTTGCGTCCCCCTTCTTCCTCTTCTTCTTCCATCGAACACTTTTTTTCACGGATTGACAGGATGGCAAAATCAGGAGAAAGCATCAGGGGCCTCGAACGGGAATTTACCGCCCTCGTCGGGCCTGTCATAGGCACAGGACAGGCGGGCAAACTTTTCAGAAAAACCGCCGGCCGCGCGGCTTCAAACGGCGGCCCGCCTTTTGCGCCCGGCGCCGTTGCCGCTTTCTTTCTTGGCGAATTTGACGATAAAACCATGAGGCTTGAAGAGTACGACTGGGAAGACATACGGGAAACCATTTCTGAAGTTTCCTCCGAAATCAACATGGACACCCTTGCCGCCCTTATGCAGGAACTGTTGTCCCGGGGCAAACTTTTGAAACAGGGAAGCCTTTAAAGACCCCGGCCGGGTTTTTAGAAGTTCCCGCAAAAAATATCCGGAGGAAAAAGATGATTAACTGGATTATCCGTTTTCTAAAAGGCGCGCTTATTGGAACCGGATTTATATTACCCGGAGTTTCGGGGGGAGCCCTGGCCGCAATATTCGGATTATACGAAAGATTAATCGGATTTATCGCGCATATAACACATGATTTTATAAAGAACATTATATTTTTTATACCCGTAGGGCTTGGAGCGCTCTTTGGCATGTTTTTGTTATCACATCCATTGGGTTTCTTCATTGAAAATTATGAAGCCCAGGTATTGTGGGGATTCATTGGCTGTATAACAGGAACATTGCCGAAATTATGGAAAGACGCCGGTAAAATAAAACGGGCCAAAAAACATGTCGTGATAATAATCATTTCGTTTGCATTTGCTTTTTCATTTTTATTCCTGGCCGAAAAATATTTTGGATCAAATCTCCCGCGGAATGCCGGAACATGGTGCCTGGCCGGAGTTCTGATAGCGTTTGGCATTTTAATACCGGGAATGAGCCCGTCGAATTTCCTGGTGTACCTGGGCTTGTACAAACCTATGGTTGAAGCCTTTAAAACATTTGATGCTTCCGTTTTGCTGCCGATAATGGCCGGCGGAGCGGCATGTCTTTTCCTGTTTTCAAAAATAGTAGATTATTTGTTTTCAAAAATGTATACCGGCATTTTCCACTGTATTTTTGGAATTGTTTTAGCCTCTACCGTCATGATAATTCCCGGAACGCCATGGTCGGAAGTTCCGTTCAACTATGCGGGCATTACCGTAATTGTATGTATACTGACATTTATTTCAGGCTGCGTATTGGGATGGTGGATGTGCAGGCTGGAGGACACGTACAAAACGGCCGGATAAAGGCGCCGCGATTTCCCGCTCAGAGACAATAAGAGGCCGGGAACAAAGACGCCTTCCGGCCGGGCGCGCCCTAACGCTCAACCCTTCCCGCGCCGCCGCCTTCCATGAGCCTGTACACGTCATCCTTTCCTACACGGTTACAGTCTCCCGGAATTGAATGCTTGAGCGCGCCTGAGGCAACGGCAAATTCCAGCGCCCTCTGCCTGTCACCCAGCGCCGAAAGACCATAGATAAGACCTCCCGAAAAGGCGTCGCCTCCGCCGATACGATCCACAATATCCTGTATAAGATAACGCCTTGACAGGAAGAAATTGTCCCTGTCATTAAGGCAGCCCGCCCAGCCGTTGCTGTCGGCGGAATGTGATTCGCGCAGGGTAATTGCTATTAACTGCATGCCGGGGTACGCCTTAAGCACCCTGTCTCCAAGTTCACGGTACCTGTCTCTGTCAAGATTCCCCGAACCAACATCAACGTCCGCATCTATTCCAAGGGATTTTTGTATGTCTTCCTCGTTCGCTATCGCTATATCAACATGTTCCGCAAGCTTCCGCATAATGCGAGGAGCCGTCGTTCCGTATTGCCAGAGATTTTTGCGGTAGTTAAGATCGCAGGAGACGGTAAGCCCCTTTTCCCTGGCAATTCTGACGGATTCCAGCGACAATTCCGCGGCGCTCCCGCTGATTGCGGGAGTTATGCCCGTGATGTGGAACCAGTCGACACCTTCGAACGCGGCGTTCCAGTCGATGTCCCCTTTTTTCGCGAGCGCAACTGCGGAATACGAACGGTCATAAAGCACCTTGGCGGGGAGCTGATTGGCCCCTCCTTCAATATAATAAACTCCCATGCGCCCCCGGGCGCGCCGTATTTTCGAAACATCCACGCCAAAGGCGCGAAGCTGCCTTACACATTCATCACCTATGATGTTTTCGGGCAGCACGGTCAGAAACTGCGAATGAATCCCAAAGTTGGCAAGGCTCACCGCGACATTCGACTCTCCTCCGCCAAAACCCGCCTCGAGTACGGGGCTTTGAAGAAAACGTTCCGTTCCCGGAGACTTGAGCCTGAGCATTATTTCTCCGAACGACAGCACGGTCATGATTATCCCTTATTTCTGCAATAGATGGACCGCGAAACCGCCGAAATCCGCCTTGAGGTAAACCGCGATCGTTTTGTCTCCCCTGTATTTCGCGGTCTGTGGATCAACGGCAAAACCTCCGGCCTCAAGCCGTTTGACCGCGGCGTCAATGCGGTTTGTCCTGACAGCGATGTGGCCTTTTTCCCCAAGATAAACGCTCTTCATCACTTCTATGCTGTTTCCGGCAAAAACAGAACTTGCCCCCGGCTTTTTTTCGAATCCGAAAAGCCCCGCAAAAAGATCCGCAATCTTCATGGACTCGTCTTCATTCCGGGCATTTACGCCTACATGGGCAAACTCAAAACCCAGAAAGTTACGCACAGCCTCTTTTGAAAGATCGGTAATCCTGCCGAAATTACCCGCCTTGATATCATCCTTTGCACATACCCAGCTCCCGCCTACGGCATGGACAAACGGAGACAGGGCAAATTCCCCGATGTTTTTTGAATCTACACCGCCTGTCGGAATGAACGTTACATTTCCAAAGGGACCGGCAAGGGCCTTGAGCGCGGAAAGACCGCCGTATACGCCGGCCGGAAAAAACTTGAGAACGGTACATCCGTTTTCCACAGCCGTCATGATCTCCGTAGGCGTTACACAGCCCGGTGTAACAGCCACGCCGTGCTCAACGCACCACTTTACAACCGGAAGGCTGAATCCGGGCAGGACAATAAAACCGGCGCCTGAGTCAACGCAGCTTTTGCACTGATCAAGAGTAAGAACGGTTCCCGCCCCGACGAACATAGCGGGACGGTTTTTGGCAACGGCGCGTATTGACTCAAGTCCCGCCTTTGTACGTAGCGTGATCTCCATGACATCGATCCCGCCTGAAAACAGCGCGTCCGCCGCGGGAAGCGCGTTTTGCGCATCCTCCAGTACCACTACCGGAACTATGCCGCACGCGCCTAACCTCGCCAAAGCCTTATCCATACTTCCCCCTTACATTTTTAAGCGAAAGTTGTTCAATAACTGAAGTTATTGAACAACTCTATTTAGCGGAAATTGGGGCTGTCCGGAAAATTGATTACTTCCCGGACAACTCCAGTTCTATTATGGTTCGCGCCCCGATCCACAGTCTCATTTCGCAAGTTCTACACGGTTACGGCCAAGTTCTTTTGCCTTGCGGAGCGCGCCGTCGGCGGCAAAGAGCAGTCCTTCCAGATTCTTGGCGTGGGTGGGAGCGACGGCTATACCCAGGCTGGTGCGTATATTGATGGGAACCTTTTCCGGCACGCCGGGACTCTTGGGCACCATGACTTCTTTTTTCATCACCGATTCCCGTATCCGCTCGGCAACCATTTTCGCCTCGACGGCGTCGGTATCGGGAAGCAGGACCGCGAATTCGTCCCCGGAAAGGCGCGCGGCAATGTCCCCGGAACGCATCACCAAACGGAGCACATCCGCTACGGTGATGATCACTTGATCACCGGCCTGGGGGCCGTGGCGCTCGTTTATCGCGTGAACCTTGTCCAGATCCAGCATCATCAGCGACATTTTGCGGAGCCCCACCGACCCCTGATCAAAACGGTCTTTTATTGACTCTTCAAGAAAGCGGCGGTTGTAAAGGCCGGTAAGCTCGTCGGTTATGGCGCGGCGGCGGGCGGTTTCACCCCACCGCATAAGATCGCTTAAATGTTTTGAAGTCTGATCCAGCCACTGATTCTGAACCGCGCCTATGGCTTTAAGCATTTTGACCCCTATCATGGGATGCTCAAAAATGATGCGGTAAAAATCTATGCCCTGAAGAACCATAACGTCGGTATCTTCCTTGGCGGTCAGAGTGGCGGACCGGGGCTCATGGGCAATAACGGACATTTCCCCAAAAAAGTCCCCCTGTTTGATGTCAAAAAGCCAGCGCTGGGTACCGTCGGACTGGGACACAAAGGCGCTGAGCGATCCGGCAAGGAAAACATACATGTCTTCCCCGGCATCCCCTTCCATAAAAATCGTTGTTCCCTTCTTGACCCGCCTACGCTCCAGAAACGCGGTGACCGCGTTAAATTCCAGTTCGCTCATATTGGCAAAAAGGGGGGATTTTACCAGCACGGGATCGGTAATTGGGGAATCGGATCTGCCGCCGCTCATTGTTTTTCTTCCTTTGTTTTGTATCTGACCACCGTATTGCCCCCGGCCCTCCAGGTATCCATGAGAAGATCATAGTTTCCCCTGAAGAGATTTTCCCAGGATACTTCGTCAATGGGCCATACGGCATAGGAAACGGTGGCGGTAAAGGAAAAAACGGGAAGGCTGTTTCCGGCAGGCACCGGCGCAAGGGCCGCAATGGCGCTATGCATATCGCGGGCGATTTTTTCCGCGTGGACAGGGGAACATTTGTTGATAAGAATTCCCACCTCGTTGCTTTTGAACCTGAGCGGCCAGCCGCGGCCGATCCGGCGGGTAACATTGCGCAGCAGGGTGGCAATGCGGACCATTGCCTCGTCCCCGGCGCCGTGTCCCCGGGAATCCACAAGGATCTTGAAACGATCCGGTTTCAGCATAATAAGGGCCATGGGATCTTCCAGAAGACGGTTGATCTCGTCGGCAAGAAAAGACTGTTTCCAGAGCCCGGTGCTGGGATCTTCATAGGCGCGGCGGTGCAGTTCCTGTACCCACGACATGTTCTCCACAATGATCTTCTGGGTGGATTTGATACGGCCTGTGACCATGACTATGGCGCTGAGGAGGATACGGGAAGTGGTGTGGGGCTCTTCAAGGGCAAAGGCTTCCATGGAAAGGCCGTAACCGGGAAACATGATAAGCTCCGAATCTTCCGTCGCGCTGGCATAGGCGTCGTAAGCCGCCCCGCGGGCAAAGTCGAAATCGCCTATCGCATCGCCGGAAGTAAAGCGGGCCATTTCATCGTCGCTGCCGTCGCTACGGGGCTTGTAAACCCGTATGCCGCCCTTGACCAGCATGTAAAAATGCTCGGCCTTTTCACCGGGAGAAAAAAGGTGTCCTCCCTTGCGGAGCTGCAGTATGCCGGAGTGGGCAATGACAAATTCAATTTCCTTGGGCAGAAGGGTAGAAAAAAGTTCTACCTTCTGTATGGGTGAAGGATCAACGCCAAGAGAAGCCATCATATGTTCATTATAGCAAAAACAAAACCGCTGTACTACCATAAAGATTCGAAAAAAGGTAAAGTCAGTTAAGCTTACTGTCCCGAAAAACCCTGCCAAAGGAGGCGTGATGAAAGCCTTATTGATGGAAGAATACAAAAAACTTAACTATACCGACGTTCCTGATCCTGTGATTGAGAGGGGGGACGACCTCTTGATCAGAATAAGGGCCTCGTCAATATGCGGCTCCGATGTACACGGTTTCGACGGCTCAACAGGAAGGCGGCTGCCCCCCATCATTATGGGACATGAGGCGGCCGGGGAAATTGTCCTTGCGGGCGCGGCCGTTACCCGCTTCAAAAAAGGGGATCGCGTCACCTTTGATTCTACCATTTATTGCGGGGAATGCTGGTTCTGCCGGCGCGGGGAAGTCAACCTCTGCGATCACCGCGTGGTACTTGGGGTCTCCTGCGGCGAATACCGCCGTCACGGGACCTTCGCCGAATACGCGGTTATTCCCGAACGCATCGCGGTCCCCGTTCCCGAAGGGCTTTCCTGGGAGGAAGCGGCCTGCACCGAACCTGCAGGAGTAGCGGCCCATGCCGTGCGGACAGCCGCGCCCGGACTCAACGAAACAACGGCGGTAGTAGGATCGGGGCTTATCGGAAACCTCGTCATACAGATCCTCAAGGCTTCAGGATCGGGAAAGGTGCTCGCCCTTGACACCGATCCCGCCCGGCGGAAAACAGCCCTGGCGTCGGGTGCCGACGCGGTTCTGGACCCGGCGTCAGGCGATCTTGATGAACAGATACGGGAACTCACCTGCGGACGGGGGGCAGACAAGGTATTCGAGGCGGTAGGCGCCGCGGCCCCCATAAAGACCGCCGTTTCTGTCGTGCGCAAGGGCGGCGCGGTAATCCTCATCGGAAACATAAGCCCGCAGGCCGAAATACCCCTGCAGAGCATTGTTTCGCGGCAGATAAGCCTATTGGGGTCCTGCGCCATTTCCGGTGAATATCCCATCGTCCTTGATCTTATGGCCAGGGGAAAAATACAGGTGAAATCCCTCATCAGCGCAGCCGTTCCCCTAAGCGAAGGACAGCAATGGTTTGACCGCCTTTACAACCGCGAAGGGAATCTTCTTAAAGTGGTAATGCTTCCGTAAGGGACAGAGCTTCGGTAAACAAGACGGTAAAAAAACAAAAAGGGGTTAACCCTCAAGGAGCGGCACATGAAAAAAGTCCGTGTGGGTTTAGCGGGTTATGGCAAGGCGGCCAATCTTCATGCGGAGGCAATACGGGGCAGCGCCGGCGCAGAGCTGGTTTCGGTCTCCGGAAGAAACAGGGAAAGACGCGACGGTTTTGCCGCCCGCTGGAATGCAGGCTCGCGGGAGACCGCGGCCGACATGGTAAAACACGACGGGGCGGAGGCGGTGATTATCACTACCCCCCATCCACAGCACTGCGAAGGAACCCTCGAAGCCCTCGAGGCGGGCTGCCATGTTCTTGTGGAAAAACCCATGGCGGTTAGCACGGCCCAGTGCGTATCGATGATAGCGGCCGCGAAAAAGGCGGGAAAGATCCTTTCGGTAATAAGTCAGCGGCGTTGGTTTCCCGCGTGCCAAAGGATACGCCGGGCCATAGACGAAGGCAAACTGGGAAAGCCCAGCCTCCTTCAGCTTACCATTCTGGGCTGGCGCAACGAGGCATATTATAAAAGCGATCCATGGCGGGGAAAGTGGGATACCGAAGGGGGCGGAATCCTTATCAATCAGGCGCCCCATCAAATTGATTTGATGAACTGGTTCATGGGCCCTGTTGAAGAAGTGAAAGGTTACTGGGGCAATATCAACCACCCCTATATTGAAGTCGAAGACAGTGCGGCCGCAGCCTTGCGGTTCAGAAACGGCGGCATGGGATCGGTTTTGGTAAGCAATTCCCAGAAACCAGGCATCTACGCGAAAATCCATGTCCACGGATCAAACGGCGCCTCCGCGGGCGTTCAAACCGACGGCGGAGCCATGTTTATAGCCGGGGTAAACGGCATTACCGAACCGCCGCTCAACGATTTGTGGACCATTCCTGGAGAAGAAAGGCTCCTTGAACAGTTCCGTACGGAAGACGAAGCGTTTTTCAAAAACATGGGAGAGAAAGCCACAGCCTGGTTCTTCAGCCGCCAAATTGATGACTTCTGCGAAGCGGTACGGAATGGAGTCCTTCCCTCTGTTACCGGCGAAGACGGCATGGAAACGGTAAATTTCATTGAGACCATGTATAAACAGGAGAATGTTTCCGCAAAAAAATGACAGCTTTCATAGATTAGCAAGAGCGGCACGGCGGAAAGATCCTTCGCTTCAATAAAAAAGCCCGGCGACTTCCTGCTTTCCCGCCCCTCCGGGGGGCAGTATCATCGGCGTTAGAGGGCTTGACTTCCGTGTTCGGAATGGGAACGGGTATGGCACCTCCACCATAATC
>JAISAQ010000007.1 GCA_031266775.1 Treponema sp.
TTGGACGCAAAGAATAAAAGCAGCTCGTATTCTTTGTTGGTAAGGTTTATCTCTTTGTTTTCAACGTATACCCGCCGCGCGGCGGGGCTTATTCTTAAACGGCCCAGATCAATCTCGCCGATTTTGGTCTGCCCCGCTTCGTTCCCGCCCTTAAGCCGTTTATAGCGGCTGATGTGCGTTTTTACGCGGGCAACCAGTTCCGCCGGGGAAAAGGGTTTTGAAATATAATCATCGGCCCCAAGACCCAGGCCGCGTATTTTGTCAATGTCCTCGATACGGGCCGTAACCATTACAATGGGAATGTCTGTTTTTTCCCTAAGCTCCCGGCATATTTCATACCCGTTTATGCCGCGCAGCATAATGTCAAGCAGGATAAGATCGAAACCGCCGGAAAGAGCCATTGCCAGGCCTTTTCTGCCGTCAGCTTCATGGATTACTTCAAAGCCCTCTATTTCCAGGAAATCCCGCTCGATCCCGGCAATGGCGGTATCGTCTTCAATAATTAAAACTTGCACGCTGTTTCCCCGTTTACCAGGGGCACAGAAATGACAATCGCAAGGCCGCGTCCCGGCAGCTCGGCATTTATTGAGCCGCCCATACGGTTCACGATTTTTTGCGATATGGCAAGCCCCAGCCCGCTGCCCGGGTAATGTCCCTGGCTCTCGCCCGGGCGGGAGCCCCCGGTGTTTCTGGAAGGGTCGGCGCGGTAAAAAACGTCGAACAATTTTTCCAGGGATTCCTTTGATACGCCGGGACCGTCATCGGCCAGGCGTATTTCAACCACGGCCCCGGCTATGCCGGCCCTGATTTCAATACACCCCCGTTCCGCGGCTTTATACGATACACTGTTTTCAAGAATATTGGTAACGACATTGTGAAACAGGATAGGGTCAATGCTGACAAAAGCATTGCGCGGAGTTTCGGATAACGCTATGGCAAGCCCCCGCCCGGCATAATCATCCGCAAGCTCAGATACCAGATCCCGGATAAAGAGCCCCATATCAAGGTTTTTCAGGCTGAGGGGAAAATCATTAAGATCCAATTTTGAAAACAGAAACAATTGACTGATGATATGTTCCATATCGCCGGTTTTGTTCCTGATGACGGCAATATACTTTTCCCGTTTTTCCCTGGTTGAGGCGATCTCTTTTTCAATGCCTTCAAGATAGGCCTTTATCGATGTAAGCGGCGTTCTGAGGTCGTGGGAAATACCGGCAAGCAGTTCCCGGCGGTTCTCCTCGTATTTATCATGCTCGGCGGCCATGGCCTCAAGGCGTTCTGTCATTTTGTTAAAGGCGCCGCAGACAGGAAAAAATTCATCGCTGTTTTTGTATTCAAGCCTGAAACCCAGGTTGTTGTTTTGTATTTGTTCAACCCCAAAAGAAAGCATATTAAGGGGAACAGAAATGTTTTTTATCATGCCCCGGGTCAGGAAAAAATTAGTCCCCAGGATAAGGAGTATCATAATCCAGAATGACAGAATGCCCGCGGCCAGTACATAGCCGACATGAATGTCGTCATTAAGATGATAGTCATAGCTGACGGCCATTATTTTGGCGGTGCCCGCATCCTGTATATATGCCGCCGTCGTGTCGAATGATACCAGGTGGTTTCCCGCCTCTGATAAAGCGGCATCAAACAACGGTTTGTTTTCCCGCGGCGGCGGCATCAGCCATGCCCCGTTTTCGTATACCGCAAAAAAGACATTGTAGTTCCGGAACTGGTTTTGCAAATCCCCGGCCATGATTTTCAAATCGCCGCTGTCCGGTTTCGGGACATCTTCGGTAAAACGGCTGCCGATATTCAGTAATTCGCCCTTTGCCTCATGGAAAATTTCATTGTTATACAAGCGGCCGTTACCGTTACCGTAGATTTTCATTATTACGAAACGGATGCCAATGGAAAAAAGGACGCTCAGCACAAAGGGGATGCAGATCATGAGTATATGGGAAATAAACATGCGGCGTTTAATAGTCATACGAAAGCCTCTTGCCCATTATAATCTGATGCAGCAACAATTTACAGGCCGGGTTTTTTACCGATTCACGCGCCGGTAATTCTGACGTTCCATTTGCATGGTATCGGTGTCAATTTTTCTGTACGACATGCGCAGGCGGTGGCTTTTTCCGTCGACAACCATCACCATGTTGATTACGCCTCTTGTGACCGTGTAGGTGCCGCCGACACTGGCTGCCATTACCTCTCCGCGGCTGCGCGGCTCGGACTCGATGGTTTTACGGGCTTCTTCTCCGTCTTCCGACATGGTGAAACTTCCGTCGGCGTTAAATTGAAACGTCAACCCTTCCTTTTCATGCCTCCATGTTCCGATAACTTCCGCCCTGTACGGATCGTCCTGGGCGAAAACCGGCGCCACAAACAACGCTGTTGTCATGACGCAGAACGCCAATAAAGCGATGCTCTTCTTCATAGCTTTCTCCTGTAAAATTTTAACGCCGTACAATTAGACGGCTGTTTTGTGTTTTTGCCCCCAATACATGCCGAAGCCGGCAAGGACGCCAATGACCGCCATAAACATAATGATCATGCACCAGTAGGGAACAGCGGCGCCAAAAATGTTGTATGCCTTGTAACCGGTAAACACTTCGCCGGTCAGCGCGATGGATGCTATGCCGAAATCAATGATCGGCTGGATCATCCGGCTGATGGTTGTGCCCAGGGCGGAGAGGCCGACATTGAGAAACAGTACGATAAGACTTACGCCGAAAGCGGCAAGCAGATTCCCCGTCCGGGATGAAATAAAGGCGACTATCAGCGCGTATACGACGCCGGACGCCAGCAGCCACACCATGGAAACAAGCGTGAATTGCCAGTTGGTAAAACCAAAGGGGGCGCGGACATAACCGGGGATGGATCGCAGCGCCGCCTCCCCGCCTTCAAAAGTCCCCAGTGAAAGGAAGCCGAAAACAAATGTTGCCGTCAGATAGGCGGCGATGACGCAGACCGCGCTTACCACAACAGCCGCGATTTTCGCCGTTACCACCTTCCGCCGTCCGTGGCGGGAACTGAGGATAAGACTATCCATGCCCGTACTTGCCTCGACGGAAAACACCGGCGCGACAATAAAGGCCAGCGGGACAAACAACAGGAACAGCATAATAAAATCGCCCCAATTCTTAAAAAGATTGTCCCACAATACCGTATTGGCAAACTGCGGTTCCCCAAGCCGCCGCTCCACGCGCAGCTGGCTTCTTGTTTTCCGGTATTCAAATGAATCCGCTTTCCCTGCCTGTTCCAGCGAAGAAAGTTTTCTCTCCAGCACGGCGGTACCGTAGGGTTCTCCCAGGCTGTCCATGGGCGAACCGTTGTAATATTCATCAACATGATCCGCGAAGTGGGCATAGTCTACGTTGAATTTGGCCGCCGGATCGCTTGAAGTGCCGTAATAAATGGCTTCCTCGCTGCCGCCGTACCGTTCCTTTAATTCCTCGTAAACGACGCGGGCCTCCTCCGCTTTCCGCGGGTTCAAGGGGCCCGTAAGGGGACTTGCCAATTCCGCGTAGGTTTCATAATTTGATTTGCTCCCTACCAGAAAGTAGGTTGTGCCGAAACCGATAGCCCCATAAATGCCAAACATGAACAACAGGATAACGATGTTCTTCCTGTTCAAAAACAATTTCCGCAATTCAAATTGAAACAATGACATGATACACCTCTATTAATTTTCCAAGCATAAAGCTCTTGTAATTTTTTACCGCAAAGTCAAAAAAGTCGAAGAAGTTCAATAAGTCAGGAAGGAAGAAACATTTTAGTCTTCCCTCTATCTACTTCCTATACTTATTCTACTTATTCGACTTCGTGGTAAATTCTTCACGGTAAATTCCTTGTTGGGAAGATAATTAAAAATGTACAGATACGCGTCCTCCAGATTGGGCGCTGCCGGAACGGCATCGTCATTTGGTTTCCGCTCGTCAACTACCCGTACTTCCATGGTATTGCCTTTGGGGACGACATTGCTGATGACCGCGTTGTGCTGGTATACGATCAGATCGTCCACCGGAATTTGGAAGGTCCAGACGCGGTTTTCAATGAGGCGGATGTATTCCTCCCCGGTCCGGGGTTTCTTGATAACGCCGTATTCCATCATCATGATTTCTTTGGCGATACTGTCCACATCGGAAACAATGTGGGTGGAAAGCAGGACGATCCGGTCTTTTGAAAACGCCGATATGATGTTCCGGAACTTTATCCGTTCCTGCGGATCAAGGCCCGCGGTGGGTTCGTCCAGGATGAGGATTTGCGGATCGTTGAGCAGCGCCTGGGCAATGCCAAGCCGCCGCTTCATTCCCCCGGAATAATGAACACAGCGGCGGCGTAAATCTTTCGTAATCCCTACGGAATTGGCCAAGGTAACAATCCGCACTTTTGCCGCTTCCGCGGGAATCCCTTTTAGCGCCGCGATATACCGCAAATAATCCCATCCCGAAAAATCGGGATAAAAATTCATCTCCTGAGGCAGGTAGCCGATTTTCGCCCGGTACTCGTCGCCGCAGGTGTTTTTGTCCTGCCCGTTGATGAATACCTGCCCCATGGAGGGCTGCAAAATATCCGCCAAAATACGGATCATCGTTGTTTTGCCGGCCCCGTTGGGACCAAGCAGCCCGTAAACGCCGTTTTCCATCCTGACGCTAATGCCTTTTAGTACCTCCTTGTCCCTGAAATTTTTATAGATATTTTCCATGTGCAATTGCATCCCGGACCTCCTGCAGCTCGATGATACAGTAAGGATAGGGGGAAAAGATAAAATCAGGATAAACAAACGGTAAACAAATTATTAACTCACACACCCGGCTCATTTTCGGATCAGCCAGGAAAGCGTATATTCCCAATCGTCGGGAAATTTTGGCGAACTGATTTTAAAGCTGAACCAGCCGTGTTTGCCCTTAAACGTCAGAGCCAGGGAAGCGTCCCGAAACGTAGTGAGTCCCGCGCTTTTCATTTCCGCGGTATAGCCGAAGCCGGCCCTGCATTGAAAGAAGTCTTTGCTCCAGACAAGGCTTTCGCGCAGCCTGAATGAATCAAAGCGGTACGAGCCGAGCCGGAGTGTTCCCGGAAAAGCCCGGTACGCCTCGTCATTTCCTCCGGGATTTTCTTCAAGCCCGGAAACGCCGATCCGGCTGTCGAGGCCAAGCCGGAACAGCCTGAGGGAGACAAGGGCTTCGACGCCGGCGGATTCTTTTTCCGGAACCCTGCCGTCTGTTTTCACGCTGAACGAAACACTGCGAAGGGCGGCCGATCCGCCGTTCTGTTGGGGACGATAGTAAAGGCCGAGCGAATAACGGTTCGGCTTTTCCGCCAGCTCCATCTGGCCGCCGGGAGCGTTGTCCTCCGTTTCGGCAGCCCGGGCAAGCGCCTCAAGCCTGAAAAGGCTTGAGCGCCTGCCCCGCCGTTCAAGCCTGGCGGCGAAACGGAGCTCCGCTCCGTTTTCGCCGCCGTCCGGCCCGACGTAGCGGCTGCCGGAACCGTCCGCGGCCAGGGAAAGTCTCCAGGGCCTGTCGCCGAAACGGAGACCCAGGTTGCCGTAAAAGTCCCTGCCGTAGGCGAAGGTTTCCGACCAGGCCCCGTCCGCGGCCAGGCCAAACCCGGGGAAGCGCAGCGCGACGCTTCCCGCGTAAACGCGAAAGTCCCTTTCCGGCAGGGCGGGTTTAAAGCTGAACCAGGTGGACGGCGTTCTTGGGGGAATCGTTCCTTCAGTATAGTAGGCTTCAAGCCGGACCTGAGAATTCCGCGAAAAGGAAACGGTTGTTCCCGCGGTAAAAGCGCCTTTGCCCGGAGAAAAAGAAAGCGTACTGCCCGGCTCTCCTTCCGATTCCAGGGAAACGGCCCCGAAAGCCTTTATCCGGGATTTTGAAGACGGCTCAAGTTCGGGGCTTGCCAGACGGAGGTAAAACGCCGGAAGGGCCGTGGAAGAACTGTCGGTTTTAAGTTCGCTTTGGGACACCGCGCGGGATTCCTCAAACGGAAGGCCTTTGAGCCGGGGATTGGTGATCCGCGCGGCAAGGCCGGATGTCGTTATCATCCCGTATAAAAACCGGGAACCGGTCGGCTTATGGTAGACGCCGCCGGAAACGGCGGCAAGGCCGTTTCCGTCAAAACTTTCCGTAAAGGCATCCGGGGACGACGTTTTTCTGCGATCCGTGTACTGGACGCGGAAACCCAGGCCCGACGCGGGCATCTCAAGCATGATCCGGGCGCGTGTGGAAAGGTTCCCGCCTTTTTCCCAGGAACCGGCAAAGAGCAGGGAAACAACCGGTTTTTCCGGCGGATCGCGGGACAGGCCGGAAGCCGGCGGCAGGGCGCCGAGCGCCGCGCACACGGTGCAGGCTTTAATAAAAAACAACAGGCGCTTCATACCCCTTACAGGGTATGGAGCGCCGCCGCGCTTGTATTTGTCTGTCGAAAAAAGCGCCTACTTCTTCAACCGGCTAACGGTCTGCGCCCATAGGCGGCATAGCGCCCTTACTTGTAATGATCGGACGCCTTTGCCTGGATAGGGGGCGGCGGCAATCCCCTTGCAAGGGCGTACGGCGTCCGTAAGTAAAGGCCAGGCCAAAGCCTGCGTAAGTGACGGCGACGACCGTCCAGCCCGCAGTCAAGGGGTTGCCGCCGTCCATATT
>JAISAQ010000040.1 GCA_031266775.1 Treponema sp.
AGTGTCGAAAAAGATAAATCATTTTGCAATAAAAACAATGATTTACATGGCATCCTTGAAGACTGCCTTGTCGGCCTATGATTCATTTGTAAATGCACCTCCTGCGTAACATGAGTTAATAACACATCACACTTGTTAAGTGATATAATCGTGATTATTGTTTTTGATTTTACTGTTATAACCTGACATAAAAAAACCAGCGTTTATAAATGGCGGGGTACAGCCTGACCGGATACGGAACTTAAAAGGCTCATTTACGCCGTGGTCTGGAGGCCTAAATACGTCCGGCATAGTACGCACTGGAGAATCCGTATCAAACAACAGGGCTTCATCAGCTTCCACCCCTGTTCAAGTAATAGAAATCGATGCTTCCCTTGCTGTGCTTACCGGCCCAGATGAGGCCGGAACAAACACGTCTAAACGCCTGTGGCGGCGCGTCAGCTGACCCTGCGCCACAGGCGCTTGGAAAGATTGACCCCAGCTACATCGGGGCCGGTGGTGACGGCAAGGGAGGCGTCAAAGCCGATAACAACACCGTTGGAGGTAGTGTCCCAGCCGGACGCATGGGTATTGTTATTTTCAGCATAAAACGGGCCTGTAGTTGTAACGACTGATGAAAGCTGTCCGATACGGGCGCTAAAGAAGGTGCCCTCTATATTCCGTATCCGGTCCCTTTGTACCCCGCCAGAAATATAGGCTGGTCTGTTTCCGCCTTCTATGCCGGTAAACTTCCCGCCCGGCACGATGATCTCGGTAACATACTTTCCAGTGTGTGTACCTGATGTAACGGTATTTCCTATCTCATAATCATCATCGGTTAGAGCGTTGCCGCATTTCCGCCGTTCGTCAATTGTACCGGGGGCAAGATACGCCCACTTCACAGGATCAAGTTCCGGCGGCACGCTATAGGCCGCGGTCTGCGCTATAAATTGATACAGTCTCCAGTCGTTTCCGGCCTGGTGATAACATACTACGGGCGTGTTCCCCGCCGGAATTGAATTTCCTGCAAGGGTATAATAATCGGCAAAACCGGGGGGAGGGTCTTCCGATACCCCGTACAGAACAGGCCGGTGCGACCAGATTTCCCAGTCGCCCGGCCATCCCCGTTCCACAGGAGACGGTTCGTCGGGGAGGACGCTCAGCATCGTTCCGACCGGAAAATGAAAGCCCGCTACGGCCTTGAACAACTGGCCCGGGTCGTGATTGTCCGGCGTCCGGCCCATGCCGGTTATGAGGTTTTCAAGGTTATCAATGATGAGGTTTACTGTTTCCGCGGGGATGAAAGACGGCCCTTCGAGGGGATCGCTGAAACTGCCGTTGGTAAATTTGTGAGCGGAAAGATCGAGCCCCGGCCACCGGACTTCTTTTCCGAAGAGGCTTATTGTTTGATCGTCAGGATATAATCCGGCCATAGTTTACCCCTGTAATTCCCGTAGTTCTTCGCGGAGTGATATGATTTCCGACGTGATTTGGGCAAAGTATTGTTCATCTTCCTCTGTCGCTATCCCGGCTTGAATGGCTATGAGGGATCGCTGTATCCGCTGTTCGGCATTTTGAATGGCGCTTTTCTTTTCGGCGATTTTGGATTCTTTTTCAGCCTTTTCTTTTTTTACGGCATCCACAACCCAGGAATTAGAGGTTTCATCCCATTTCTGAAAAGCCTCTTTTTCCAGGGGCTTTTCCCGCGTCGAGCCCTCGCCGGGTTCCACATCCAATTCTTTGATCAGTCTTTCTTTGCCATCTTCCTTGCTGTACCAGAGACCCGTGTTGTCTTTTCGTATACCGGATATAACCAGTTCATCATCCGGTATACGCCGCATATCTGTATCAAACCAACAAATATTATTTCCCGGGTTTCCTTTCCAGTCATTCGGTACTTTGATCCATTCCGGGCCGGGGGCGTCTTCTTTGCCCGTCTCCCTTACCCGGCCTACTTTTCCGTTTTTCACGGTAATCCATGTTGTCATTAAAAATGCCCCCTCCTATATGCCGCCGTAAAAGAAATAGAGAATATAATTTGCCAGCGCCCGTAACCGTAATATTTTTTCAAAGGCGGCTTTTGCCTCCCCGTTTTCAGAATCGGCCGCGTAAATAAAAAGCGTTGAAAACGATGCGGGGCCGGCAATGCGATCAATGCCGAACCGGGAAAACCCGAAAAAAGCCGGCCTGAACGGGAAGGCAGTATTGGTCACGGTTATTCCGTACATTTGGCCGATTTCCTTTATGACCGGTATGGTAACGCTTCCGCTTTTTGCCGCGATAAGCAGCCCCCGCCGCTGTTCCGCGGTAAGGCCGGCGGAAACAGATCCTGTTAAGACCCTTTCCCAGTCATCAAGCGTTTCGCGGGCCGATTGAATCATGCTTTCGTCCTGGAGATCGCTCATCCGGTTCCTGAAACGGATCAATGCGTCCAGCTTGGCCCTACAGAAAAGGGAGCAGTCGCTTTCAGCGTCCGCGAACTGCCGGTCCCAGTAAACGCCCCGGGGAAAGAGTTTCCGCAGGGAGGCTTCATACCGCTCCGGCGCCTGGACTTCTATTCCCATGCCGCCTCCCCCAAAACCGGCAGCTGTAAAATGGTGGACTGCACTTCTCCTGATGCGCTGCCGTTTATTTTGACGGCCGCACCGCTGATGGTTACCCCGTCGATGATCGCTTCCCTGAGCATGCCGGCGGTGTACCGGAAACCGGGAACGGCGGTAGCTTCGAGGTATGTTTCAAGGCGGCTGACGGCCAGGTCCCTGTTGGAAAGCGTATCTTCTTCCGGCAGCAGGGCAATGGCGGGATCAAGCGGGAGCAGATCGGGCGTACGGACGGTAAACAATACCGGCGGGGCGACGGTACTGATGTATTCTGCCACCAGCGCCAGATTGCCGACCTGTGTTATTCCGTCCATCTGGTTCCCGCCGATGACCTGTACGAGGAGGGCGCCGAATACGCCGAAGTTTTTGAATTCCCATGCCCTGGAAACTTCCGGGCTTGCGTCAGCGGCCCAATCGGCAAAGTCGCCGGGTTTCCCGTAGCGTGTCGAATTGCGCAGGGCCTGCAGGACTCTGGCCAGGTACGCTTCATCGCTTTCCCCGTCGGCGCCGCCTGTAATGCCGCCGCCGGTGACAAGCGCGGCGGAATCGATGCCCGGAGGAACGGAGGAGATCAGGGACAGTTCTTCGCCGGGGGCAAGGTTGGCGCCGGAACCGGAAGTCTCGGCCTTGACTGTAGCCTCGACGGTTCCGTCCCCGCCAATCCGGTATGCCGATCCGGTAAAATACCGAAGGCCGGAAGCCGAGGCATAGACCAGGCCGGCGGGAACCGCGGCATTGGGAACGCCGGGAATCCGGATGGTCCCCTCAGCGGCAATGGCGTACAGCGGGGGGACCCGGTCCGACCAGTGAAGCCTGAGGTACTCGCCGGTGGCGGTATCCGGGAAAACCTGATCCGCCAGAAAACCGAGATCCCCCAAAAGCTCGTGGTACATCCCGGCGTCCGATGCGGCGAACACGCGCAGAAGGTTGTACCGGGGCGTTTTTTCCAGGGGCCTGAAGAGGCTCAGGTAATTGCTGTAGGCGCGGTCCAGCAGGACCGCCAAAGGTTCCCTGCTAAAGGGCATTCCAGGTATCCTTTATGATTAAAGGTTCCGTGCCCGGCCGTAACACGGTTACGGCATACGCAATTTCGTTTTTACCGGACCGTTCGGCGGAACAAATAACATCTCCGGCAATGCCTTCATCCTCCAGCCATGCAAGGCAGTCCTGTAAAAACTGCTGAAAGGTCCCGGCGGTCCGGTTGTCAACCTTTCCCTCCTGCCTGAGTTTCCAGATCTCCGAACCGAAACCGGGATCGGCCCACCATGACCCTTTATCGGTCCCGATGCTCATCTGTACCAGTTCCTGTATGCCGGCCCAGTTTTCGATCCTTGTATTTTTACCCGTCATGCCGTTTTCCCTGTTCCCGTGGTTGACCCTGTTTGCGCCGACGGAGATCCTGTTGTTGAAACCGGTATGCCCGCCTTTATTTCCAGATTGTCGATAAAATGATTGACAATTACCGAGCCTATGGCCTCCCATTGTAATTTTATTCTTTGAACCTGTTCGGGAGGCGCGCTGCCTGAGGTAATCAGGGCGGCAATCTTGTCCCCGAGATCCGGGCCGGTGTCTTTTAACGCCATTATGTTTCCTCCGCTTTTGAACCGCTCTGCGGCGAACCGTCCCACGAACAAAACGGCTTTGCGCACAGGCACCCCTGCCCCGTAGGGCTTGCCGTTCCGGCGCATTCAAAAGAACCGCCCGCCGCTTTTACTTCGCCGTTCAGCTCTACTTGCCCGTCCGCGCGGCAGACTATCCATCCGCCTGATTCGGTATAAAGCGCGGCGTCGCCTTCTTCCAGTTCCGGGCCGCCTTCGTAATCCAGCACGGGAAGGACCTCAACGCCGTCGAAGTTGCCGCCCTGGCAGAGCACCATGACTTTCCCCTTTTTTGCCTTTGCCTTGAAACCGTAGGGGAAGGCTTCTTTCTTTTCGACAACCCTGCCAAAAACAGTTTGTACCTGGATTGTCCCGTCGCCGTAGCGTTTCTGGAATTCTCCCAGGGAAAAGAGGTTCCGTATCCGGGCGGCAAGCTGTTTTATGCCATCGTTCATGTATAGGCCTCCGGGTTTACCAGGGTGACGGCGGCCGTCATGGACGCCGCGTCCGCATGGTACTCCGCCTGGGATATAAGCAGGTTAGCATCAAGGCCGCTGGAAGGTATCTTAACGGGGATTAAAAAATTCGGGTTCCAGAATATTTCTTTTTGAAAAGTGTCGCCCCAGGCTTTAATATGGCTCTCGCTGAGGCCCCAGCCGGAAACCATGACGGTGGTACGGTTTTCTTTACGGCGCCGCAATTCGGTCAGCGCCCGGCGGCGAAGCGTATCTTCACTGACAAACGGATCGGTGATATTAATGGTCAGAATCCGATTGTTCTTGCAGGTATCATCAATTTGCCGTGCGGGGGGACGGCCTCCGCCTTTGACTACATATTCGTGAAACTGTTCCGCGCCGTTTTCAGTCGTCTGGATGCTCCGTATGTTCGAACCTTCGCCGAGGGAGAAGCCTTCTTCCCGTCTCTCAGTTGCCACTTTCCAAAGGTACAGATTGCCTTCCTCATTACTGGTGAAAATATAATTCTGATTATCCGCCTCGGCGATCAGTTTTTGCCAGGGGGATTCATTTTCCCATGAAAAAGAAAAAACCGGGCCGGTCTCAGGCCCGTCGGTAGGCATACGCTGTACTTTTATTCCAAAGGGCTCCGCTACTTTGCCGGCCACATATTCCAGGTTTTGCTGGTGCAGGATTACCCCGCCCCAGGCGGAATCAATAATGTCCCGGGCCGGGGATCTGCCGACAATCAGCAATCCTTTTTGGGCCGTATCGGTAACATCGGTTATCTCGTCCACCATAACCGTAGTAAGCCGCTTCGTGCCGTCCGGATTATCATTGGGGGTAACATACTGGCTGTGTAAACGGACCTCCACCTTGTCATGCTTGTGGATCTTGTCCCGTTCGCTTGCCGGTAATTCCAGTTCCATATAGTGGCATATTTCATCCAGGGATTTTCTGACCTTTATCTTCCGCCAAACCAGCTCGTGAAAACCTTCCCCCGGAGCCGCGGCCTTGACAATGACTTTATACATAGATAACATCCCCCCGCATGACGAAAGAATCCGCCGGGCGGTTTAAAGCCCTGAGTTTTTCGTCATCACATCCCAGGTAATGGGCCAGGTACAGAAGCGGCGCCGGGGCGTTTATATGCCGGGTCAATTCCGCGTCCAGGCTGCGGGCCGCCAGTTCCCGGGCCGCGGCTATCCGTAAATTTTGAATTGCCCGGTACATGGCCGGATCTGACTGATCCACGCCGGCCTCAAGTTTTTCATAAAGGGCCCAGTAGTTTTTAGCCTGCCGGCGGGTGGGGTTTTCAAGCCGGGCCATAATCATGCCGGCGGCGTAAAGGGACATGGTACGGTACACATTTTCCGCTTCTTTGCCGCTTGTCATTTGTTTAACCGTTACGGCCGCAGTATTCACGCGGTAATTTGATTTGGAGAGGAACTGCATCAGCGTATGCGCGATATTGTCACGCGTCCTGAAATAGGAAATGACGCCGGCGGCGCTGTTTTTAATTTCCATGACGCCGGTTACTATGCTGCCGGCGGCGGAAAAGAGCGCCTGTGCCAGTTCCCGGGGAGAGCGGATGCCCTGGGCTATCAGGCTGGTTATGCCGGTGACTTCATTGGTCATGGCGCTGAGGGCTGATTCGGCGCCCTGAATGCGCCCGATAACGCCGACAAGATCCTCTTTAAATTTTCCGAAAGCCGAAGCCAGGACGCCGGGATCGGCATTGTCTTTTAATTCCCTGTCAAAACTGCCTATGGCTTCTTCCTTTAATTTTTCCGCTTCCGCTTCGGTTTTCCCGTAAAAGTCAAAACCGCCGCCTTCAAATTTCCAGCGTTCCTCCGTGGTTACGCCGGCCCGGGTAAGGGTAATGGAGACCGAACACTGGCCGTTTTCCCGGCCTTTTTCTTCAATGTCGCAGCTTGTCACCACAACCGGGAAGCGGCCCCACAAAGGGAGATCCAGAAAGCCCGGAGTATCATCATCGGTTCTGACTCGTAACGCCTCTATCAGCGCGTTCCGGTTTTTGATGTAGCTGTCCCCCCGGACAAACCCGTTTACCGTAATTGTCTGCGGCTTTTCGTTCAGCGGGGTATTGGACCAAAAACCGAAGAAAGGGTACTCCGCGGTATCCACGGACTGGCCGCCTGAAAGCCGGACGGTATCAAACACAAAGGGGACGGGTTCTTCTCCCGGCGCCTGGTAAGTGCTGAGCCGGGGGATGCTGTTCTCGTCATAACGGTAGGCTTCCCGCCAGTTTTCTTTGTAGGGTTTGGGGAGGGCCGGATCAAAACTCATAAGGCGCTCTCCCTGGCCATGGCGGCGGCGCCGGTTGGAAATGCTATAGGGGTATTGTTATTACGGACAAAGGACTCTACCTCATACCGGTCTCTGTGAATATACACATGGTTTTCCAGCCGGGCTGTCCCTTCCAGAACCGGATTGCCGCCGCCCTGGGGAATGGCGGGAACCGCGTTGATTTCATCCTCCAGTATTTTGGGAATATCCTCTTTGGCTACCGCCTCGCCGATGCCTTCGCCTATAGCCCGGCCCGCCCTGCTTCCGGCCCACATGCCAAGGGCGCCGATACCGGCCCCCACCAGAGCGCCGACGGCGGTTCCCAGCACCGGAACCACCGATCCTACGGCGGCCCCGATAGCGGCCCCCGCGGCTATGCCGGCGGCCCCGCCGACCGCGCCTCCTATAATCTTCCCGCCGGCGTCTCCGATGGCCCCTCCTGTAGCTTTTCCCCGCTGTTTATTTGAGAGGTTTTCATCCTGCTTTATAGTATCCAGTTCGCCTATCATTTGGGGGATGGCCACTGCGGCGGCGACAATCCCCCCGGCGGCGGCCCCTCCTGCCAGTTGTTTTCCGGTAATTGATGCGAGGGCGTTTTTCCCGGCTGATAACGGCGTTCCCGCGGGCTGCCCCGCCGGGGTTTTACCGAGAGGCGCGCCGGGCAAACCCTGGGAACCTCCGGGCAGTACGGATGATCCTGAGGCCCCGCCCCAGTTGGTAACGTGTACCGGGATTCCCGCCCCGCCCCCGGCGGCCCCGGCAAGATCAATCTTTCCGCCTCGTATGCCTTTCAGGTTGGCAATAAGAGAAACAATCCCCGCGCCGATTTTAACCGCGCCAAGGGCCGCAATGCCGATAGTAATGTTGCGGATATACCGTTCAACCCTCTCCGGGTCTTCAGACAGCTTATTAAGAAATTCGGTTACCTTTTCCAGAGGCCCGGTCAGGTTTTTATCGGCAAAGCCCATAAAGGCGTTTTGTAAATTTACCAGATTTGATTTTAAGGTTGAAGCGTTTGAAGCCGCCTTCTTTTCAATCTCCCCGGAAGTGTCGCCAATATTTTCAAGCCCGCCGGCAAGATGCCCGAACTCGTTGTAGGCGAATATGGCGTCCATGGCGGCGCCGCTGAACACCGTGGAAAGGGTATCGAAATTTCCGGTCCCGCCGTCGGTTTCGGCGATCTCTTTTAAAATATCCGCAAGGTTCCTGAAGTCCCCGATACCGCCCTCGCGGACCGCAATCCCCAGTTTCCAGAGAAGTTCCTGCTTTCGCGGATCCGCAAGCTCGTTGACAATGGCGTTGTACGCGGAAACGGCGCGGGCGGAACTTTTGGTCCCGGCCCCCAGAATGTTCATGGCGGTGAAAAGTTCCGTGGTGTTCATGGCGGACGCGCCTAAAAGAGTGTTGGTTGCCTCAAGGCCGGAAAAGGATTTGGTAAAGTCAGAAAGGCTGAACTGGTTATGAAGCTTGTCCCCGATGACCGATATATCGTCGAGGGATTTCATAATCTCCTCTTTGTTCATTCCCCGCATGAACGATTCAATAAAAAAGTTTGCCGCCTCCCCGCCTGTAACGCCGGTGGCTTTCATCACAAGCCCTACCTCCCTGAGATTGTCCTTGATAAAACCGGCGTCAAAGTTTTTGCCGGAAAAGGTTTCCATGGCTTCAAGCAGGGAATCAGTTCCCATTTTAATCGCCGGGTCCTGGGCAACCGCGTACAAATTGCGTTTGAGTTCGTTTGTTTTTTCGGCGGTGATCCCTATATCCGTCCCGATGCGGACCATGCGTTCATCAAGATCGATATAGGTTTTGACCGCGGCGCCGATGCCGATAGTGACCCCGATGGTTCCCAATGTTCCGGCAAGGCCGGAAAAAGCGCTGTTGATTTTATCTACGGCGCCCAGAGCTGTCTTGCCGAAATTCTGAACAGACGCGCCCGCGCCTTTAATCCCCTGGGAAAACTGGTCTTTTAACGAGAGGAGGACCCCCGCTTTTATATCGGCCATTAGTTTATACCCCGAATCGATTTAAACGTGTTAACAGCGATCCCGTGCCAGTTTTTCAGTTCCGGCCAGTTAAAGTTCATAACATTTTCATAGCCCATGGCCGGCATAAGCACCATTAGTTCCCCGGCAATGCGCCGGACAGTTTTGAGGAATTCCCCGGCGGTGATCCCGCCGTCGTAGGGTCCCCGCTTTCCTCTTTTTGATCAAAGAGGCTGATGGCGCCGGTAAAGCGCTGGTAGGTCCTGGAAAGAATCACCAGCGAATCCGCCCAGTCCTCCGGTACCAGTTCGTTGATGATAATCGCCGGTTCCCCGGTGAGGGACGAGAGGAGCGCGTGGGTAAAGGCAATGGAACCTTCCGGGTATGCCCCGGCCTGCAAGAGGTCTTTCACTTTGGGCGGTTTAAAGCGAAGTTCCGTTACCGTCCGCTCCCCCACCGTAACAGGATGCCGGAGGGTGACGGTTTCGGTGGCAAAAGGATCAATCACCGCTTTCCCCCTATGCCAGTTTTTCGCTCTTGGCGCTGTTGTACGTTACCTTGAGTTCCCCGGCGCCCAGTTCCACCGCTTCGGTAACCCAGGCACGGGGCATCATGTGCTGGCCGCCCCCGGCAAGGAAAATTGTCAGGGTGTCGTTATTGATGTTCCTGAAGTCGCCCGGGTCCAGTGATGCGTTGAGGGTCAAGGCCAAAACCGCCGCGGTGGGCGTTTCCACATAGCCGATGTTTTCGGCTACCTCCGCGCCCTGGGTTTCCCGCTTGCGTGAAGCAGGGGTAAAGGTTCCGCCCCCTTCCTTGAGGGGCAGTTCCCCGAGTTCCGAGGAAATAACCTGCCGTACTTTTTTCAGTTCCATAAAATGCTCCTTGAATCCGCCGGGGCGGATGTTACTTAAACTGCAAGAGGCCCGCGCCGGTAAGGAACTGGCCTATCAGCACCGGCTGATGCTGGTACTGTAGGCGGGTCTTGCTCCCCGCCATGATTTCCACCAGGAGGGATGCCTTGTATGCCTCGAAGTCCTGGCACCACTGTTTTTCCTGGATGAAGACGGTCTGGTAGAGATCCGCCAGAAAGGAGCGGAACACGCCGGGGGTCATTACTTTGGAACCGGCCCCGAAGTTTTCTTCCGTGGCAGCCAGCTTCCAGGTCTTGTACCGCTTCTTCGCCTCCGCGTTGATGTAGGTCCTGACCGCGTCGACCGTTTCGGTAACCTGGACATCGAGGTAGCTCGTGTCCCGGCCGCCGTCGGTGTTTTCGGTGTAACTGGTGACCAGCCGTTCAATAAGGAGGTTCCCCACCGGGTCAAGCCGCCATGTGGCGATCCCTGCTTCCAGCAGTTTTTGCCGGGTGTTAAAATCAAGTTCCGCACCGGCCTTGAGGCCGCCAACCTGTGTGTCATAGGTGTTGGCTGCGGGGTCGTCGGCCAGGCGGCGGATCGCGGGGGCCGCGAACCGGGCGGCCCACTCGCCGGGAAGCTGGGCGTTCTCCATGCGGGGGACGAGGACGATGTGGGGGGAGTTCACCGCTTCCGCCTGGGCGATCACGGATCCTGCTTCGGAAGCGCTGCCCGCTTCTCCCGAAAGGGCGATAAAGGCCCGGCCGCCGATCTGACGGAGGGCGCCGTAACGGCTTTCCAGTTCCGCCGCCAGGGCGGCGATGTTTGCCGGATCGTCAAAATCGGAAATGAAGTAGTGATACCGCGTCCCGCCCAGGCCGGGGAACAGGGCGGCCAGATTTGCCGTGCCGGTTCCGGCGGCTGCCGTGCCCGGGGTAACCGTAACGCCGGGCGCGGCGGCCGCCATGAAAACAGTGTTCGCGTTTCCCCCGGTCCCCTTGACCAGGGAAGACACGGTGACAACGCCCTGATCCGCCGACGCCTCAACGGGGAGGTTTGCCTCGCTGTTGATCCGGGCCACAATGGCCGCGGCAATTTCAGACGCGGCCGCCCCGGCGCTTACGGCGGCGGCAAGCGTTGTGCCGTTAACGGTGATATTGACGGCTCCCTCCCCGGCTGCCGCCGCTTCTACGGTGAACGGCCGGTTCCATTTGGTTCCGGCCTCCGGCTCGGCCACCGGCAGAATCCAGCATTCCTCAATGCTGTTGAGTCCAAGCCAGGCTTCCGCCATAACGGCGGCGGGGCTGCCGTGCCCGCAGAGTTCCGCGGCCTTCGCTTTGGTCAGCACCTGCACGGGCTTTCCGGAAAGTGCCGGGGCCGCGGCGGTTTTATACGCCATGATGAGGACTTTCTTGATGTCCCCCTGCGCCCCGGCCAGTGAATTGTCAATTTCCTCATATTGTCCGGGAACCAGCAGGTTAGCCGGAATTTGGGTCATTGCTATGGGCATTGTCTACCTCCAAATGAACTTCGTCGTTTATGTTCTGCCGGCCAACAATGTGCCCGGCGTCATAGCCTTCAAACCAGTCCAGATCTCCGGGCAGGAGGATGCCGCCGCCTTCCGCGACGCCCCGCACCTGCCAGCGCCACTTCACCGCCCAGAGGGTGATGTTGATCTTGTCCAGGGAACCGGAATATAAACACTCCGCCTCTATTCCCCTGCCCCCGTCTATACACCATCCGGCGTCCATGTTCCGTATAACAGGGATTAATGCCGACACAATTTCCAGTGCCCCGTCGTAGAGGGTGTCCTGGTTGTTTGCCCGGTACAAAACCCAGTTCACGAAATCGCAAAAGGATTCGTCGTTCACGTCCCGGTCGGATACCCGCATGAGGGACGTGAGGATCGCGGGCGTCCGGGTCACAAGCCGCCGGATCTCCTCCTCGTTGAAAGTTCCCGGATGGGCGGCGATGTGGATCTGTTTTTGCCCGGCAAACTGTTCCGCAAGCCGCGCCACCACGCGGTCCCGGATGTTCAGATACGTAACGCTCATTTAAACCGCCCCGCAATAAATCCTTGAGCGAGGGTGGCAATGTCCGCGGCATCCTGAGAGGAAACTCCCAGATAGGGCCGGGCGGGGATGTTCACTTTCTTCAGTTTTCCGTAACCCGGCACATACAACGCGGCGGCGGTTTTCGGTACAATCTCCCCGCCCCACTGATGGATCGCCGCGTAAATTTTTGTGGCGCCAACCAGCACGCTCCAGGAATCGGGGGTCTGGCTTTCAATGCTGTCCCGGAGTCCGCCGTCAATTACCAGCGGCGGCTGGGCATGGGGAAAACGCTCGCGGTAATAATCAAGGGTTTTCTGCGCCAATGCCGCCCAGGGTTTTCCTTCGGGGTCTTTTTTGGTGTCAAACCGCTCCTGGGTTTGGGACTCCATTTCAACGCCGATATCCTTCAGAAGCCGGACCCGGTCTTGAGATTCAAGTTTGACCCCGTTTAAAATCCGGGTAAGGCCCTCAACCTCTTTGAGGCCCAGTTCTACCGTTGAGCCGGCCATCAGAGGGGACCCTCCTTTTTGAAATACCGGCGGTCTTCTATCCCTTCATCCCCGGAAGGCTCGACAAGGCTTGCCTCCTGGAAGTCCGGGCCGGAAAGGCCGCCCTGATACTCCCGGTCTATCTTGTCCAGGAGTTTCATGTTGGAAGCGTAACGGTCCCGGTCATCCTCATGGGAACTTACCCGGTCGGTAAGCCGGTACAGGGCCGTATCGGCGCAGATGCCGGTAAGGGCGTCCCGGAACCGGGGCGGGACCGGCAGGGCCACTTCCCCAGCTTCATCAAGAAGCCAGGGAAGGTGGGCCACGATGATCCCGGTCGCTTCTTCCAGGGCAAGGTTTATCCGGGGAAGGTCCGGTTCCCCCTCCCCGTTCAAGGGCAGGGTGTTGGCGGGGAGCCGGGCTTCCAGTTCCGCCGCCGTCATAAGGGGGGTCATTTCTTATCCGGTTCCCCGGTTTCTTGAACCTCGACCCATGTATCGGTTTTCAAGGCCGCAAGCTGGGCCGCCGTAACGGTATAGGGCTTGAATTGGTTGGTCAGCACAATCCCCGCCCGGCGGTAACCGGGATAAGGGGTCTTGTGCCGCAGGGTAACCGAAAAAGTTTTTACCGGTGGCGGCGGCGGAGCGTTTTTGGGGTCCCTCCCCGCTTCTTTCAGCTTCTTGTACGCCTCCCCGGTTTTGATTCCCAGGGCTTTGGCCAGTTCCCCCACGACGGTGTTCCGGTTTTTCTTTTCGGCTTCATTCAGCCGCTTGATCCAGCCTTCCAGGGGGATCTCCCCCGGAGAAGCGCTGCCCCCTCCGGCCCCGTCGGGGGCACAAAAAAGCAGGGGCAGTAAAAAGTTATATAACCGTTTCATGGCTCCTCCTTACGCCGCAGCGCGGGTCACCGTGACGGTGTAGGTCTTGGATGTCCCGTCCGAGGCGGTAACGGTGATGGTTACAGTGTTGGCGCCGGCGGACAAAGTCACCTCTTGCCCGTTGTTCCCTCCCAGAGACGCGCTGCCGTCTTCGGCAGTACCGGTGGCGGTGATGCCAGTGACGCCGTTGGCCACACTGGCCGTGTATTCGGTTACGCCGGGATCAAAGGAGGGGGACAGGGTTCCCGCGCTGAGGGCGAGCGCGCCCAGGTTCGCGTTGCCGCTTCCCAGGAGCCAGGGGAGCACAATTAAGGCAACGGCGTGGTAGTTGGGGTTGGAACTCCCGCTTACTTCCTGCCGTTCCAGAAGGTCCCGGGCCGCCGCTTCGTTGGCGGGGTCCACTACCAGATGGGTCGGCATGATCCCCAGGGGATCGCCGCCGTCCCGCCGGAAGGTCAGCATCCTGAGCTTTGCCGCCTGGAAACTGGCGGCGGTCAAATCCTCTTTGGAAACCACCGCCTGCTGCCAGAAACCGTAGCCGAAATTTCCCCGCCAGCGGATGCCGTAAAGGTACTGGTCCTTCATGAAAACCGAATCGTTTTTGGGGTCCGTGATCTCGTCCATTTCCGGCGCCAGGCGCTGCTGGAGGATGAAAGGCTTGAGGACGCCGCCCAGGGCAAGGAGGTACCAGGGCCTCCCCGATCCGCCGCCCTGGATGTTTGATGCCTCCATGGGCGCGCCGGTGCCGTCGGCCCTGGGGTATACCGGATGTTCGGCGTCGAAGAAGGGCTGGCCGTCGTAGCCGAGGCTGGTAAAGCCCCGGGAAAGCAGGGCGGCAATCTGCCGGTTGAAGAAGGCGATTACCTCGTCGGCCTGGGCGCGGGCCAGGGGCCGGTAAATGCCGAGGTTATCATCCTCGATGTCCGTCCGGGCTACCCCGAGGGTTGCCTCGTACAATTTGTTGGCAATGGCATAGGCGCTTTCCTTGATGGAATTAATCACCCGGTTGCCGATCCATTCCCGCAGGTGGGGGAACTTGCCGAGCCACCCGTAGGTATTGCCCGCAGTGTTTGAGGTGATGACCGTCGCCAGCGACTGGTACTGGGGATCAACCGAGAGTTCCGCCATCCGGGCGGCAAATTCCCCCCGCACCATCGTGCGGAGGGCTTCTAAGGTTTCGTTTTTAATGATCATTTCCGGGCCTCCTTCAGCTTTTTCCATTCCTCTTCCGTGTAACCGGCGGCCCTGGCGGTTTCCAGTTCAGCGGCGTTCAAAGCCGCCTGGGTTCCCGGGGGCGTGCCGGCGGGAGCCTGTGCCCCTTCGCCGATAACCGCCGGGCTTGCGGCGAAAACCTTTTTGAGGTTTTCAAGCTGCTCCTCCGTGGCGCACAGGCTCAGGTACTGGTCCCTGCTTGCCGGGGCTATCTTCCGGTCTTTGACGGCCTGGCCGATCACGCCCTCGGCTTCGGCCTTGAATTTGGCCGCGTTAAGAGCGGTCAGTTCGGTTTCCGCTTTGACCGCCCTTGCCTCCATGGCGGCAAGGTCCGTGCGGGGGGCGTAGGCCGCCAGGTCCACCGCCTGGGGCTTCGCGGCATTGAGGCTGGTTGTAAGGCCGGCAATCGCGGCAACAGCTTCGTCTTCCGTTGCGGCCGCGGGCAAACCGAGGGCCGCAAGAATTTTATCCATATGTTTCTCCTTTGCCGGTTCCGGCATTTGTGAATTAAGAGACTCAAGGTCGATGTTGGGATTGTTTGACAGCGCCGCCCGCGCGATGACGGTGATTTCCCCCGCCGCGTTATGAAGCAGTACGGGAGACAGGTACCGGTACTTCAAAGCGGAAACGGCCTCCGCTCCTTCCGGTGTCCACTCCGCGTCCGCCCATACGGAGCCGTTTGTTTCCGCCCTGATGTTGCTGAACCAGCCGAAGGCCGGGGAGGATTCCCCCCTGGGGGCTTTGAGGTCTACCGCGTGGTTTTCGTCAATGGAATGATTGGGCAGCCATGCGTTGGAAGCTTCCGCGACTGTCCCGGCGTCCCTCATAATCCATGCGCGCCCGTCCCGCCCTTTTATAACGGGGCCGGGGGGAAGGAGCTGTACCCGTTTGGGGATTTCCCCCTGCTTGTTTTCCAGAGGCAAAAAAAGACTGCCTGATTCCATGCCGGCAGTCTACCGCCTCAAGAGGGCGCTTTTGATATAACGCTGATTATTTTATTTTTCCGTAAAATCAAACTGCATCTGGCTCTTTTCGCCCCGGCCCTCATAATACAGCCTGTACACGGTGTTAAAGCTGATTCCGTATTCCCGGCAGAGATCGCCGACGGTTTCATTGTTCCCGTCATAACGCTCGTAAATTTCACGGGCGATAGTACCCCGGAAGGCGTATTTTTCCATGGGGATATAAACCTGGTAGCCGCCGAAAAGCGCCATGATTTTTTCAAACATCAGATCGGCGCCGGGATCTCCCGCGGCATCCCGGAGAAGGCCGTGCAGTTCTTCCGCTGTCCTTCCGGTCGTTTTGTGCGCCGGGATATAGACGCACTGCCCTCCGAAATAGCGGCAGATTTCCCTGACCGCCCTGACGGCGGAGGGACGGCCCGCCACGGTGCTGCACCCGTCTATCATGTCCGCCACAACGGACCTGCCGTCATAGTTTTTAATTTTCATAATATTCCCCCCGGTATGCCGCCCGGGTCATATCCGGCTTTTTCCGTCATGGCCCGGAGGGCAAGGATCATTTTTTGGGCGGCACGCACGTCCAGAAAACGGATATTGTCAACATGGGCTATCCGTTTAATGAAGGCGTCAAGGGCCTTTTCCGTTTTGTTCCGCGCGGCCAGTTCCCACATTCCTTTGATGTAAGAAAGCTGTTCCGCGTTGGCCCCGCCTGTTTCCTCCCGTCTCAGGGGCATCCTTTTTTCCACCCGGAACCCCGCGGCCTTAATGGCTTTCAAAACGCGGTCAAGTTCCGGGACGGTCATATCGGCGCAGCTTTCTTTCCCGGCTGCGCCCTGGAGCAAAGCCCGGTACACGTCATCCGGAAGGCCCAGTTTGTTCCGGCCGACGTGGATCAGCTGAATGAGCTTCGCGCGCCGTTCCGCCGGGTTTTTTGCCTGTCCGTGCTTCATCAAAAACACCCCCGGTTATGCGTAGGGCTGTACAGCCCTACGGGGTCTTCCGTGAAACCCGTGGGTATTTATCCATGTAGGTTCTGCCCGCGAATTTCAGGAAAGATTTTACGTCGAGACTTTTTGATTTGGCGTAGTTTTCAAACTCGCCAAATTCCGCCCGAGTATCAAAAACTACCACTACCCGCGGCCTGGCGGGGGCCGGCAACTGTTCATCAGCATTGATTTTTTCGACGTCCATTCAGTTCCCCTCCCGCCCTTTACAGGCTGTTTACGACATCCGCGTCCACGGTTTTCACCTTCATGGAGGCGGCCAGGTTCATGGCTTTCCGCGCCCAGTTGTTGACCAGGAGCGGGTAGGCCACCGAGTACACCACGCCGTTGCGGGTCTGACGCTGGAGTTTCCGGGCCAGGGCTTCACAGGCGTCATCCGTAAAAACGCTGTTCCGCTCTTTGCCGAGCCGGGCAAATTTCAGGCCGAGGTATCCGGCGATCTCCTTCCCGTTCAAAGGTTCCAGTTCCAGTATCTCCATCCGCCGGATGATCTCCCGGGCTTCCCAGTTTCTGCTTTCGTCAAGTTTGGCCTTCATCTCCACCTGGCCAATAAGTACAATCGCCAGTAATTTTTTGAACCCGTCTTCCAGTTCCCAAAAACGCTTGAGGTATTTCAGGGTTTGAATCGAAAGGTCGTGGGCTTCCTCGATCATCAGGACGTGGCTGAAACCGGAACGGCTTGAATTGGTGAGGATGTGTTCCACCTGCCGGGCCTTGGCTTCCAGCGTGCGCCGGGGTTTTTCCGTAGAACAGTCGGCAATAACCGCGTCGCAGATAAGGCTTGCCGTGAGCCGCCCCTTGTCGATGATCCGGGGGCTTATGACCCGGACCTTCTGGTCCTCAAGCTGCCAGCGGTCTATGGCAAGGCGGCGGATGGTGCTCTTGCCGGACCCGCTCTCCCCGACGAGGGCCAGCATGCCGCCCGCCCTGGCGGTCTGGAAAAGATACTCCGCGGCGAACCGGGAACCGTCATTGAGGTACACGTCACCGGCGGTGATAACGTCATCGGTAAAAGGGTCTTTGAAAATCCCGAAAACTTTCCGGGTGTTCAGGTTAAGCATTATGCCTCCTAAATGGAAAGCGCGGCGTCCCCGCCGGCTTCGTCATGGGCGATATCATCAATGAGGGACGAGGGCACCCCTTCGGGGTACGCCGCTTTCATCCGGCTGATGAAACTTTCCGGGAGCCAGCCGTTCCGGGCCTTGACCTGTTTGGCGGCCTCGAAATGGCTGATAAGGATGTCGTGGATTTCCACGTGATCGGGCTGGGCAATGGCGATCCGTTCCCCGGTGCGCGGTTTGATGAAAGGGCTTCCTTCCGGGTTAATCAGGCTGTGGGTTTTGAAACCTTCACCGCCGGTAACAGAGGCAAAGGGTTTCCCCCCGGCCTCCGTTCCCGCAATGGCGTCCAGGCGTTTGGCGTTTTGTTCCCTGGCGGTTTCTCCCTGGCGTTTGTATTCCTCCCCGAACACCGCGCCGGAAAGGTCAAAGCCGTTTGTTGCGTATGCTACGGGCTCAAGTTCCCTGCTGATGACTTCGCCCTGGTGTTTGTAACTCACCACCACGACAGGCTCGCTTTCCACCAGTACCGGCTGGACGTTTACATCCTGCCCGGTGATGATGCCCGGCAGGCCGGCAAGGCTGTAGCGGGTAGGCTGTTTCGTTTGAGGGTGTACGATGCTTACGGTCAGATCCCCGGCCACCCGGCGCGCCTGTATGCCCGTGGTGAAAATCGCCCGGCAGATCTCCCGGTCCGGCAGTTCCCTTAATTGTTCCGCCGTGATGTGGTTCCATATCCAGGCCCGGGACCCGATGATCTTCCCGCCCCGGCGGAGGCGGGAATCAAAGTTGCTTAATTCGTTGGCGTTCCAGGCGGCGCACCATCGCTCCGCGGCGTCGTTCAGTTCTTCAACCGAATGAACTTCTTCCAGCTTGAGCATGCACTCAAAGTGGGTTTCCACGAGGTTATTGGCTTCCTCCACCTGCCCCTTGGCCCGGGGGTTCCCCGCCTTGTGGGTGTCCGTCCGTACCCGCAGGGCGGCCAGCGCGTTTGCGGTGGGCTTGTTGATGTTCCCGCTTCCCTTGTCCCAATAGAGGAACTCCGGGAGGCCGTGGAACACATAGGCGGGATTGTCTTTCTTGCCCCAGGCGTACAGGAGGAAGTCATACATGTTGGCCGCGGTTTCCCCGCGGGCCGCGTAATACCGGACGCACAGCGAAGCGGAGTAATGATCCGTCAGCACGTAACGCCAGCATTTTAAATTTTCTTTGCCCTCCAGAAAGGGTTTGTTTTTGTACACCTCGTCATCCCGGAGGACGTGCTGTTTCCCGCCGGGGGCAAAGTAGAGAAGCGCTAACGAAGGATCGGTAAAGTGAACGTGGTTAGGGTAAAGGCTCCGCATCCGCTGATAGGGTGAAGCGGCTTTGGCGCTTTCGGCGGTCATGGCCGCTTCCCGCAGAAGCTGGCGGAGGCGGCTGTTTTCAACGGGGATGTCAACCCCGTTGTCAAGGAGAATCTTGCGGGCCATGGTAACCGGCATGGTAGGCTTGCCGTTTTTCCGCAGCCCGTTTCTGATAAGGGCCGCCGCCTGATCCAGTGCCTCCGGCGCCAGCGCGGAAGTCCCGGCGTCCCGCCGTTTTTTCCGGCCCGATTCCCACCCCGCTTCCTGTAATACCTTGTATGCCTTCGCGGCGGAGAAGCCGAAGGTCCGGCGCATCTCGTCTATGGTTGCCTTCCGTTCCGCCGCTGTTTCCGCCTTTTCCATCCGCTCGGCATATTCCCGGTACATATCCGCCCCTTACTCTTTTTTATCCGGCCCGCAGTTGTTCAGGGCCTGGTCCAGTTCCTCAAAGAGATCCCCGATGGGCGCAAGCTGTTCGTAATGGGCTTTGGCCCATTCCTGGAGCTGGGGGAACGTAGCCCCCTCGACCTTTTGGGCCGCCGCCGCCACATTGACAGCCTCGTCAAGGTGGAACTGGGCCTCAAGGAGATGTTCAAAGAGTTTTTTCTTGAGGGGTTCGAGTTCTGCCGCCGCAAGCTGTTCCTTCGTGGGCGGTTCCTGGTAGCGGAGCTTCTGTTCCATCTCGTTAAGCTTTTCTTCTTTTTTTGAAATGGCCTCTTCCTGGGCTTTTTTCTCCTTTTTCCGTTTCTCCCTCTCTTTGCGGAGGGTATCTTTCAGCTCCCGGACGGACATTTTTTCTATATCGTCCGCGGTGACCCCCGCGATTTTTCCCCCTTCCTCAAGGGTTTGGACAGAATCATCGTCCAGAACCGAAAGTGCTACCATCTTGGTGGTTCCCAAATACGAAATCGATTTCGTATTTGAAAACCTCTTCGCCGCCAGCATCGCGTACTGTGCCGAACGCGCCCCCATGTTCTGTTTCTCCAGAAATGCCAGAAATTTGCCGTGGTCCTCGTGGAGTTTCACCAGAATAAGCCGCTTCCCGATTTCCAGAAGCGATTCCCCTGCCTGCGCCTGAAAGAACGAAACCTCATTGTCAATCCGGTCCAGGTCGTAGGGTTTGCCGTCCAGATACAGGCGGTCCGCCTCCTGAAGCTCCTCTTTCAGTTTCACTACGGCAACCATTTCCGTGCTGCCTGAACCCCTCCGCCTGATTTCTTTCGCCACCGCATTGATCCGCCCCTTGTGGCAATGTTCGTCAAGGTCGCGGGTAATAAGTTCAGCCTTGAATGATTCCAGTTCGTCAACGCTCAAGTCTTCTATTGCGCTGGCAAAGTTCCCGTCCGATGAGGGACAACAAAAAAGCCCTTCATATTTTTTCTTCACAATGTCCTCCCTATTGCATTGCCGAAGCGTAACGCGCTTCATCTTCCGTTAGCCGCAGTTTCGCAACCTGGAAGCCTTTGATGATCTGGCCGGAGAAGCCGCCGAACTTCGGGGTCAGCCGCCAGCGCCCGTCGGGCGCTTTCTCAATCCATCCGCGGGATTCGAGAATTTTCAAATCCCGGCAGACGTTCGCCTCTGAAGTTCTTGTTTCGGACGCGAGGCTTTTGTTGGTCATGCCGAGAATCTGGCATTCAACCAGTTCCTCCACGATAACCAGAACCCGCTCCTGGCTATTTAACTTTGATTGTTCCATGTTTCATCACCCATTCCCTGAAATTGAGGCCCAGCCTGATAAGCCAGTCCAAGCGGCGCCGCTCGCCCAGTTCCTTTAAGGCCACGGCCCGGCGGTATAAAAATCCCGTCATTGTTTTCCTCCCAAAAAAACGGCTTACAGCGCCGCCACGTCCAGGGGTATCTGGTGATACTCCCCGTTTTCGTCCCGCTTATAAAACCGGAGGTATTGTTTGCTCCCGGAAACCTGTATGCTTTCGGTAATGGCCCGCATGGCCTCCTGCCAGTCGGGATCGTGGATCTCAAGGCGGCGGAGGCCCAGGACACGGGCGGTGTTGATCTTACCCACCTTGTCCACCTGGAACGCGTCGTTCACCAGTACCCGTATTTCCGACCGGGCGCCGCCGCTCCATTTCTTGATGCAGTCCCCGATGATGTCACGGGCGATCTGGAGCCGCTCGTCAAAAACAATGTCGTCTTTCATGGCCACTACGAGCCGGAACGCGCCGTCGAAGGAGGAGAGGGTAATATTCCCTTTCTTCCCGCCCCAGGTCTTGCCGTACCGGCTGGCCGAAAGTTCCGCGAAGGTGTAGATGTCGTCCCGGATGCGCTGTTTGAATTCCGCAAGGACCTCTTTCATCTTCATGGCTTCTTCGGCGATCCGGCGCACCGTCTGATCCCGCAGCTTGTCAATTTCGTTCACCAGTTCCGCCGGCACCTGCCGGCCCTGGCTGTCGGTCATGTACTCGTTATTCATTGGTAACCTCCAAATAATTCAAGCTGTTTGCCCCGCTCCTGCCGATTCCGCTCGGCGCGTTTTTGCTCAATACACGCGTCTACCGCCGCCTCGCGTTCTTTGACGGCGTTGAGATTGGACAGGGTCTTTGTGAGAAAATATTTTTTCTGGCTTTGCCGCATCTGTTCCACGGCATTGAAAAAATCTTTCTAGGAGGCGATCATGGTATTACCGCCCTGGCCACATCCTTAACCGCCTGGGTAGGACTATCGCCTTCGATGGATTGGGTAATCCGGTGTTTGCAAAACGGATAATCGACATAGATTGTCTTACCCAGGTCAAGCCAATTTCGGGCGATGAATTCAACGGGCACCCCGGCCGATTGGAACGACCGTTCCAAACAGCGGAGGGGTTTAAGATATTCCGCAAAAGCCGCTCTGTCCCTTCTTCTGATCTTCATGCCGCGCTCCCTTGGTCATCCTCCACTTCTTTCAGAACGGCGGCAAGCATGCCGTGGATGTTTTTCCCAGTTACATCCACCCATATCGATCCACAGGTACACTTGATCTGTACGGCCTCCCTGTCGGAATCGTAGGTCATCGAAATAATTGACTGATCCTGGTATCTGACCGCCCGGCAGAAATCCTGTATCGCGGCTTGTTTCAGGGTGTTCTCTGTGCCTTTGTCTATCATGCCGCACCTCCTTTAAGCGCCCATTTGAAGTTATTGGCAATATTGTCTTCCCCCATGAAACGGGCATATATCACCGCATCGTCTTTGGATACTTCCTCGTAGATGTACCGATAGGGGGCCACGGCCCCACAGGAGGTAAGTTCCAAGTTTTCCGTGTCAATGACCTTGGAAATCTGGATGTCCATTTCGTCAAAGCACTTGGATTTTTGGCTGACGATCGGCAAGGTTGGGGTACTGCCATCATTCAAGCGGAAGGTCTGCTTTATCATGCCCCGCCCCTGTCATGCCCCCTGGCAGCGGCGATCATGGCCTCAAAGGAGGGGTAGCCCAGGGTTTCGTAAAGGGCGGTCTCAATACGGCGGGAACTGCGTTTGCCGTTGATAACCTGACTGGCAGTTGATTCTCGCACGCCAAATTTGGCAGCAAAACTGCGGCCCGTAATGCCTTTGAGCCGGAGTTTGTAACTAATCCACAGGCCCTCCTTGGGCTTGATGCGGATGCCGAGCATTTTTCGCTTGTGTCTGGATGGTTTTTGTGCCATAATGACACCTGCCTTTGCCTGTCTAACAGGCTTTGAATTCTTAACCGGCTGGTAGGCAGCCGGTTTTTTACGACTTTAGATGTCGAATTAGTTAGCCGATAGTTTATTATTAGCTTATATCGGCTAAATTGTCAAGCGTATTTATGCTTAAAATGGAAAATTTATGATTGATGTAGCTAAAGAATTAAGAAAAATAAGAGATGTTTCCGGTTTAAGCCAGCAGAAAATAGCTGATTTGATAGGCATACCTCAAAGGACTTGGTCTGGGTATGAAAGTGGAAAAAGCCAGCCTCCGATGAAAGTCCTGTTTTCTCTAGCAGAAAAAGGCTATACCATTCCAGGGCTTACCGCCAATATCATGTCCAATTTGCTGGGGCAAGAAACGCTCAACGACATCTTAGAGTTCGGCAAAACCCGCTCTCCTGATATGTCTTGGAATGATTTAGCTCGGGACTATGTTGCCAGTAAGCAAGTCAAGGGTCTTAACAAGTTGCCGATATATGTCCCATCCGACCTCCCCGAAGGTTCTTTTGTGGTTCCCTTGTTGAATCAACAGCTTTCCGCCGGGCCGGGGGCCGCCCTGCCGGAGGCGGATGAGGCCAAGGCGCTTATCCGGGTTCCGGGGTATCTCTCCCAATATGGGGAGAATATCGCCGCCCTGGAGGTGGACGGGGACAGCATGGAGCCGACCCTCCACCGGGGGGATATGGTGGTCTGCGATTCCTGCGGCTGGTCAGGAGAAGGAATATACGCTGTCAGGATGGGCGGGTCAGGGTTTGTGAAGCGGCTTACCAAAGCGCCGGGAAAGGTGGTGGTTCTTTCGGACAATCCAAAGTATCCCCCAAGGGAAGAATCGGAGGGGAGCGAAGATTTTTCAATCGTCGGAAGGGTACACTGCGCGATAACGAAGGTGGAGTGAGGAAAAGGGGTAGGATGTTTTATTTATTACTTTTGGGTGGTGTTTTTTTAATCGCGGTGACACCGTATATCTTTATAAAAACGCAAAAAACAAGGAATGCCAACACAGAGCTAAAAAAAGTTTATAAAGGTATCCTTGCAATATTTTTAATAGGCGTAGGGTTTGTTGGGGTTGCTTTTATTGTGAGAGCCGTAGACGGACCAGCAGAAAGTTCAATCGAAAAAAAGGTTGATGATGTCGATGCCTGGAAAACGAAAGATAATAAAACCATGGCCTATGTCATGATGCAGAACTTTGTCAAAGACCGGCTCAAAAGTCCCGGTTCAGCAAAATTTGAATGGATCACCGAACCGACTTGCACGATCGAAAAAGATGAATTTGAGTACCGGATAAGCAGTTGGGTAGATTCGCAAAATACCTTTGGGGCAATGATACGGACACGTTTTTCAGGGATAGTGCGGCAAGTGGACAAGGACAACTGGGAATTAGTATCCCTCATTTTTCCTGAAAATATTCAAGAATCAACAAACCAAAACCGGATGACGATTCAAGAATTTGTTGATGCTTATAACTATAACGCTCCTGGGTTCAGGGCAAGCCAAAATAATAAATGGGATATAAAAGAAATGGAGAAAATAAACTCCATTGATCTGATAATTAATGAAACGGCGAAGGCAGTAATAACCTTTGAAAAGGTTCCCCCATATTATCTTAATGGTTTTATGTTTTATATTAGCGGTGCCAACAATGCGGAAATTAGGGCAGAATCAATAGGCGCTTTATTTTCAATGATTGGTACTTTTGAGCCGGGAAAAACTTATAATGAGATGGAAAAATTTATAAATAGTATTTTTGCTCAAGAGCATGGGAAAGAAATCGAATTGCCCCATGGGGCCAAATGTACGGTACTAGATTTAGGGAATGTTACGGTTTTCTCTGTTGGGTATGAATAATTTTCGCCCCGGTTAATGCGGTTATTCTGTACCGCCAAATAGGAGGCGCCGATTTCCTCCCTGGCATCATTTAAGGGATTTGGCAGGGGCCGGGCTCGAACCGGCGACACAGGGGATATGAGCCCCTTGAGCTGCCAACTGCTCTACCCTGCTATTTCATAAATTTTAGTACAGGCCCTTTTTCTTTAGCTACCCGCTCAGATCGTGGGGCCGCATAACAAACCTCCTATAGTTCAATCGATCCTGTTTGACAAAACTATCACACCGCCCCCCGCAAGAGCCGCGTTCCCTTTTCTTCCCCTTCAACCCCGTGCTGCAGTTCAATGCCGGCTCCGGCTTTTTTCCCTTTAAAATAATCATCCCAGTTCCGCCGCAAAGGTTTCCGGTCAAGGGCTTTGACAGAGCCTCCCCACCCTTCTTCCCGGACGGCTTTTTCAATGGCCTTTTCTTCTTCCGGGCTGTTGGCAAAGTCTTTGAGTTTCCCGATGACCGTCATTACCCAGCCTATACAAAATTCATCGGCCCGGCGCGTTTTGTTTCCCCGGTTTTTTACACGGGTCAAGGACCGCACATACTTTGCCCTGGCGGATTTCAATTTTTGTAAAAGGACTTCCGCCATAAAGGCCGCGATTTTTGCCCGGTGTTCAATCCCAATAAATGTATGGCCGTAACACCACCAGTCTTTTGTTTTTACCAAGCCATAAGCACTGCGGCACCCAAAAGCCCTGGCGACACAAACAGTAAGAACCAGTTCATATTTTGGGGGACGCTCGCCCCCGTTGCCTTTCAGTTCTTCTTTGCCGGTCTCAAACTGGCCAACAGAACTCGCGCCGATATTGTATTTCTCCATCAATTTCTGGGCCATCTCAAGGGCAAGAGCCGCTTCATTGGCGTTCGGCGATTTTGACAGGGCAAGGAGCTTTTTAATTTTGCTTTTGATCTTTTCGGTAGTGTCCATGTTTTTTTCCGGGGCTTGTAAAAACCCTGCGGGGGCCTAGCCCGAAAACCCCCGCAGGGACGGCGGGTACGAGTCTACCCGCCAAGACATCCAGCCACAATAGGGAGGTTCATAAAGCATGGTCAGGATAAAACAAAACATACGGCAAAATGATATAACGGCAATTATTATTGACGGGAATTTGTTAAAAGCTTATAATTATGAACGGCAGGATGCCTTGCAGACGGTTTAGCCCGTAGCTTCGGATTCGGGCTATAAAACTATACAGGCGGTAACGGCTGTACGTTAGCGCTCAAGGTTATCCTGCTATTTTTTTACCTTATTTTTTTTAGTTTCATAATACGGTTATATTCGGTAATTCCCCGGTCATGTTCCGAAGAAATATCCAGTAAATACATGGTGTCGACTTTCGGCAGTTTGACGGCGGCGCCCCTGTGAGCGTTCGGTTTTATGTCAAGATCAACAACAATTTTCATGTACCTGCTTTCCGACAGTTTTCTTAAATAAATCAGGCCGTGCCTGTCCAAAAAGACGGCGGCGTCAATCAGGTAATCCATCAGGTTATGCCAGTCGCTTTCGGCCGGCGCATTCTGCTGTGCCGTATGCCTTCCGGAGAATTTGCCGGCGTTAACCAGTTTTGATTCCAGTATGATAATACTCTGTTCCTCAAGATTAATGCCTTCGCCTTTTAAAGATTTAATGATTTTATTATCAAATATCCCGACAGGGGCCATTGACCGCTGGCCGGTTTGCCGGGTTAAAGCCTTTTGAATAAAAGTATCATAATCGGCTTTTCTAACGGTATTGGCCATAAGTGATTTAACGACACTGTCAAACTGTTCAGGCGCCTCATTTCTGGTTTTACTTATTGCCTGTTGCAATAACGGCACATCACGGCCCATGCGCCCCTGGTTCCAGTTAAAACCGGGGCTGATGCCTTCAGGGATCCGCTCAAGAACGCCTTTGCGCTCATTATAAAAAGTTTTATACCGCACAGGGGGCGCCTGTGTCCGTACCGGCACGGTATAGCCCTGTTCCCCATCAGCCGAAGGGGGAACGGCAACGCCGCTTTTTTCAAGCCGCTGTTTCCGTTCTTCAGAGACGGCCATAACCCGGCACTTGCAGCCCCAGCCGTTGGGCGGGTAGTGGCTGTTCCACCAAGGATCATCTTTGGGAAGAACAAGCCCGTCCCAGGCAAGATGATCCTGCCGGTGATGCCGGGAATTGCCAACCCGGTACATGAGGTAAGGGTGGGAAGTTGACGCCTGGCTCCGTTCCCAGCGCCCCTCCTGATACGCGCTCCTGGTGTTCGTGTCATAAATGGTTTTAAGCCGCCTGTCGCTGCCAAGCCGGGCGTTCACGGTTTTACCGGTCAGGGGATCGGCCATCTCCTTCTTGCCCCACCAGCCCTTTTCCTGTAAGACCGGTTTCAGATTTTTCCTGAACGATTCCAGCGTCTCCCCGTTTTCTACGGCCGCCTCCGCCGCGCTTTTGATGTCGCTTAACACGTCAATCTGCATGGCCTTGGCAACGGTAAACATGGTTGCGTGTTCCTCGTTCCACACGTCCTTGTATGAAAAAGCGGGGGAGAGTTTTTTGTTTTTGATATACGCCAGGGCTTCTTTGGGGATCAGGGGAGCGGCCATTATGTGTCAAACTCCTCCATGCCTTTGACCCGTGCCTTGAAGGTCGCCACCGCCAAAAGGCGGGCGATCTTGTCCGCCGGCCATTCGGAGGCCAGCTTCTCCAGCTCTTTTTCAAAAGACTTGAAATCCGTAGCCTTGTTCAAGGCCTTGTCCAGCACGCCGGCAATGTCGTCGCTGACGGCAATAAACCCGCCGGCATCTTCGCCGGGATCAACCGGGTCAGGGTCAGGAACTTCCGCCGCTTCCCCGGCGTTTAAAGCAAGCCGTTGTTCGGCAGAATTAAAGCCCGTCATCCCGGCCGGAACGGCGGGCTGTTCCAGAACCTCGTCATCCTCAGCGGGGGCGCTCAGGCCCAGCAGGGTAAGCATCTCCGCTTTCTTGACTTTAAGCCCCATGGGCGCCAGTTTCGAGACGGCATCGACAATCATCTGGACGTTTTTCGATTCCACCAGTTTGGTTTTAATCCGGGGATACGCCGCCTGTTCCCCGAAGTTGAAATTGACGTAGGGAATTACCAGGTCCCGGTTTATGGCCTGGTCGAACTGGAGGGCGTCCGCCCGGCAAATGTCCTGCCGTACCTCCTCCTGCCCCGGCTGCCCGCCCAGGGCGCCCGGCGTCCCCTCCGCGCTGGCGGTCTGGCCCAGCACCAGTTTGGACAGTTCCTTGTCCACCCATTCGGCCAGTTTCTGGTACACCAGCGAATTGGTTCCGGTAGTTGTTGATTCGACAATCTCGATGATCATGGAATCGGGGATCACCGCGCCAACGTCGGAACCGATGGCGGCCACCGCCCGTTTCAGCGTGGCGATATCTTCTTTTGTCGCCTTCTTCCCGTATTTCCCCAGCCGCACCGGATACCCGAAACGGTCCGCGAAGGCGGCCCAGCTGGTGATGTCGTAATTTTTTATGAGCCAGTAAAAGAGGGCGGTAAAGGAAAGGCCGCTTGTAATTTGCATGCCCGCCAGCAGGTTCGGCTCGTGAATGACAAAGCGGAACGGCTCAAGCGGGACAATCCCGTTGCCCGCGGGCTCCCGGAGGCGCAGGACGCCGGTTTCTTTTTCGTAGGCGAACCAGCGGGGGTCGCGGAAGAGGAATGTTTTGGGTTTCCACCGGGAGCCGGAAGTATCCCAGATAATTTCGTTGACGGAAAACCCCTTGCCCAAAGCGTCCAGCGCGTTTTTGCGGAGGTCCATAATATCGGGGTGGTTGAGAATATCCCCCTCAACCGCCGCGGCGATTTCCTTCTCCTGTGCGGAATCACCCGTGCCCTGCACGAATATCTGGAGCCCCTCCACCGCGTGTTTCCGGGTAGACAATACCGACCGGTAATGGGCGTCCCGCTGTTCCAGTTCCCCGGCGATTTCAAGATATTCCGCCGGCGTTTCCCCTTGGCGTACGGCGTCCAATATTGACGCCAGCTTTTCCGGGGTCAGCCCCCGGACCAGGCCGCCGCTCCACAGGGAGCGGTTGGAATTGGGAACCGCAAAGGCAAGCTGGCTGGTTTCCGGTTCTTCCCCGCCCGGCGGTTCCGGCAAGCCCTGAACGCTGCTACGTTTTTTGAAAGGGTTTTTTAATCTCATGGCAGTTCCTCCGAGAGTCTCTTTTTGGCGGTTTGAAAATAATTTTTCTCAATTTCCATGCCGATATATTTCCTCCCCGTTCTGACAGCGGCCTCCCCGAAAGAACCGGAACCCATGAAGGGATCGCATATAGTATCTCCGGGATCTGATATGAGGGCGATGATACGCTCGGCAAGGCGGACGGGCTTTTCGGTGGGGTGGACAAAATTATAATAATCTGATTTTTCAATAATGATTGATTTTTCCCTCATCCCGCCGCCTATCATTTCTATCGTGCAGACACCCCGGTCTTTTGCCGGAAAATCTTTTCTTACCACCGTTCCGGTTCTTTTATTATTCACATCGCAATAAATAATGGACTTTTCCTTCATTCCGGTACTCATGCTGCTTACTGTTGCCGCCGCCCTATCGGGTTTTTTAATCCCCGGCTGCTGGGTTACACAATTTTTGTCTATAGCCTCGTATTCATATAATGCCCCGCCCTGCAGGAAAGATATAATTTTGTTTAATCCCGCCTCGTTGTTTATGGCGCTTTTAATCCGTTTGACATCGTTGACAATAGATTCAAGGTCAAACTGTTTCTGCTCCACATAGGGCACCTTGGTCCTCCGTATCTTCCCGATTTTCTTGGCGTGGATCGATACGGTTTCGTGTATCCGGGAAAGAGCCATGCAGGGGGCGGTTGTGCGCCGTTTGTCCCACACAATCTCCTCTTTGAAGACAAACCCCATTTCCGCAAGGCGTGTATTCCAGCGGTAAAACGACGTGCCCCGGCCAAAGAGGGCTATAAAGCCGTCATTTTTCAATATTCGGTTACATTCAGAAAAAAACACTGTTTCATCAAACGGCCTGTCAAAAGAGTGCCCCTTCAAATAAAGATACGGAGGATCGGTCAAAATAGCATCTATGGAACCGGAAGGGATGTACGGCAATAACTTGACGCAATCTCCCAGCATTAATCCCATATATCATCCTTTCCGGAACCGGTTGCCTGTTGCTACCGGTTCGTAGTTGTATTCGTGATACCCCTGATCCTCGTCTTCAAGCGCCGCGAAGGTAACCATCAGTTTGGCGATGGCCCCGTCCCCGTGCCGCCGTTCCCGCGGCCCGCCGGAACGTTCCAGCACACGGGGAACCCCGGCTTTCAATCCCACTACCCGGAAATCTTCCCGGATAAAAACATCGTCGGGGATGCTGGTCTTTCCGTCTTCCATCCGGCCTTTGAGTTTGGGGAAGTTCTCCGCGTACCACCCCGCGGAGATCATCACCTGATGAACATACCCCGGCCATTCCTGGGCGGCATACTCGGCGATCATCTGGCCGTTCCCCCGGCTGTCAAACGCGCCCCCGGCAAAGTTGGGCAGGGTTTCCATAAGATACAGGATGGTTTGCCACTGCTGGTCAAAGGGCACGTTCCGCAATTCAATTACGCAAAAGGTCAGCAGTTTCCCGGCGGGTAACAGTTCATCCAGAAAAATACAGGTAAGGTCCCCGGACCGGGCAAAGTCTTCCCCCAGATATACCGGGCCGGTCTTGCTTTTGAGGATGTCCCTGACTTCATGCTTCAGCCACTTCTCAAACTCTTTTACCCGCGCCTCTTTTTTTGCAAAGGTGAAAGTATCATCACAGGTTTTGCGAATGACTTTGACAGAGGGATCGGAAACCGCTTCCAGCAGCACCGAAGGAAAGTACCGGGTCCCGGCCCGGACGGGGATGCAGAACAGCTCCTCGTCGGCGGCGTCCCCGTATTGCCCCAAGAGCGTACTTTTCCATTCCGCCTCAATCTCCGGCGCCCATCGTTCCTTCTTCACCTGGCATATCCGCTGGAACAGGCCTTCCCCCAGGGCGTCGTCTATGGTCGTGGTATGGAGGGAATACTTTTTCTTCCCATCCCGAATTTCTTTGATCAGTTCGTTGAAAGGATTGTCATCGCCGTTATGGGTGGAAAGAATCCGCACGCAGCCGCCCCACATCAAAAGGGCCATAGCCGCCTTTAAGAGTTCCCCCAAGTCTTCTACAAATGCCGCCTCGTCGATAATCACCCTGCCCTGTTTGGACCTGAGCGACCGGGCCACCGAGGGGAGGCACCATATTTCATAGCCTGACGCGAAGCGGATGCGGTAAACAGTGATGTCCTTGTCTTCATCCTTAATGGCCACTTCCTCCACTTCAGAGGCGGCGGCGTTGATATGCTTCGCCCAGAAGGCGCAGTCCCGCGCGAACTGCTGGGTCATCTCCTTGCTGTAGGAAAGATAATAGGTCGACTGCCCCCCGGCCTCTTTGCTTTTGGATGCTTCCAGTACCGAGGCCAGCGCCTCCACATACGAAGCGCCGATACGCCGGGACTTCTCCCAGACCTTTACTTCGGAGGCGTCTTCAATCCAGCGTTTTTGATAAGGGAGAAGAATGTCGTCAGTCATGCTTTACCTTGTCAAGAATTTTGCCCGTCGAATTTATAAATTTTTCATGTAGTTCGGTACCGGTAACAGCGTCAATGCCGCCCAGAATAAAAAGAATGAGTAAAAGCGGAACAAATACAATAACGCAAAATATCAAATAGAAGGCTCTGCAAAATGTTTTATACATACTTACAACCCCAGAATTTGCTTTTTGATTTTCTCCACGGTCTCCGCGGTAAGGCCGTCAGACTTGGCGTTCTGTTCCACGATTTCGGCGGCCTCGGCCAGGGTTGCTTTTCTGATAGTCTCCGACCGTTCGGCGTTGAGTTTTTCCGCCTGTTCGAGGTCTTTGAGCCCCCGGGAAACCTTGAAAATGATTTCGGTGATAAGCTCCGGGTCCATCCGGCCTGATTCTTTCAGTTCATCAATCTCTGAAATAAGGTCGAAGGCGGCCAGCCGGATTTGTTCGTTCACCACTTTGCCGAGCTTGTTTCTATCCTCCGCGCCGAACTTTTCGATGTAAGCGTCCGCCACCTCTTTGGCCTGCCGGTTCTTCTCGGCGAACTTTTTCATCCGCTGGGCGTAGCGGTTCAGGGAACTTTTTGACACCAGCGGTTCCCCCGCCTCGGCGTTGATAGCGTCCACGATTTCCATCTGGGTAACCGCCGGATTGTGGAGCATTTCAAGGAGTTTATTTCGGAGCTTTTCCGGGAGCCGGTCCACCGCGCTTTTCTGGCCCATCAGTCCTCCTGAAGCGGCGGGTCTATCCCCTCCGCCCGGACAAACCCGGTCGCCACGTCAATGCCCGGCCTTAGCATCTCCGCGATAACGAGCCCCGAATTTTCAAGCCGGTTCGCTTTCACATAGCCCCGCTGTTCAAGCCAGTTGATGTGCCGGTTCACCTCGGCTATCCCGCAGTTATGGCCGTAGGAGCGAAGTAATCTTTGCAGCATTTCATTTGAGAGGGAGCGCCCGGCGTCTTTCTCAAGTCCCTGAAGTATGATGATGCGCTGATTCGGCAGAAAAATATTATCCACGGCGCCCTCCGCCGGTGGGGGTGTTGTCGACAAACCAGCCTTGGATCTTTTCAAGGATATTCCGCATACCCTTGAGCTCCCCTTCGATGGTACTCATCCGGCGCTGGAGGTCCTGCATCACGTTGTTCTCAAGGTTCTCTATCCGCTTCCCCAGCCGTTCCAGGGATTCCTTCCGGGCATCCCGTTCCCCCTGAACTTCCCCTTTTAAGGATTCCTTCAAGATGTTGAACTTCTCGTCCTGTTTTTTCCGCCAGTACTGGAACACGGTAAAAGAAAGGGCAAAAACTGAAAGAAACGTTCCAACCGCGGTAAGAATAAATTTTGCTATCTCCATTGAAGGCCGCCTGAAATAAGATTGACAAATTTATAGTTTTGAGGATAAACTTGTCATGTCGCGGTTTTATTAAGGCGTCCGGGAATAGCCCTTCCCGGGCGTTTTTTATCTTGCAACCAGAGCGTTCGTCAGGAACCCTCCAAAAAAAGAAAACCCTCCGGCAATGAAAAGCGAAGGCCAAAACCATTTTGTTTTTTTCTTTTCAAACGCCAGTTCCCTTTTTATGCCTTCGCTTAAAGCGGCGTAATATGCCGTATCGGGAGCGTACCTCAGCGACGCGGCCTTGTACCCTTCCGCATACGCTTCTTCCACCGCCGCGTCAATTTCATTTTCCGCCGCCGCCAGTATCTCCAGTACCGCCGAGCCGGGATATAATGTGCCCGGTTCTATCCCGTAACCGCTGTTTTGCCCGCCCGGCAATTCCGGCGGCGTCTGCGCGTAACTTGCCGGCGTCAGGATCAGCGGCAACAAGATCAGAAGCGGGAGTATTTTTGATTTCATCCTGCTTTTTTTCCTTTGCCTTTCCGGCTTCTTCTTCACCGGAGAGTGACCGTTTTTCATAACGGAAAAATTTCCCGATGAGGCCTCCAATGACGGCGGCCGCGATTATGGAAAGCGCGATATACAGCTTATCCATTTTTGGTAAACGCCGATTCCAGTTTTTTCAGTATCGCCTCATAGGCAAATACGGAAAACCCGAAAATCACCGCCCACCAGAACCACATCTGGGCGGAAACAAAAAAGTTGCCGATCCGCAGCAAGCAGGATGCGCCAAACGAAAGCGCCAGGGGTATATACACCCGGTACCCCCTGAGCCTGTCTTTTTTGTCCAGCTTTTTGACGAGTTCGGTAAAGACCACCACCAGAAAAATCGCTGTCAAAATAAAAACAGGCAGTAAACTCAGTACATTCATTCCTGTTCTCCTTCGGGATTTTCTCCCTTTTCTATATTTACATCGAGCTTGAACCGCTCGAATGCTTCCGGGTGTTCAATAAAATATTTGGGGCAGTCCTTGAGGGTAACGTCATAATGCCGCCATATATCCTTTAAGGGATCAAGGCCGGATAGCCGGGCAAAATACGCCGCCAGTTCCACAGCGGACATCCAGGTCTCTGGGGTAAATTTCCCGTCCCATGCCGGATGGCAGAGTTCGATCCCGATGGTACAGTTGTTCGGGTAATGCCCGAGCCGGCTTAACGCTTCCGGGGTATACACCTTGGCCCCTACATGATAGGCCATTTCATCAGGCGGAAGGCACTGTATAACTTCGCCCGCCAGCCCCACCACAAAATGGGCCGAGGCAAATACGGCTTTCGGGTTATTCAGGGACTGGTTTTTGAGCCCTTCAAAATAGTTCCGGTTCTGGAGTGCCGTGGTCCCGGGATTCTTTACCCAATGAATGACTATCCCCCTGGCCGTCTGCAGCCCCTTCCCCGGCCGTGAAAAAGGATTGACCGTCAGGAGCCTTTGCTCTATGTTCATCAGGAGAATCTTGCTTCATGAAAGTCGTAAAAATGCTATAATTTTTATTATTAATTGATCCGTGAAGGCCTAAAAACCGCCTTTTTTATTTGCCCCGGCGGCCCTTTTTATTACACAGTGTGCAAGTCTTTTAATATCTCAATCCCGGTAAATCCCTCAAATTCCCGGAATTTCCCGCCTTTTCTCCGGTATTTATCAATCTATTCTCTGGCATAATCAGCATGGAACGGATGCATATCATCTTCCTTCCCCCAAGGTACTGAGATATTAATGTACCTCGCAGTGTACCTCGGGGTTTTTCGTGTGATACGCCTTCCGTTTTCGGTCAGGCTAATTCTTTATCCTGTAAGGATTTGCGGCCAAGAAGACTTGAACTTCCATGCCTCTCGGCACCAGCACCTCAAGCTGGCGTGTCTACCAGTTCCACCATGGCCGCGTGTGTGTATGGTAGCGGGTTTAGCCGTTATTGTCAATAAGCTGTATGAGGTCCCAGATCGAGGGGATTTCCTGTCCTATACGCCAGAAACCTACGGCCCGCACTCCCATTGAACGGTACATTTCCATACGCGCCGAAAGGGAATAGTCGTCCTCGTAGTAAACCTTGACCGATACGGTAACGTCATAGTCAAAGGAGGGAACGCCGTTTTCCCGGCGTATGTCCTGAACGCTGTTTTCATCGATGATTGTTTGTATGCCGGAATAAATGTAGGCCCGTGAGGGGCTGATGTGTCCCCAGGCCCGGCCGTAAAAGGGGAGGCCCATGATGAGTTTTTCCCTGCCCACAACCTCAAGTGAATATTCGGCTACCCGTCTGCACCAGTCCATGGAGGCGACCGGCCCCGGCCTGCTGCCTGACCAGTGTTCGTCATAGGCCATGACAAGGATGCGGTCCACGAGGGGCTTTATCTTCACATAATCGTAGACATCGGCGTTTATGGCGCGCGTCCGGGCCGGCAGCGCTATGGTAAACAGCTTGCCGGGGAGTCCCGCGCGCAGTTCCGCGAGGAACGACAGGAAAGGCCGGCCGTCCCGCTGGGGAATGTTCTCAAAATCTATCTGGAGGCCGTCGAAATTTTCCGCCGTCCTGAGCAGATCGGCAATGAGCGCCCTGCGTTCGGGGCTTCCTTCAGCGAGGGCAAAATGGGAAAGCGCCTTGCCGTTACAGGCTACCACCATGTGAATCCTGCCCCCGAAACCCCTGACATTCCGGGGATTGGGCACGCCGGTCAGCTTGCCGTATGTGTCTATTTCCGCGCCGAAGTACCCTATATCGGTAAGGGGCATGCCGCCGCGAAAGTCAGCCTCCCGCCCGTTTATGAGGTAGCCCCAGACTTCGGCAAAGGCGGAAACGGGCAGTTCCCTGTTTTCCGGGGGCAGTCCGGCGGGATCTTCTCCGGCCGCTCCGGCTGTTTCCCGTGTGTCCCCGGTTTCAATCTCTTTGGGCTCTTCAATCTTTTCAGGCTCTTCAGGAACGGAGGAACAGGCTGCCGGCAGGGTGAAAAAAACGGCGCACAGAGCCGCGAAAGCGGACAGGGCCGCGAAACGGTTTTTTTTGAACAGAAAATACCTCCCTTTAAAAATATCTTTCCGCCTGCTTCTTGACAAAAGTCATCCTTTCCCGTAGTTTATTATACAAGGAATACGGCGGCGGATCGTTATTTACAGCAATTATCGGTTCATTTATAAAGAACAATTATGGGGATTATTGAAAGAAAAAAAAGAGAAAAGGCGGGGCGGAAAGACCTGATCATGCGGTGCGCCAAGGAACTCATCCTGGAACACGGCGTAGAGAAGGTCAGTATGGTGGATATAGCCAAAAAGGCGGAGCTTTCCAAAGCGACCCTGTACCTCTATTTTCCCAGCAAGGATCTGCTTTTCAGGGAAATATGCGATATAGCGGGAGTTCAGTTTATCAATTATTTCCGTTCCAGGCAGGGGCCCGGACTTTCGGTTGTTGATACGCTGAAGCTCATCTGGGATTGTTACCTGGATCTGTTCGGGGAATCGGATGACATGCTGGTCATTTTCAGCATGAAAAAATATCTGGCGCCTGATTTCCCCTTTGTTCCCATAGAAAGGGATTCCCCGTCGCCCGCGGGTTCCAATTACGCGTTTTATTCCCTGCTTGTAAATCTTTTTACAAAGGGGGTAGAGGATGGCATTTTTGCCGAAGATGTAAAGCCCGCCTCAATTTCCCGGACATTCATAACGTTTTTTTCCTATGTTGTTGAAACCGCCGCCAAGCTGCCGAAAAGCGGCAACGACTACCAGTGGGCCATTGGGGAACTGGCAAATCTTTTTCAGATTTTTCTGCGGGGCATAGCCGCGAACGGAACGGATCTTTCGGACCTTAAGCTCCCGGAATTAAAGATTGATAAAAATCATTGAAAAAACGAGGGGAACGCAGTGGCGAAATTTTTCAGGTATCCCTGGCTGATTGTTGCCGTCATAGCCGTCATAACGGTTTTCTTTGCCGCCCGGCTGCCACGGGCGGAACTTGACAACAACAACCTCCGTTTTGTTCCAAAAGACGATCCCGCCCTTGCCGTATCGCGGGACATAGACGACACCTTCGGAAGTTCCCTTTTTATTCTGATAGGACTGGAACGGAAATACGGAACCGTTTTTGAGGGGGAATTTCTGGGCCTCGTAGACGGCTTTGTACAGTGGGTTGAGGAAATTCCCGTTGTCGAAAACGTTAAAGCCATCACCAATACCGATTACATTACTTCAGACGGCATCTCCATTGTGGTTGAAAAACTCACGGGAAAGGAATTTTCAGGAAGCCCGGAAGAAATCGCGGAACTCAAACGGCGCGTCCTTTCATGGGACATGTACAGGAGATCCCTTGTTTCCGACGATTTTACTTCTACCCAGATCCTTGTGCCCCTTGATGTCAGTTCGGACGACGCGGGAAAACCGGAAGTAATAGCCAGCTTTATCCTTATCAGGGACAAGGCCAGGGAAATGTTTGACGGCGCCGCCGCGGTCTATGTGACGGGAATGCCCGTTATCAGCGCTACCATCAACGAGGCGGTTACTTCCGATCTCAGGCTGCTCGTTCCCCTTGTTATCGCGGTAGTGCTTTTGGTGTTGTTTTTTTCTTTCAGAAAATTCTCCGCGGTGGTTCTTCCCCTGCTTACGGTTGTTGTCGCCGTCATCTGGTCCATAGGCGCGATGCCCCTTTTCGGGGTGAAGCTGTCGGTCATTACGACGGTGCTGCCCGTCATCCTTGTCGCGGTGGGAAGCGCCTACGGCATCCATGTGGTTACCCATTATATCGCGGATACGGGCGGCAGGATCTTGAACCGCGAAGAGCACCGCGAACTTGTCTTTGAGCTTCTGCGGAAGACAGGAAAGCCCGTATTTCTTGCCGCGCTTACTACTTTTGCCGGTTTCTTTTCGTTCTGTTTTACTTCCGTCGTGCCTATAAGGGAATTCGGTTTTTTTTCGAGTTTCGGGGTCTTTGCTTCCTTTGCCGTGGCGCTTACCCTTATCCCTTCGCTCCTTATTATACGGGGGCCCGCGTCCTCCGGGGGCGCTTCCCCCAGGCGTCACGGGGCGAGAGGGGATGATCCGGATCATCCGGCTGAAGATCCCTTCAGCGCGGCTGTGGCCGCGGGCCTTATGAAAGCCGTGAGGAAGAGGCGCTTTGTTATAGGCCTTACCGTCCTTGTCACCGTTGCCGCCCTTTTCGGCCTTTCAAGGCTTGTCATTGACAATGTGTTTGTAGAGTATTTCAGGGATGACACGGACATTTACAGGTCGGATGTTTTTATCCGGGACAAATTCGGCGGCTCAAAAACCGTCAGCGTTGTCGTGGAGGCGGACGATTCACAGACGCTTCTGCATCCGGATTCCCTTGCCGCCGTGGACGGGCTTGGCGCGTACCTTTCCGAACGGGTCCCCCAGGTTGGCAAGGTCATGGATTTTACTTCCCTTGTCAAACGGATAAACCAGGTGTTCAACGCCGGTGAGAGTCCCGAAGGACTTGCGCCCGGCGTTTCATCCGGACGGGAAAACGGCGGAAACGGCAAAAGCGCGGAAGAACTGCCCGTTTTTGGTTTTGGCGGCTTTGGTTTTGATGAGGACGATTCCAGTTTCGGTTCAGGCAAACAGGACGGCGGCCTGCCGGCCGCCGCGATGGATTCCCTTTCCGGCGCTGCCGGGGAGCCTCGCGGCGGAGGGGAAAAGGTATACACACAGGAGGAACTCCTTGACCTCTTTGACAGGGCGGGCGGAAAATCCGGGACGATGAGCGCAAACGATCTTGTATGGGAACTCAAACGGCTTGTCAATTATGAGGGAGCCGCCTATTACGAGATACCCTGTGATCCGGCAAAATACGGAAAAGAAAACCGGGAGGAACTGGGGGATCTTATCGCGAATTATCTTGTGCTTCTTTCCGGAAGCATAGATGAATACGCCAATGATCCGCTTGAGCCTACCAGAATAAAATCCACCATCCAGCTGCGTACCAGGGGCGAATATGACAGCGGTGCAGCGCTTGCCGCGATAGACGGCTACATCAAGGCCCGTTTTCCCTCCAATGTAAGAGCCGTAGTAGGCGGCGTTACCCTGGTTGAGTTTTCCCTTAACACCCTGGTTGTGCAGTCCCAGCTTGTTTCGGTCATCTTTTCTGTCGTAATGGTGTTCCTCATCATCGCGGTTTCGAACCGGTCCTTTACCGCGGGCATTATAGCCGTTATTCCCCTTTCCATTTCGGTTCTTGTCAACTTCGCGGTAATGGCTTTAGCGGGGATCAAGCTCAACATAGGAACCTCCATGGTGGCGAGCGTTTCGGTAGGCATAGGCATTGACTACACCATTCATTACATTGAAGCCTATAAACGTGAATACCGGGCCGCCCTTGCCTCAGAGAGGCAGTTTGGGGACGGCTTTCTTGTCAGGACCTTTAGGACATCGGGAAAGGCGATAATAATAAACGCGGTTTCCGTCGGCGCGGGATTCGCGGTGCTTCTCTTTTCCGAATTTATCATGCTGGCCGATCTGGGACTGCTCATTGCCCTTACCATGGGCACAAGCGCCCTTGTGAGCCTTACGGTCATTCCGGCGCTGCTCACTTCCCTCAAACCCGAATTTATCGGCAGGGAGAAACCATTAACACGCGGTGTTAACGTCCGGTTGAACGACGGCGGCGATTCCGCCGCCTGATACAGGAGTAAGCATTAACACTTTGTGTTAATGTCCGATTGAACGGCGGCGGCGATTCCGCCGCCTGATACAGGAGTAAGCATTAACACTTTGTGTTAATGTTCGATTGAACGGCGGCGGCGATTCCGCCGCCTGATACAGGAGTAAAAAATGAATAAAAAAAGTCAAGGCTCTTTCGAAACTCCGGTTTTGAAAGAACAAGCGCCTAAGGAGCCCGTTTATCGTGGTTTTTGCGGCGCATCGAACCGCGCTTTCGCGCCGGCCGGGTTTTGCAAGAGGTTCAGTCTTCTGTTTTTTCTGGCTGTTTTCGCGGAGGGGCTTTTCGCGCAGGACGACGCCTATGCCATTGTACACGCGTCGCGGAACCGCATAAGCGCCGTTACGACTTCCACGAGATCCCGCATGGTCGTTACCGCGCGGGACGGAAGCACGGCCGAACGGATCATCGATCAGTATTCCAAGGACGGGCAGGGGGGAAACAGCCGGAGCGTTATTGTATTCCAGCGCCCGCAGTCGGTGGCAGGCACCCGTTTTCTTACCCTTGAAAATTCCGGTTCCCCCGACGACCGCTGGATATTTCTTCCGTCGCTTGGAAAGGTGCGGCGCGTAGCCGCCTCGGAGGGGTCCGCGAGTTTTATGGGGACCGATTTCTCCTACGACGACATTTCTTCCGCAAGCCGCGGCGCCGATCTTGACACTCACACGCTTGCCGGGGAAGAAAACCTTGACGGGAGGCCCTGCCGTGTTATCGAGTCCCGGTCCAGGGATACTTCGTATCAGTATTCGCGGATGGTTCAGTGGATAGACAGGGAAACGGGGATCAACCACAAACTTGAGTTATACGATAAACGGAACGTCCTCGTAAAACGGGTGGAAATGCTTGACGTGCGGGAAATTCAGGGAAGGCTTTCGCCCATGATCACTAAAATGACCACGCTTTCGGCCGGTACTTCGACAACCCTCTACGTGGATATTCTTAAATATGACGATCCCATTCCCGAAAGCGTTTTTACCACCACGTATCTTGAGACGGGGAGGGCGCGATGAAAAAATTCACGGAAAGGCGCCTGTGCGCCGTTTTTGCCGTCCTGTTCTTTTTTCTTTTTCCCCCGGCGGGAAGAGCAGAGGACGAGGACTTCGATTTTGGTTTTGACGGTGAGGATGAAGGAGGCGGTTCCGCTTCCCTTCCTGTTTCGGTAAAACTTGGCGGAAGGGTGCAGGGAGATCTTCTTGCCTTTTTTGACGATCTTAATACCTTTGAGGAACTAAAGAAGTCCCGCGCCGGTGATATTTTTGACGGCGCGCTTTATTTCAGCGCATCGGCGTCAAACGCCGACGCCGTTATAAACCTCAAACTTGGCGCGGACAGGAGCAATCCCCTTGCCCTGGACGAGGCTTTTCTCAGGGGGTATTTCGGTCCTGTAAGCGTCGAGGCGGGCCTGCGAAAACTTGCTTGGGGCAGGGCCGACAGCTTCGGCCCGCTTGACGTGGTAAACCCCATTGATTATTCGGATCTTTCGCGGATCATGAAACTGCGCGAAATCAAGATAGCCCGTCCCATGGTTCACGGAACGGCGGACATGGGAAACGGTTCAAGATTCGAGGCGGTGTTCATTCCCGGTTTCGAGGGTCACAGGTTCGCTTCTTCGGGGCGCTGGACGCCTCCTGTCATGACGGAGGACAACGTCCTTTCTTCCCTTGTGAACAATTATTCCGGCGCCCTTTCCTCCCTTGTGAATAATTATTACAGCCTCCTTTTTCCCGACACGGGAACCATTGAACACATGCAGGCCGGCGCGCGCTTTACCACAACCCTGGGTTCCGCCGATTTCGGGGCGCAGTATTTTTTCGGCAACCTCTTCCGGCCTTCGTACTGCATCGGGGGAATAGACGCTTTTCTTCTTGATTTCTTGACGGCGCTTCCCTCGAATCCCCGGTACACGGGGAATTTTTCCCTCTTGCGTTTCCGCGCCGAATATAACCGTTACCACCAGATAGGCGCCGACTGGGCCCAGGTGCTGGCGGGCTTTAACATGCGGGCGGAACTCGCGGCCCATATCACGCAGGATCTTGCCGGAGACTCCGGCTGGGTACGCAATCCCTTCATCAGCTGGTCGCTTGGTTTTGACCGTGACACCGTGTGGGAGATCAACGTGAACCTGCAGTGCAACGAATCCATCCGCCTTTTCGGCGACAAAAAAAACAATCTGTTCGAGATTAGTTCCTGGGGAAACGAACCGCCTGTCTCCACAAGGCTGACGCTGATACTGTCCAAAAAATTCCTCAGGGACAACCTCGAAGTTACATGTACCGGAATTTTTGATCCGGAGGAAACCGGCTTTTACTTTATTCCCGCCGTTTCCTGGACAATAGGAGAAGTCACCGCGGATCTGCAGGCGGGCGTTTTCGCGGGGAAAAAGGGCGGCGAGTTATCCCACTACCGCAACAGCGGCTACATCAAAACGGCGCTGACCTATTCCTTTTAGGGTGGCGTGATTAAGGGCGCTACAGCGTGAGGGACGCGAGATAGGTTTCAAACGTCTCCTGCGCTGTCCGCGATGTTTTCTCCGCCTCTTCGAGCCGCTCAAGAAGGCTGTCTATGCCGGCGTCCGCCTCCGAAAGGCGCCGCAGGTATTCCTGGCCCTGGACGGTCGTGTTTCCCGCCGCTTCAAGGTTTGCCCGTATGCGGGCCTGCTCGGAGATAAGGCGCTCCCTTCCGGCCAGAATAGCCGCCTCTTCTTTTTTCGCCGCCTCGGCCGCCTGTTTCAGCGAAACGGCCTTTTGCAGGGCCTCCCGCACGTTCCCGGGGATCTCCCGGGTTGACGTGTAGAAGAGCAGGTTTTCAACGTTCAGGGCCGAAAGGATTATCCGTTCGGAAAGGGGAATTTCCTCGCGTACGGAAAAGACGTTTTCCGAAGACGCGCCGATGGAGCGGGTAAAGCGGTACACCGCGGGGGTCCTTTCCGCCGGCTGGGAGAGGATCACGGTTCCTCCGGGGCCCGCCTGTTCAGGCCTGTCCGGCGAAAGTTCCGCGCCCGGCGTTACGGGGTGTTCAATGACAAGCTCCCGCGTTTGATCCGTGTTGTTTTTTACCGTGTATGTGCGCTCATGCAGTTCCCGCCTCTTTACCGTCATGATCCCGCCCGATACGGCCGCGGCGCTTATGACCCGCGAAACGGATGTTTCGGAGCTCGCCGTAACGGAAAGATCCTCTCCGTAGGAAAGAAGTCTTTTTTCCCCGTCCGAAAGGAATTCGATAAGGGCGTCTCCGGCGTAGGTCCCCCCGTCGTACACCGTGACCGGTCCGGCGGGAAACTGTATGCCTGTTGTATTGGTAATTTCGGCCCCAAGCCGGGGATGTACGATTCTACCGGCCGCCTCCGCCCCGGAAAGGATAAGCAGTTTCCTCACGGGGGGCCGCGCCTGTACCAGGGGCAGCATGGCGCTCATGCGGCGGTCAAGGGTTACGTCCTGTATGGTAAACTCGAACTGATCCCCGGCGGCCTGTGCCCCGGCCGCCAAAGTTCCGTAAGCGTCGACGCTGCCGGCGGCCGCCTTGTTCGTGGACGGGGCGGCAAACCTCGCGCGGGCCGCCATTTCCGGCATCGGGCTTTCGGCGGCGAAGTCCGCGCTCTCCCATGCATATCCCTGGTCGTAGGTTTTCGCTTCGGCGGTTCCCGCTATTGCCAGGGGCAGGACAGGCCGCGAAAGGTACAGGGGTGGATAAAGATTTTGTATGAACGAAGCGGGCCTTCCCGCCACGAGCGACAGTTCCACATTTTTCCAGTCGCTGTCGCTGTCGTTGTCGACAATGGCCCATCCCTGAAGAAAGGCCCCGTCCCCGGAAGCGAGATCCAGCCTGTAGGAAACTTTCCAGACGGGGGCGGCAATGACATAGCTTACCGAAACGGAACGGCTTTCCCCGCCGCCCAGGCTAAGGGCCAGTTCGCGCGACGTTGAATTGCCCGACGCCGCGAGAAGATCCAGCGCCCGGTTCAGATCCGCTCCGGCGCGGGGATCGGGGAAATTAACGGCGGCGATATCCTTCAGGTTTACCTGGCGGAGGCCCGAAGAGGTAAAGATGATAAGCCAGGGTTCCTTCACCGCGGGGAGGCGGGATTCCGGCTCCATGACATTCCTGTATTCAACGCCGGTGATCCTTCCCCGTATGGGAGAAGGGGCGGCGATTTCCACTTCCGCCCCCCTCATGGACATCAGTATGGACGCGAGATCGGGGTTTTCCGAAAGATCTATTAAAAGACTTCGAAGGGTGGCGGCAAGGGTCTGTTCCGAAGGGTAGCTTACCCTCGGCGCTTCCCCTCCGGCGGAAACGGGATCGCGTATTACAAGCGATTTGAGCGCGTCATTGACGGCCCCGGCCTTAAAGGGGAGGTTCACAACGGACGGTCCTGATACCGTTCCCGAATGTTCGTAATAGGCGACGCCGGAAGAAAAAAGGGCGATGCGCCTGAGCGGAAGGCCCGCGGCCTGTCCGGGACGCGCCGTTTCTCCCGCCGCCTGGGCTTCAAGGCCGGCCACGGCCAGGCCAAACACCGCCAGTAACGCGCCTGTCTTTTTTATCGCTCCTTGTACCACTATCTTCATGATGGATCTCCTTTCTTTATGATTCCCGCGGCATAACAGGCAAGGCCCGTCAGAACAAGCGCCGCCGTTCCCAGTATACCCCACAAAAGGAATTCCCCAAAGCGCCGGGGCGGAGGGGAATTCTCCCTGTCTTTCCTGTAGACAAATTCCCCCGCGGCGGCCCTTTCGGCGGCCGTCCCGGCGGGAACCGTGAAGCTTTCCGGGGGGCCGGCGCGGGGATTTCCAAAGGCAAGAGTCCAGGGGCCCTTGCCCCTTCCGGGAAAAACAATTTCCCTTGCTTCCCATATAAAGATCCCTTCGGGCGCTTTCGCGAAAGGAAAGGAAAGCGATTCGAGTTCCCAGTAAGGCGCCGAAGAGAATGCGTCCATGGGTTCGTGTGTCTTCTCCCCGTCTTCACCTGAAAAACGGAACAGTGTCATGCGTCCCGCATTCCGCCATTCGCCGTTGTTATCCGTCCTGTATTTTACCAGCGCCTCAACGGAGTCGGCTTCCGGAAGGATGAAATTGACGGAGACAAGGGGATAAAATCCCCCGGTATCGTAATCAACGGCGCGGCGCCGTTCATCGCGGAAGGTTCCCGCCGCGGTCTTTTCCAGACGGGGAGGAGGAGATGTCACCTCGTCAAAATACGCCGTAACACCCAGGAGAGGCGGAACGGGGCTTTCAAATTTCAAAAGAACATAGCGCGCGCCGGTTCCGGAAAGCCGGACGGTATCGCGGTTCGCGCCCGAATTGCCGTACCGGGCGACTATTTGACGCCTTTCCGTTTCCTGCCACCGGGAAAGATCTTCCGTTCCCGAAAACAACCGTACCGCGGAATTGTAATTGTCCCCTTCTTCCACGGAAAGGACAAGGGAAGACGGCGCGTAAGTGAATCCTGAACAGTCAAGAAGGTACACAGGCCCGCTTCCCGCCCCGCCGGCCGCCGTTCCTCCGCCCCGGCTGTTGACGCGGACCACCGTTCCCGACGTGTCTATTACTATGTCGGTTCCGGCGGGAAGCGCGCCGTTTTCCTCTTCCCAGATAAAGAAGGGCACATCCCGGGGCGGCGGGGTAAAAACAGCGCCGGGAACGGGACGCACCGCGAAGGGAACCGGAAGCCCTCCGGCGTCAAAGATCCGCATGTCGGCCATGTCGGCCCGCTTAAGCCCCTGGTATACTTCGCCTGGAATTTCCATGGAAAGGAGCCTCCCTTCCCTTCCGGCAAGGACAACGCTTCCGGCAAATTCCCCGCTTTCCATCTCTTTTACGGCCGGCTTCTCCGCCTCCTCTTCCTCAAACGCGCCTTCCGCCGCGGCCGGCCGGGCGCGCCACAGGACAAGAAGGAAAAGAAGGTACACGGCCTTACGCACGGTCCTTTCCTTTTTCAGTGTCCGGCGGGGCCGGAGGCAGCGGCGACGCCCACCCTATAAAAAGCAGGACGATACCGGCGATAAAGAAGGACGCTATCCGCCTTCCCGCCCCGGTTCCGGCCAGATCGAAGAGCAGGAATTTCGCCACATCGGCTACCGTAAGAACAGCGCCGGCTATCCATATACGCCGGCCGCCAAGCCTGTTCCCCGTGATGATGTGGGCTATGCCGTAGATCGCCCAGAGGATAAAGAGGCACAGGTGAAACACATAGGAAGAAGGTATATCTTCCCACGGGATGCCGCCGTAAAAATGAACGCTCCGGGCGGTAACGGCGATGGTAAAAACAAAAAACGCCGAGTCGGCAATAGTCACAAGCGCCGCCGTTGTGAGTCCCGGCATGCCCGCGGCCTTTTTGCCGCCTTCTTTCCCCGGAACCTTCCCCTTTTTTTTCATAAGCGGGATCTGCCAGAGGAGGAAGAGGACGAGGCAGAACGCCTCTTCCAGATCAAGCGGATTGACGGCCGGAATGTACAGGGGAAGGGGATCGGGATCGCCTGAAAGAAAGAGCGTTACAATGAACCAAAGGGCCATGACACAGGAAAGAATAAAGGGAAGGATGAAGAAAAGGCAACGGTTTCTGCCTCCGTCCGGGGCGCGCCTTGCGAAGATGCCCGCCGCCGCCATGGCGGCGAATACGGGGAGGAGTCCCGCGAAACTGGTCCACGATTCCGATAAAGAAAGGGCAACGGTAAGAGAGCGGCCCGAGGAACTTATGACGGCAATGGCGATGAGGATAGCCGCCGTCAGCCACGCGCCGTGCAGGGCTTCCCGCAGCATCTTCCGCACGAGGAAGAGAACGAGGGCCTGTCCGGCGAAGAAGGCCGGCCAGCCAAGGCGGTACAGCCCGTAAAAAAAATTGACGCTCAAAAGACGGCCGCCTGAGTCGAATAAACCGTCCGCCATACCGGCGGCCGCGATGTAAAAGCCGTACACAAGGGATGGAAGGGCGCCTGGAAGCAGCGCCCGCAGATTACAGAACCGCACCGCCGCGCATGACGCGGCCGCCGTCGCCGAACAGAAGATAAGGAAAAGCGCCGGGGAAAACAGAAAGGTCCTCTTCAATTCAAAATACCAGCCGCCGAACCACCATGCAAAGGCCCACACCGCCATGACGAAGGGAAAGGCAGGATAAAAAATTTCCGTAAAGAAGTCCGTTTCGTCCCGCTTTTTTCGGCCTCCTCCGGCAATGACGGTAAAGACGAAGGCGGCAAATGAAATTACAAGGGCCCCCGAAAAACGGGCGCCGCGAAAGGCCCCTTCACCCCCGCCCGCTTTTCCAAAGGCAAAGATTACGGCGGCGGCGATATGGAGCAGGAGCCCGGCCGCGGCGGGACGGAAACGGTTCAGCCTCCGCCCCAGGAAGAAAAAAGCCGCCCCCTCCGCCGCCCAGACGGCGCTTGTTATGCGTGGTGAAAGTTCCAGGGGCATGGCCAGATTCGCAAGGAGAGCCGCGAGAAACAGGAACCCTTCCGCGTGGAGGCGCAGCCGGCGGAGCTTCCAGATTAACAGCGCGAAACCGGTGTAAAACACGGAAAAGGAAAAACAGATAATCGCGTAGCCGTGTTCAACGCGGGAAAAAACCATCCACTCAAGAAAGGCCCCCATGATGGGGGTAAGAACGATCAGCGTTCCGTCCGAATAGCCGCCGGGGCGGGCCTTGTTTTCCGGATCTTTGGGTGAAGGGTCTCCGGCGTCTTTGACGCACAAAAACGTAAAGAGAAGGATGTACGCGGCAAAGAACGGCTCGGAAGACGGAAAAAAAGCGGGTTCGTAGTAACGGGCCGTCCAGTACAGGGAAACGGCGAAGGTGAAGAAAAACGCCAGGAGGTTAAGGCCTTTCCAGCGCCGGAAAAACGCGATGACAAAGACCCCCGCGTCAAGAACCAGATAATACGAAAAGAGGAACACGCGGCTTTCCGTTCCAAAGGAAAGGAGAAGCGGGGCCGCGAAGCCTCCAAGAAAACCAAAGACGGCCAGTGCCTGTGAACCCCGCGTTTCCCCCGCGTCCTGAAAGAGCGCCATGACCACCACGGAAGGGACAAGGACGCTCATGATGATGAGGGAAGCCGCCGCCGGAAAATAGGGGGTAAGCCTGCAGGCGGCGTACACGGAGAGGTACAGTATGCCTATGCCGCCTCCCTGGAGGAGGAGAAAATAGACGGGCCGCCTCTTTCTGAAACGCCACCCCGCGGCAAGCATCACGATTCCCGAGAGCGCTGCGGCGGCTATTCCCATTTCCACGGTAAAGAAACCTCGCCTGGCCAGCCAGGTAATAAGCGTAGCGAAACCGGCAATGAGGAGGAGGATCCCTCCCGCCGCCCAGAGGTTTCCCCCGCGTACAAAGGCCGCCGCCTGATCCCAGAGCCCGCTTCCCCATCCCCCGCCTGTTTCCGCCGCCGCTCCCGCTACGGGGGACGGCTCCGCCTCTTCCGTTACAAGGGGCTCTATGGCCGCCTCCATGGACGCCTCGCCGTCAGCCGCCGCTACGGAAGGCCCTGCCGCGTCGGGCTGCGCGGCATTGGGCGGTACGGCGTCAGGCTGCGCAGTGTCGGGTGGCGCATCGGCCGCGGCGGAAAGAGGCCGCGGTGTTTCAGCGGGGGCGGAGGGGGCGGGCCCTGCAAGCGCCCAGGCGGCCGGAACGGGAACGGCTGTTTTTTCGGGGGAAGGTTTTTTTCCGGGGAAATTTTCCGTACGCCGTTCAAGCGCGTATATCCGTCTTTCAAGCCCGGCTATGCGTTTTTCAGCCTCGCCTGTTTTTCCCAGAAGCACCGCCACGCCAATGACGGCAAACAGAAGCGCGCCGGTGACGAGGAGGACAAGAAAAACCGCCGTCAACGGAGCGTCCTTTTCACATATGTTCCAGTTTCAGGGTTTTGGAAGGTTCGTCCGCGACTTCAGGCGGCCCGAAGTACTGCACCGCGCCGGGAAAAAGGAAAGAGGTTTTGACCGCCCAGATATCCCGCTGGGCATCGAATGCTTTAAAGGGTTTTCCGTCAAGATCCACCAGCGCCTTCTTGATAACCGGCTTCTTCGCGCCGTAACGCTGTTCCATATTCATCATCATGGTAAGGGGAACGCCTCCCGCCTTCCATTCCGGCGCCGGGGCGGTAAGGTTGCGGACGCTGGAAAGGTAGCCTGAAAGCCCCGATGCGATGAGCACGAAGGCGCTGAAACCGAGGCTGTAACAATAATCGGCGTCAAAGTTGGAGGGAAAGGCGCAACGGCCTTCATAGCCGATGAAGTGCCCAAGAGGACTGAATTTTCCCCTGTAAAGCCCGCCGTTTTTCAGCTCCCGGAGTTTCTTTTCGGTCATGCTGATGAGGAGTTTTTCCGTCTCGATCCGGGAAACCTGAACGTTCCCGTGGGGGTCCCGGTCCATAAGAAATTCCTTTGCTATATCGGGGGGAAGGCTCTTGAGCAGGCTGTACGAATTTTCCGACAGTTTCATTCTCAGCCAGCCGAGCCGATCGATGAAGGAGCTGATCGAAGCAAATTCACCCGTATCACGGGCTATGACGTTGTTGAGTTCTTCTATGAGTTTTTTTATTTCGGGAATGAATTCCACGAGCCCTTCGGGAATAAGCACCACGCCGAAATTTTCGTGGTTTTCCGCCCGCCTCACAACGGACGCGCAGATATGATCCACCACCTGATCCAGCGAAAGCTCCTTGGCTTCCACTTCTTCGGAGACAAGGCAGATGTTGGGCTGCGTCTCCAGGGCGCATTCAAGAGCGATGTGGCTTGCCGCCCTTCCCATGAGCTTGATGAAATGCCAGTATTTTTTCGCGCTTGCCGCGTCCCTTTCAATATTTCCGATAAGTTCGCTGTAGGTTTTGCAGGCAGTGTCAAAACCAAAGGAAATTTCGATGTATTCGTTTTTAAGATCCCCGTCTATGGTTTTAGGACAGCCTATTATCTGGGCGTCCGAGCCTTTTTCCTTCAGGTATTCGGCCAGAAGAGCCGCATTGGTATTGGAATCGTCTCCCCCGATGATCACCACCGCGTTAAGGCCCAGTTTTTGTATGGTAGTAAGGGAAAAGGCAAACTGCTCCGGGGTTTCTATCTTGGTTCTGCCGGAACCTATCATGTCAAAACCGCCGGTATTGCGGTACGCGTCAATTATTGTATCCGTTATTTCCAGCGTCTTGTTTTCGACAAGCCCGCTTGGGCCTCCGAGAAACCCGAAAAGTTTCGACGCGGGATTGCCTTTTTTAAGGCCGTCGTAAAGACCGGCAATGACATTGTGTCCGCCGGGAGCCTGCCCGCCCGAAAGTATAACGCCCACCTTAAGTTCGCGGTATATGGCTTCGTTTTTTTCCTTGACAAAAGAGACCAGAGGCTTGCCGTAGGTATGCTTGAACAGGGCTTTTAGATCCTCCCTGTCGGAGATCGATTCGGTTGGGACCCCCAATTCAACGGCGATATCGCCGATATCCCCGGCAAGACAGGCGGGGAGCCTTGGCTTATAACCGTACCGGGCTTTTTGCAGGGGAGAAATATCCATTACTGCCTCCTCGTTAATGTTCCTGATGTAGTACCGGAACATCATAACGTAAAAAAGGCCCGAGGCGCAAGGCAATGGGCGAAACCCCCTACGGGGGTTTTGTTTTAACCAATTGTCGTGCCGGTAAAATCTTCCCCGGAGAGGATTTTTTTCAGGTTTTCAAGGTTACGTCCGGCGGCGCAGATGACCTTGAGCCCGATTCTGGCCGCGTGCCGGCTCGCGACCGGATCAAAGGGCACGTTTTTTCCCGGCGTCCATTCGTCTCCCACAAGGGCGCGGAAATCTTCCCATGAAATCGCGTCAACCGGTTTCGCGCCGGGATCTTTTTTCGGATCGGCGGTGTAGACCCTTTCCGTATTGGAAAGGTTCAGCACAAGCGGCGCGCTGAAACGCTCCGCGAGAAGCACCGCGTCGTAATCGGAAGAAAAGCCCGGTTTCCAGCCCGAGGCGACAAGAACGCGCCCCACGAACGGTTCTACCTGCGCGGGGTTGGTCACTACGTCCTGGGTACACCAGTCGCCCATGACCGCCTTTATGAGCCGGGCGTTAAGCCGCGTCGCCATTATCCCTATCCAGTCCGCTTCCTCGTCGGAAACGGCTCCCCCCGGGTGGACACGCGGCGCTATGTTCCGGTACGCCTCTTGCCAGGCGCGGGCGGGGCCGCCGCCTCCTGTTACAAGAATAAAACGCCGCTTTTCGTCCCGGGCCAGAAATTCCCCGATGAGGGAGGCAAAATCCCCCACGAAATTTTCGTCCACCCCGCCGGGCGCGACTATGGAGCCGCCCAAAGAAATTACCGTAACCATGTATTCTTCCTCCCTGTTTTCAAGCGGAAGTTGTTCAAAACTCCAGTTATTGAACAGCTCTATTGCGCGTATATTCCGGTGATGGTAATGTCCCCCCAGAAGCTGGAGTAGGATTCAAGTCCTCCTTCCGCCTCTTCCCAGAGATTCTGCAGCGCGTAGTCGCGGGTTCTTGCCGAGGTCCGGCTCCGGGGCGTCATGGGGGAAAGAACTGTCTCCGCCCGGGAAAAGGCGATGCGCTGGTTGTCGAGGTTGCCGAAATACCAGGACGCGTAATCGCTTCTCAGGTTAAAGCCGCCGGGCGCCGCTCCCGAACCAAGGGCGGGATCTACCGGAATCCAGCCTGTCCCGTCTATCCAGAATTCGGCCCAGTAATGCCGCGTTGCAAGGCGGTTCCGGTTTACAAGAATCCCCGCCACAGGAATGGCGGGAATGCCCGCCGCCCTTCCCAGCGAGCAGAAAAGAAGGGCCGCCGTATAGGAATCGGCCGTTCCGCTTTCCAGGGCTTCAGGAACACTCCGCCGGACGGCCGTTCCCGTTTTTATTTCCCTCGTGATCCAGTTATAGATTGCCCTTGCGTTGAGGTAGGGGTTCCGTTCCCTGCCTGTTATGGCGGCCGCCCGCGCCTTGACGGCGGCGTTCTCCGAGGGAACAAGGGGAGAGGGAAGGGTGTACTGGGCCGTGACCGGCGATTCCCTGTCCTGGCGCACCGCCTCATGGCGGACGCCGGTTTCCTGCGTGTACACATCGATCCGGTATTCATGGGTCACGGTGATCCCTGTTTTGGGCGTCAGATTGGAGAACCGGAAAAGGTCTGTTCCCCGGTGATTTTCCATAAAGGGTTCCCCGCTGCGGGAAAGAAGTTCCACACCGCGCTGGGAAGCCGAACGCACCGGCTGGGGAACCCAGAGGTACAGCGTGTTCGGGTTATTCGCCTCGTCAACCTGTATGTCCACCGAGTAGGATATCGTATAGCTCCGCTTGTCGCGGTATGTTTTGGTTCCCGGATTACCCGAGACTTCAAAGTAAAGGGGGCGTGAAAGCTTCTGCGCCGTCTTTACCTGTATATTTCCGCTTGCCGCGCCGTCAGGCACGCGGACCCGTATTTCCTGATCGCTCCAGTATTCATAGCCGAAGTCCGGTTCCGATACTTCCACCATTTCCGCCTGCCGCTCTTCAGGATGCGGGCCGGATTCGCCGCCCCAGGTAAAGTAAACGCCCCCGCCTTCCCGGGAACCGCCGAACCCGCTTCCCGAAATGGTGAGGAGGGAACCGGGGGCGCCGCTTTGGGGGTGTACCGAAACGATACGGGGACCCGCGGACGCCCCGCTTCCCTGTACCGGCTTGGGCATAACCGCCTGGTTTGAAAACAGGGCGCCGTTGCTTTTTCTGCCCCGCACGTGCACATACACAAGCCCGGAATCGCCTGATTCCGGGATGCGCAGCGAAACGGCGTCGTCCCGCCAGGCTATATAGGAAGATCCGGTAGGGGCCGTCCCGGCTATGGTTACATAGGATTCGTTCCGCTCCCCGCCGAAATACTCCCCGCTGATGGTAAGAACATCTCCCGGCGTTCCGATGCGCGGATTAACGGAATGGATAACAGGCGGTTTTTTCCCGCAGAAACACAGAAAAAACGGCGCGAAAAAAAGCGGCAGTAAAAAAGTGTACGGCGGGCGGGTATTGCGCCGGGAATAACGAAAGGCTGTTCTCATCGGGAACTGTCGTTCCCCTGTGTTTTGTTTCCCGCCTCTTCGGCTTCCCCGGCCGCGTTTCCGGTGCTTTCGTCCCCCCGGTAGGGCCGCAGTTCAAGCTGTATTTCGATATGGGCGTCGTCGGGCGAATTGACGGCGCCAAGGGGGAAAAAGTAGATTTGCTCCCCGTATTCCAGGGGTATGGTCTGGATGGTCGTCTTGTACCGCACCCCTTCGTTGGGAATGTCCACCCAGATTTGACCCTGCGCCACCAGTATGTTACGGCCGTTGCGGCGGAGGTAGGGGGTAAACTGGGCCGCCACCACGATGTTGTCCCCCACAAGCTTGATTCCCACAGGGCGGCCCGGTATGGTGATCCGTGAATTGACCGACTGCCAGATTTCCCGCTGATTCTGTTCCACCACCCTGGCAATGATGTCAAGGATCAGCGCCTGTTCTTTCAGTCCGGGAAGCAGCTCCTCAAACGAAGTTTCCTGGGCAAAGGCCGCGTTTCCCAGCGTCACGCAGAGAAGCCCCAGAATCTTTACCCGGCGCAAGAGGATCATTACCGGCCGTTTCTCCCCGAATAATCAGCCGCCTTGATTATGGCAGGTTCCCCCGCGCTCATAAAATTCCTTTCGGGAAGCCTCAATATGACATAATCGCTGTCGTCCCTGGCGCTGAGGTATTGCAATACCCCTTCCATATTGGAAACAGGCACTGTGTCCCTGATGTCAAGATCCGTGCCTGCCGCCATTTCAAGATTCGCGGCCGGACGGCGCCATACAAGGGCGAGTATTGCCAAAAGAACAGCCGCCGCGGCCGCTGCGGGAAGGGGTATGGTGATGGTCCGCCGCCACACCGGGGGCCGCCTGTTTTCCGGCCGCCTCCGCCCCGCAAGCCTTTCCATGACGCGCCTTCCGGCCGCCTCGACGGCTTCTTCCGGCAGGGCCGGATCTGTTTCACCTGTCATGGCCCCGGAAAGACGGCGGTAAACCGCAAGCCTTTCCCGGCATATTTCACAGTCTAAAAGGTGTTTTTCCAGCTTTTCCTTCCAGGGCGAAGGCAGCTCTTCATCCGCGTACACCGAAATAATCTCTTTGTCAGGACACATGTGAACCATCCTTGCGGAAATTTTCTTCCGCCAGCAGCCCGGTCAGGCGTTCACGGGCTCTGAATACCCGTACCTTGACATTCCCTTCGCTGATTCCCAAAACCCGTCCTATTTCACGGTAATTAAGTTCGCCGTATTCTTTTAACACCAGTACCATACGTAAATTCTCGGGCAGCTGTTCCAGGGCGCGCCGGATTTCCTCCCGGGTTTCTTTTTCCACAAGCAGGCCTTCCCCGGTTTTCTCTGTCCGTTCATCCTCCCGAAACGCACGTTGATAGGCTTTCCGTTCCCTTTCCTTGCGCTTCGCGTAATTTAACGAGGCGTTTTTTACTACCCGGATAAGCCAGTATTTGGCCTCGTCCGCGCTGGGAAAAACCATCTTTTTTTCATAGAGACGGAAAAAAGCTTCCTGGGAAAGATCTTCGGCGGCCTCCCCGCTGTTGGTAATACGATACGCCACTCTGAAGATAACCGGAAATACCGCCTCATACAAGCGCCGGAATTCCGTTTCCGTCTGCCCGGCCTCTTTTCCACCTACATCTGAAAACAAATTACCGCCCCAATCGTTACAAGCCGCGGCCTAGGCCCGCCGCCACTGGGTTCCCGAAGGCCCGTCTTCCAGAATGACGCCTTTATTTTTAAGACTGTCCCGTATGCTGTCGGCTTTCCCGAAGTCCTTTACCTTTTTGGCGGCGTTCCGTTCCCCTATAAGGCTCTCTATTTCCCGTATTGTCTGTTCATCTTCCGTGCCGGCGGACGGGGAACATGCCTCCTTCAGGTTAAGAGCCAATACGCCGTCCATGTCAAGGACCGCCCGGAGGGCCTCGCCCGGCTCCACGCCGGTATCGCGGAGGAGCCCCCACAGTTCCGCCAGAGCCCTGGGGGTGGAAAGATCGTTTTCCAGCGCCCCGTTAAAGGCTTCAAGATACGCGGCCGCCCCCAAAGCCGGCCTGTCCGTACAATTCGCGGCTTTTTCCGCCCGCCCGGCCAGGTTTTTGACCCGTTCGGCAAGGGATCTTCTGGCGTTTTTGGCGCCTTCAAGGCTTTCCCATGAAAACTGAAGCTGGCTCCGGTAATGGCCCCCAAGGAGGAAGTAACGGTAATCGAGGGGATCAAAACCGGCGTCAACGAGATTCTGGAGGGTAAGAAAAGTTCCCGCCGATTTGGACATCTTTTCCTTGTCAAGCACCAGAAATTCATTGTGAAGCCAGTACCGGACCCAGGGGCTTTTGCCGGTGGCGGCCTCGCTCTGGGCTATTTCGTTGGTATGGTGAACGGAAATATGATCGATCCCCCCGGCATGTATGTCGAACTGTTCCCCAAGGTATTTGATGCTCATCGCCGAACATTCTATGTGCCAGCCGGGGTAGCCTTTGCCCCAGGGACTGTCCCACACCAGCGCCTGGTTTTCAAATTTACTTTTGGTAAACCACAGCACAAAATCCCTGGCGTTCCGCTTGTTGCGATCCACCTCGACACGGGCCCCCGCCTTCTGGTTTTCAAGCCTGAGCAGGGCCATTTCCCCGTAGGAAGGAAACCTGGCGGTATCGAAGTAGAGATTTCCCCCCGCCTCATAGGTAAAACCCTTCTCCTCCATGCGCCGTATAAGGGCTATCATGTCGTCTATGTGTTCGGTGGCCCTGCACACCACCGTGGGGCGAAGTATGTTCATCCTGGAAGTATCCCTGAAGAAGGCGTCCGTGTAAAAACGGGCGATTTCCAGAACCGGCTGCCCCCGTTCCCCGGCGCTCTTTACCATCTTGTCTTCGCCCTCGTCGTTATCGCCGCTTAAATGGCCGACATCGGTGATGTTCATTACATGGGTAACGTCGAAACCGGCGCGGCGGAGGGAACGGGCCAGCACGTCGTGCATGACATAGGCCCGGAGGTTTCCGATGTGGGCATAGGTATAGACGGTAGGGCCGCAGCCGTAAAAGCCGGCCTTTCCCGGGACAATGGGCCGGAAGGCTTGCAATTCCCGGCCAAGGGTATTATACAAGGTAAACGCCATCATGCTTACCCTACAGAAATTTATTGAAAGAATCAATTCCCGCGCCGAATTTGACGGCCTTGTCCGTTTCGCCGAATCCATGTCGCTGCACACCACCTTCAAAACGGGAGGGCCCGCGGATCTCTGGATACAGCCGGGGGATTGTTTTCCCGGCTATGTGCCGTTTCTGCTGAGGGAGGCCCGTGCCGGGGGAATACCCGTTTTTGTTGCGGGCGGCGGTTCCAACCTCCTTGTATCCGACAGGGGAATACGGGGAATAACGCTGGATACGGGCGGCTGGAAGGGCGTGGTGAAAACCCCGGACTCAGACCGGCGCGGGCCTGAGGCGGCGCGGCTGGAATTCCGGTCGGGAACTCAGGCGGATGAGGCCGCGGAAACGGCGGCCGCGCTGGGCCTTTCGGGGCTGGAATTCCTTGCCGGTATGCCGGGGACCTTGGGCGGGGCCGTATGGATGAACGCCCGCTGCTACGGGCATGAAACGGCCGGCGTCCTTGCGGAAACGCTCATTCTCGATGAAAATTTCGAATGTGTAAGAGTACCAAAGAACGTGGAAGAGTTTTCGTACAAAAAAAGCCCCTTCCAGAAGAGAAGCGCCGTGATCGTCTCGGTGTCCTTCGATCTTGTCCCCCGTCCTGCCCGTGAAATCAGGGAGGAAATGGAAGCCTTCAGGCTGGACAGAAAGGCCAAAGGCCACTACCGGTACCCTTCCGCGGGTTCGGCCTTCAAGAACGACAGGAAATTCGGAAAATCCGCGGGAAAACTCATCGACGAACTTGGGCTGCGGGGTTTGTCCGCCGGCGGGGCGCAGGTGGCCCCTTTCCACGGGAATATCATCATCAACACCGGGAACGCCACATCCGCCGACATACGGAAGCTCATCTTGCTTGTCGCGGACCGCGTCAGGGCCGGGACGGGGTTTGAACTGGAGCCGGAGATCCTTTTCGCGGGGGAATGGTAAGAGGGGGCATACATTGACAAGATCAAGCCCGCCTACCTATACTTTTATATGTGAAATTGTCCCAAAGCTTCGGGTTTTGGGACGATTTCTTGTATAATAGTTATTTTTAGTTATTTTCCGGTTTTTACGATGCCGGAATGTCATCGGGGATGTAATGGCCGGTTTGTTGCTCACGTTTGTCAATTTTCCGAAGGACTCGTACATTACCGTCGAAGGCAAACAAAACGCGGACCGCTTTTTTATTATCCGGCAGGGCAAGGTCCGCATTTCCAAGGAAGTGGAGGTTGTCGAGGAAGAAGGGGGAAACATTCTTGGGCCGGGGGATTTTTTCGGCGTTGTTTCTACCATGTCTTCCCACAGCCACATCGAAACCGCCCAGGCGCTGACGGACATTACCCTCATTTCGGTGGCAAAGGACCAGTATCCCCAGCTTATCCAGAACAACACCCAGGTGGCAATGAAGATCATCCTTCTGTTCTCAAGGCGGATGCGCTACCTTGACGAGGCTTTGACCCGCCTTACCCTGAAGAACACCGCCGAGGCGGACCCTTCCCATCTTTTCAAAGTCGGCGAGTATTACGCCAAACAGAGCCAGTACAACCAGGCGTACTATGCCTACCACCAGTACATTAAATACTGCCCCCGGGGCCAGAACGTGAACATGGCCAGGGAGCGGATGATGAAGATAGCTCCCTATGCCAGGGCGGTTAAACTGGAATACAAACCCGATGAATTTAACCGGAACTATCCCAAGGATTCCATGATTTTTTCCGAAGGGGAGCCGGGGGATGAGCTTTATATCATACAGAAAGGTTCGGTAAAAATAGCCAAAATCGTCGACAACAATGAAGTGCTCCTTGCCGTTCTTAAAAGCGGGGATATATTCGGGGAAATGGCCCTTCTTGAAGCCAAGCCCCGCGCGGCAAGCGCTGTCGCCTATGAAGATTGTCAGGTGCTGGCGGTGAACCGGGCCAATTTTGAGCGGATGATAGGAACCCAGCCCCAGATTATTGCCCGCCTTACCACCCTTCTTTCGGATCGTATCTGGTTCATTTACAAACAGCTTGCCAACACCCTTATTTCCGATCCTTTGGGCCGTATGTACGATGCGCTTCTTATTCAGCTTGAAAAAAACCGCATCAATTTTAACACCTCCCAGTCTTACATCTTCGACTTCGGTCCCAGGGAACTGGTAAATATGGTGGGGCTTACCCAAAGCGACGGGGCGCTTGTTCTTCGCAAGATGATGGAAAACAAGAAGATACAGATTCTCAAGGACAAAGTCTACACGGCCGACGTATCCGAAGTAAGCAAGCAGACCGAATACTACCGGAAGATGCAGAAGATAGAGAAGGCCCGCCGGGAATCGGCCATGAAATAGCAGAGTTGTTCAATAACTGGAGTTATTGAACAACTTCCGTTTAAAAACGCGATTTTGCAAGGCTAAAGCCGTGCTTTAGCCTTGCAAAATCGAAACAGGCCGTCCGGGCCTTTCCCCGGAACCCTTCTTCGCCGATAATCAGAATGATGATGCGTACCGCTATTTTCCTTGTATGCGCGCTTTTCCTCTGTTCCTCCTTTTCCGCGGGGGCACAGGACGCGGAAACCGAAACCCGGCCCTCCCCGGCGTCCCCCGAATCCGCGTCTGGGTCCGTTCCGCTCTCCCGCGGTTTCCGGAACCTGTCGCTGGGCATGAGCCTTGACGATCTCAAGGCGGGCCTTGCCGGGGACAGTCTCTTTACTTTTCGCGGGGACAGGGACGTGTCCTTCCTCCCCCAGCGGGATCAAAGCCTCATAGAAACTACAGGCCCGTCCTTTATCAGGCGGGCCTTTTTCCAGCTCCGCGACGGCGAAGTGTTTATCATGGGTTTTGCCCTTAATACGGCGATTATAGATCACTATTCCGTTTTTACTTCGCTCGTAAAAAAATACGGCGAGCCTTCGGCCCTTGATCCCCGCCAGGCTGTATGGGAAAGGGACGGCACCCGTATTTCAATAGAACGGCCCCTTACGGTAAAATACATGGATATGCGTGTCTTTAACGGCATAATTGACGAGGCGGCCCTTGCCGAATCGCGGGAAATCCGCCTGCGGGAGGAATTCCTCGGTGAATTTTAGGAGGCGGGCCGGGGTTCTGTGGGTTTTTTTTCTGGCCGGGATCTTTGCCCGCTGCGGCGCGGGCGCTTCCGCCTGGGATACGCGGAAACTTGTCATAGAACGGAGCAGGGGGGAACCCCTCCTCATGCAGGTTGAACTTGCCCGTACCGAAGAAGAAAGGGCCCAGGGGCTCATGTACAGGAGAAGCCTCGAGGACGGAAAGGGGATGCTCTTTATGTACGAACACGAGGATAACCTCAGCTTCTGGATGAGCAACACCTACATCCCCCTTTCCATCGCCTTTATTTCGCATGAGGGGCGTATTCTGGAAATTCACGACATGGAACCTTTGAATCTGAACTCGGTACGTTCCGGCGTAAAGGCCCGTTACGCGCTGGAAGTGCCGCGGGGCTGGTTCAGCCGGGCGGGAATAGTGCCGGGGGACAGGCTGGAAATTCCCGACTAAAACTTGTGTACGGTATTTTTTTGCTGTACAATAAAACTGGTGAAGGATGCGGAGACCTTTTCCGGCCGGAAAAGGCTTCCGTGTCTCTTTTTGGGACAGGATCTTCCAAAACAAGGGGCGTGATTTGTTCAAAGGTTTGACGCAACGCGTTCAGCGTATTCTTTCTTCGGATGCCCAGGAAGAGGCCCGCCGTTTCAATTCGGATCAGCTTCTGCCGGAGCATATTGTAATCGCCTTTCTTAAGGAAGGGGCGGGAACCGCCTGCAAGGCGCTGACGTTCCTCCGCATCGATCTGCAGGAATTCAGGCGCACCGTCGAAAACGGAATTCCCCGTATTTCGGGCATCTTCATACACGGCGACGTTCCTCCCTCAAAACGGACCAAAGCCCTTCTGGAGCTTGCCACCGAAGAGGCCCGCTCCATGGGAAGCGATTATCTGGGAACGGAACACCTCCTTTTTGCCGCGATGCGCGAACAGGATTCGACGGTTCAGGTGTACCTGGGCCAGCGGGCGGTGGACGCCGACATGCTGCGGGTGGTAGTACAGACCACGTTTAACCGGCCTTCGCCTTCCCGCAGCGAAGGCGAATATGTTTCATCGGGCGGTTACCCTTCGTACTTTATCCGCCGTGACGCGGAATACAAGACGCCCCACGGTTCCCGCGTCAAGCCCACCTCGTATCCTGTATTGACGCCCACTCTTGACGAATATTCCCGCGATTTAACCGCCCTTGCCCGCGCCGGTAAAATGGACCCCGTCGTGGGCCGCGGAAAGGAAATAAACCGGGCCGTCCGCATTCTTGCCCGGAGAACCAAAAACAACCCTGTTCTTGTCGGCGAGCCGGGAGTGGGAAAAACCGCCGTGGTGGAAGGTCTTGCCCAGCTTGTCGCCGGAGACGGTGTTCCCGAGGTCCTCGCCGGACGGCGCATCCTTTCGCTGGATCTTGGCTCGGTGGTGGCGGGCACCAAGTACCGCGGCGAATTTGAGGAGCGGCTCAAAAAGATAATGCGGGAAATTGTCCAGGCGGGCAACGTGATCCTCTTCATAGACGAGATACACACGATAATAGGGGCGGGCGGCGCCGAGGGTACCATAGACGCTTCCAACATGCTTAAACCGGCCCTTTCCCGCGGGGAAGTACACTGTATAGGGGCCACTACGCTGAACGAATACCGGAAACATTTTGAGCGGGACGCGGCCCTGGAACGGCGCTTTCAGGCCATAGCAGTCCAGGAGCCCGCCGTTGAAGAAACGGTGGAAATACTCCGGGGCCTGCGGAAGAGGTACGAGGATCATCACCGGGTAACGTACACCGACGGGGCGGTGGCGGCCGCGGCAAGAATGGCCCACCGTTATATTTCGGGCCGTTTCATGCCGGACAAGGCCATAGACATCCTTGACGAAGCGGGGGCCATGCGGAAACTTGAAAACAGCCGGGAGCCCCCCGAAATTTCAGGCATAGAGGCCGAGATCCTGCACCTTACCGAAGAAAAGGGGGCGCTTGTTACCGCGCAGGACTATGAACACGCGGCGGAAGTGAGGGATAGGGTAAGGAGTCTAAGGGGCCGTCTTGAAACCATGCGGATAGCCTGGGAACGGGCGTCAAGGAACGACAGGGCGCTTGTCTGTGAAGGGGACATACGGCGGGTAGTGTCGGAGGCGACCGGCATACCCCTTACGCATCTTGAGGAACAGGAATCGCGGCGGCTTCTGCATATAGAGGAAGATCTGCACCGCGCGGTCATAGGCCAGGACGACGCGGTTAACCGCGTGGCGTCGGCGATACGCCGGTCCCGGACGGGCATATCCTCCCCGAAACGGCCCATGGGCTCCTTTATTTTTCTTGGTCCCACGGGCGTGGGAAAGACCCTTCTTGCCAAGCGGCTTGCCGAATATCTCTTCGGCAGTGAGGAATCCCTTGTCCGCGTCGACATGTCCGACTACATGGAAAGGCACAATGTTTCGCGCCTTGTCGGGGCCCCGCCGGGGTATATAGGCTATGAGGAAGGGGGAGGGCTTACCGAGCAGATCAGGCGGAACCCCTACCGGGTGATCCTCCTTGATGAAATTGAAAAGGCCCACCGCGACGTGTTTAATCTGCTTCTGCAGGTAATGGAAGAAGGGGAACTAAGGGACAGCATGGGCCATACGGTCAGTTTCCGCAACACGGTGATCATCATGACCAGCAACGCGGGCGTGCGGGAAATTTCCCGCGAAAACAGGCTCGGCTTCGGGACGGGACAGGGGATAATGAGCATGGGAGAAATCGAAAGCCAGGCGCTTGGCGAACTCCGCCGTATCTTTAATCCCGAATTCCTCAACAGGGTGGATGAAACGGTCGTGTTTCATCCGCTTGACGCGGGGCAGATAGAAAAGATCCTCGACATACAGATTGCCGAGCTGGCGGAGCGCCTTGCCGGAGGCGGCTTTACACTCCGCGTGCTTCCCGCGGCAAAACGGATACTCATGGAAAAGGGCTGGGACTCCAAATTCGGCGGCAGGCCTCTCAGGCGCACCCTCCAGAAGGAAATCGAAGATCCCCTTTCCCGGCTCATACTGGAAGGAGGGGAGGATTCCGTCTTTACGGTGGACGGGCTGGACGGCTCCCTTTCGGTTTCAGGGAGTCCGGGCGGGGAAACCCCCAAACCTTCCGGGGCCCTTGAGGCGGACGCCCTTGATTCGCATGCGGGCCCGTACCCGGAAATCCCCATTCAGGCGGGGGAGCTTTAGGACAACGGCCGCACAACCGCCTTCCACAGTTAGCGTCACGTTAATCAGCGCGTCCCTAGATCACCGTGCCCGGATACAGGACCGCGTTTTTGGGAATGACGATAATGCCGTCTATGATGTAGTAGTGGCCATAGTTGCCGTCGTTGCGGGGAAGGTCGTCCACGCCTATGCGGCAGCCTTCGCCTATGCACGCGTTCTTGTCGATGATCGCCCGCTTTACAATGGTCCCCTTTCCTATGCCTATGTTGGGAATCCTCGCGTCGGCGTTTTCATGCTTGCGCGCTTCGGATTCGTAAAAGTCGGCGCCCATGCAGATGACCCCGTTGAGGCTTGCCCCCGATTCAATGATGGTTCTTACCCCTACAATGGAATTGGTAATGGACGCGTTGGTTATGATGCAGCCTTCGGCGGCGATGGACTGATTCATGTTGCTGAAATTCATCTTTGAGGGGGGGAGGCTGCGGGAATGGGTAAAGATGGGCCGCGTCTCGTCATAAAAGTCGAATTTGGGCTTTAAGGCGGTAAGCTCCAGGTTGGCCTCGTAAAAATTCCGTATGGTTCCTATGTCTTCCCAGTAACTGTTAAAGATATAACTGTTCACCTTGAGTCTGCTTATGGCAAGCGGAATAACTTCCTTGCCGAAATCGGTCAATTCGTTGGCAAGGCAGTCTTCCATGGCGCTTGAGTTGAACACGTAGATCCCCATGGAGGCGAGGTACATGTCGGAAGCCTGTTTTTCGTGCAATAGTCCGGGGGGGACTCTGAAATCGGTAATATCCTTGACCGGTCCGGGTTTTTCAAGGAATTCGGTAATGGCGTTGTTCTTGTCCGCCTTGAGTATGCCAAGCTGGCTGGCGTTTTCCCTGTTCACCATGGTACAGGCAATGGTAATGGCCGCCCCTGAATCCCGGTGTTTCCGGAGCAGATCCTTAAGATCCATGCGGTACAGCTGATCTCCGGAGAGGATAAGATACCAGGAAGGGCTCTGTGTCCTGAAATGGACAAAATTTTTGCGGACCGCGTCGGCGGTGCCTTCGTACCATCCCGAATGTTCAAAGGTCTGTTCCGCGGCAAGGATCTCGACAAAGCCCGAAGAAAAGGTGTCGAAATTGTATGTTTGGGAAAGATGCAGGTGAAGGGACGCCGAATTGAACTGGGTAAGGATGTAGATGTGCCTGAGATCGGCATTGATGCAGTTCGAGATGGGAATATCGACAAGCCGGTATTTCCCGCCGAAGGGAACAGCCGGCTTTGCCCGCGCCTGGGTCAGGGGAAACAGGCGGGTACCCTTGCCGCCTCCCAAAACAATAGATAATACATCTGGCATACGGCGCCTCCTCGCAACAGCTTCGTCTTCATACGAAATGCCGGGCTGCTTCATGCAGCACAAGACGACATATACTAGTATAGGGCGGAATTTTCCGTCTGTCGAGGCGTACGTTACATTTTATATATGTGAAATCCGGCGTATTGCATTGGTTTTCCAAGGCGGGATACAATATGTCATGCCGGAAGGTTCAGCGGGTATTGATCCGCGTGACAGTGAACAGCATCTCCGGGCGCTGGAGGGGATACTTCGCGATCCCGAATTTGCCCCCTATATCGTTTATGAACGGGTACTGGAAGCCCGCGAAGGCCGTTACGCGCCTTTTCCCCCCGGACTGGATGAACGAGTTGCCGCGGCCCTGCGGCGGAGGGGAATAGAAAGGCTGTATACCCACCAGCTTGATGTCTGGAACATGCTTAAAGAGGGAAAAAACACCGCGGTGCTTACCCCTACGGCGTCGGGAAAGACCCTCTGCTACAATCTTCCCTGCCTTGACATCCTGATGAAGGACGAAAGGGCCCGCTGCCTGTACCTTTTTCCCACCAAGGCCCTTTCCCAGGATCAGCAGTCGGAGCTTAACGGCATCGTTTCCCCGGATGGTTCAGGCGGTTTCTTCCCCGGCCTTCCGGTAAAAGCGGTTACCTACGACGGGGACACCCCGGAAAGCCTCCGCATAGCGGCCAGGGATACGGGCCGTATCGTCATTTCGAATCCCGATATGCTTCACGCGGGAATACTTCCCAATCATCCTAAATGGATAAAGTTCTTTTCAAACCTGAAATTTGTAGTGATAGACGAAGCCCACGCCTACCGGGGCGTTCTGGGAAGCCATGTGGCCAATGTCTTAAGGCGGCTCCGGCGCGTTGCCGCGTTTTACGGCGCGCGTCCCCGCTTCATCCTCTGTTCCGCCACTATCGCCAATCCGGCTGAGCTGGCCCGTTCGCTTACCGGGGAAGAGACGCTTCTTGTCGACAACAACGGCGCGCCCCGGGGCGAAAAGCGCGTTATCCTTTACAACCCCCCGCTGGTGGACGCCGTTCAGGGGATCAGGCGCGGCGTGGTTGGTGAAAGCCGCCGCTGGATGCTTGCCCTTCTCAGGGCGGGTATCAAAACCATCCTCTTTGCCCATTCGCGGATCAGAACCGAAGTAGCGGCAAGTTATGTCAATGAGGATCTGGCGAACCTGTACACCGCCAACGAGAGGATCAGGGTCGAGGCTTACCGGGGAGGACTTCTGCCCAATGAGAGGCGCGAAATAGAGAGGGGGCTGCGTGAGGGGGACATACAGGGGGTGGTTTCAACCAACGCGCTGGAACTGGGCATAGACATAGGCGGCCTTGACGCCTCCGTAGTGGCGGGTTTCCCCGGTTCCTTCAATTCGTTTTGGCAGCAGTCGGGCCGCGCGGGCCGGCGGGGCGGCGTGTCGGTTTCTGTCTTTATCGCGTCGTCCTCCCCTCTGGATCAGTTCATCATGAATGATCCCGGGTGGTTTTTCCGCAAAAGCGCCGAAGAAGCCCGGCTTAATCCCGACAATCCCTACATCTTTACCGATCATGTAAAATGCGCCTGTTTTGAGCTTCCCTTCAGGGATGACGATCTCTTTGCTTCCGGGGTTAAGGGAGCAGCCGATCCCTTTGGCGGGGAAGCCTTTACGGCGCTTTCCATGCTTGAGGAAGAAGGGATAGTCAGGCATACAGGCGGCGCGGGAAATGTTCCGGGCGCGGGGAATGCTCCAGGCGGGCAGGGCCGCTGGCACTGGGCGGACCGTTCCTTTCCCGCCGAGGGTGTCAGTCTGAGATCCGCCTCCGCCGGAAATGTGGTGATCATCGATGTAACCGCCGGCCGTAACGCCGTCATTGGCGAGATGGACAGGCCCAGCGCGAAAGAGATGATCTTCCCCAACGCCGTCTACATACACCGGGGCCGCCAGTACCTTGTCGAAAGCCTCGACATCGTGAACAACAAGTGTTTTGTCCGGGAAGCCGAGGTGAACTTCTTTACCGACGGCCTTGTCAAGACGGACATCAAGGTGCTCTGTGAAGACGAGGAATTCAGGTACTCTGGCGGGGGGGGGCCGGAAAAGGGAGGGGAAAAACCCGCCTTCCTCGGGGTGCTGGGCGACGTGCTGGTACGCTCCCAGGCCGCCAGGTACAAGAAGATACGGTTTCATACGCACGAGAACATAGGCTACGGGGATATAGATCTTCCCGAAGAAGAAATGCAGACAAGGGCTCTTGCGCTGCTCTTCGGAAAGGAAACGGCGGGCGGGAAGATGCTCCAGTCCATGGACGAGGAGGAGGCGGGGTCTGTTTTATCCGGCGCGGGAACGCTGGCAAGGCTTATCGCCTCCGTGTACCTCCTCTGCGATCCCAGGGATCTGGGCCTTGCCGAACGGGTCCGCGATCCTCATTTCGGCGTTCCCGCCCTGTACATGTATGACAGGTACCCCGGCGGTACGGGACTTGCCGAATCCCTTTCGGGTAAAATGGAAACGCTGTTCCGTTCCGTTTTTACGGCCCTTGAAAAGTGTCCCTGCGGGCAGGGCTGCCCGTCCTGCGTCGGCCCCGGCGGGAACAAAAAGGGAACGCTGAATTTTTTGCGCGCGGTTACGGCGGAATGGGAAGCGGTTTAGAAGCCCGCCTCAGGCGCATTAAGGAAATGGGCGGGAGGAAGGAACGCAGTTCTTCCCTTCCCCCGGCGGATCTTTCGCCGCTTCCGGCAATCCGGGGCTGGAGTTCCCTTCCGGGCCGGGTCCTGAAGCGGGATCTCGTTTCGGCGCTCCGGGATTTTCCCCGTGAATTTCCCCGCGCCGCGGATATACTCATCCCCGATTTTGCCCGCTACGCGGCGCTGGCCGGGAGGCCTCCCCTTCCTTCCGATCTGCTTTTTTTTGATCTTGAAACCACGGGTCTTTCAGGCGGAGCGGGAACCGTCGCTTTTCTCGCGGCTTTTGCCCGCGTCGTTCCCGGCGGGGATCTTCTTTCCCCGGCGGAAAAATCCCCGGTTTTAAGCGTGCGTCAATATCTTCTGCTTGATTATCCGGGAGAGGCGGACTTTCTTCCGGCCCTGCTGGAGGAATTCCGCTCCGGGGAGAAACCTCCCCTAGTTGTAAGCTACAACGGCAAAAGTTTCGACATGCAGATCCTCAGAACCCGCTGCCTCATGAACGGCATCGTCCCGCCCTCTCTTTGCCAGGCCGACTTGCTCCACCCGTCGCGCCGGCTGTGGAGGGGAACGCTTGACGGCTGTTCCCAGGGGGAAATTGAAGGCGCCGTGCTGGGCATAGATCGAAGCGGCGATACGCCGGGCGAAATGGCCCCCGATATCTGGTTTCATTTTCTAAAAACCGGGGAAACGCGGGCCCTTGAAGGGATCTGTGATCACAACTTCAGGGATGTACGCGGCCTGGCTTCTATTTTTTCCGTCCTTGTCCGCATCGCCCGAGATCCCGAAGGGGCCGGAAAATACCGCGCCGATCCCGAACAGCTTGCCCTGCTCTGGCGCCGCGCCGTGAAGCGGGACGGCCCCTCCTGTCCGGACGGGGCTTTGCCCCCCCTCGTGTCTCTAACGGCGGCACGGCTCCTTGACGCCGCCGCCGGGCAGGGCTGTCCCCACGCGCTGTACCTGCGTTCCTGCGATCTTTTCGCCAGGGGAAGGGGTGAAGAGGGAAGGGCGCTTCTTTCCCGGCTGGCTTCCGGCAAATACGGAAAGCGCGCGCGGCTCCCCGCCCTGCGCATGCTTGCCGTTGACGCCGAATGGCGCCTCAAGGACGCCGGGAAGGCGCTTTCTTTTACCGTTGAGGCGCTTGCCTCCGCGGACATGCCGGGCGGTTTCAGGGCCGAAATGGAGAAGCGGCTAAAGCGGCTCCGGGAAAAGGCGGAAACAGGCGGATAAAACCGGCGCGGCGCTTCCCGCGCGGATCGCTTGATTTAGATAAAACATGAGCCTATACTATGAATATAAAACGTATATATTCACAGGTAATTATATGGCTAAAGCCTTTTCTGAACAGGAACGGAAAGTAATCAACGAGAAACTTATAGCGGCTTGTGAGGAATGCTGGAACCTTTACGGGTATCCGAAAACCAATATCAGGGATCTTTGTTCCAAAGCCGGCATTTCTTCCGGGGCATTTTACCTTTTTTACAAGTCCAAAGAGCTGTTATTCGTGGAAACGGCCATTACAGCCATAAAACGGCTTGCGTCTATTATTGACCAGAATATGCCGCCTGCAAATCCGGCCAAGCAGGATTTAGCCAGGGCGTTTAAAATCATGGCAAAAAAAATCGCCAAGGCAAAATGGCTCCTTTCGCTTGAGGATACTTTTGAGGTATTCCGGCGCAGACTTCCTCCGGAAACCTTTAAGGATTTTATCGATCTCTATTCGTTTCAGGTAGAAAAATATCAATTTTCCCCCAAAGTATCCCATCGGGTGGGAAACGCGGCTTTAGGTGCCTTGATAACGCTCAGGCTTAACCCTAAAATGTCCGGCAAAGATTACGACAAGGCTTACGAGCTTATCGTGGACAGTACCATAGACCGCCTTTTTGCATAACAACCCCCTCTTGACAGGCTAAAACCGTCTGTCATATTGTATATCTGTGAACATATGAAAAAATTATTCATATAAACTGTATTTTTCAGAAGGTCTATAAAGCGGAAGGGGAAGCAGCTGAATGAGGCAAATTTTCACGGCCGTTTTGCTGTTCGCGGCGGTAACAACAGGATTATGCCCGCAGGAAATATCCGGTTCTATTCAGGAAGAAAACAAAATAACCGCCGTTTCCGTAACGGGCCTAAAAAGGACAAAGCCGCATATTATTGAAAAACCCTTGCAGAAATTTATCGGCAGGAATGCGGGAACCATCGATACAAACGAAGTATTTGCGGTTGTGAAAAGCACCGGCGTTCTTGAGCCGCTGTCCGCGGACATACTGGACAATCAGGAAAAAAGCGGTAAAACACTCGCGGTAACCGTGCGGGAAAAATGGGCAATTTTTCCTGTTCCGCTTGTCAGTGTCAACTCAAACGGCTGGAGCGCGGGCGGCGCATTGGCGGACTCAAACGCTTTTGGACTCAAAGATGTGATAATGGCTATGGGCATGTTTGGTTCCGGCGATGTGACGGCAGGCGTTATGTACGCTAACACACCCGACGGTATAGGCGAATTCGGCTGGAATGTAATGGGCTTTTTTTCCATTAAAGAAAACGAGAACACGGACCAAACAGGGGACAAGACGCTGCGGCGGTATAATTCAATGTCAATAAATCCCGCAATTGGATTGTCATACGGATTAAGCGAACATGTTACGCCAAGCGTCAACCTTTCTTACAGGTATATTCAGTTACGGTACACTGAAAATCCCGTTAATGCGCCGGAAAACGGGGCACAGGGGATTACGCTGTCGCCGAATATCGGCATACGCCACAACACATGGGACGGTTATTTTCTGAATGAAAAAAGCGCGTCATTGAAATATAATTATACCCTGATCATTGATGGCGACGACGTACATTCCGTTTCGTTAAACGCCGTGTTTAATCATTCAATTATTCCCGGTTTCAGGTTTACCGCAAAAGGCGGCATGACTTTTTCAACGCCTTCGACTTTACCGTTTTTTGTTTCGTCCCCGGCGGTCGCCGGGGTACACATTCTTTCCGGGACTTATTCCGCCAACCGTTTTGCGGGCGGTTCTTTAGGTTTGGAAAAATATCTTTTTAAATTGAAATTCGGTACTATCTCTGTAACAGCGGCGTATCAGGCGGTTTATTCTCACGGGGATTTACTGAAATATCAATTTGATCATGGAGCGGCGGCAATGGTACAAATGTATTTCAGCGGACTTGCGCTCCCCGCCATGGGTTTGGGCGGGGCGTATAATGTTGACAAGAATGCCTGGCAATTTGCGTTTAACATGGGCATGGCGTTTTGATGAAACGGAACAATGCCTGTTGTTCATAGACACGCTGCCAAACATAATTGACAGGATATTTTTGAATATTAACATCCGCCGTAATGATACGCATATTTTCCGAAATGGCAGTCGCAACAAGCAGTCTGTCAAAGGGATCTCTGTTTTGCGTTCTCCGATAATGACGTATCGCCATTAAAAAACCAGATAAGCGTATGCGTATCCAAAAGCAAATTCATTATCGCATATACTCTGCAAAATCATCTAACGGAGCGTCAAAATCCTCCGCCATTTTGAATTTCCCTTTAGCGCATCCAAATAAAGGTTTTTTTTGCGAAAACTCAGATGTTGAAGAAATGCCGTTTACAGGGAAAATGATTATTTCCAGCTCAGTTCCTACATATTTGCGGGGAATGGTAAAAGTTACCTGTTCGCCGCTTGGAGTAAGAAATTTCTGAATCATGCCTGTCTCCCTTATACAAGATATACTACATGCTATAAAAATTATCAAGCC
>JAISAQ010000060.1 GCA_031266775.1 Treponema sp.
GAGTCTTCATCAGAATGAGTGAACCCATATCAAGCTCTTCCCGGAAGCATGAGGTTGACATCCGAGCATCTGAGCATTACCAGGGCAATTAAATTGTCGATGTTTCTAAACCCATATCCCATTCTCACCGTCAGTTTTATCTTGTTGTTGACTGCTTCTATCCTGGCATTTGACAGACCGTGTTTGATGGTCGAGAGTATGGCGTCAAAATGCCGGCCTGTCTTTTTCTGGAGTTCTACAAACGGCGGTATCCGGCAACGGCGCGCCCAGCTTATCCATCCTTCAAGTTCTGCCTTGGCTCCATAGAATGAGTGGTGAAACAACAAACGAAGTTTCTCTTTCAGCAGATATGCCCGGTATAGACGAGGGTTTGATTTGGCTATCAGCTCAATCGCGGCAGCCTGACCGTTCGTGAGATTTTCCGGGTTTTGTTTCTTCCCGCGCTTCACGCCAAACTATGCGGCGAACCTCGTCCGGCGTGTCGGTCGCCCATTGGACCACATGAAACGGGTCTGTGGTTATATTCTTGCTATAATGTAATCGTTTACATTTTCTCCTTGACAAACTGCCCAAACAGGCTGATCATGAAATAGGCGGTATTAAAGCCGTTCTATGACAAGGAGGTGCGTATGCTTATTGGTGTTGATCCGGTTATAAGCCCCGAGCTGCTGGATGTTCTGTTCCGCATGGGCCACGGGGACGAACTGGTCCTTGCGGACGCCTTTTTTCCCGGCAATTCCTGCAATTCGCGGGTGGTCCGGGCGGACGGCATCCGGATTCCCGCCCTGCTGGACGGAATTTTGGCCTTAATAAACCTGGATTCCTATGTCGCAAGCCCGGTAGTAACCATGGCCCCCGCACAGGGCGATTCCCTTGATCCCGAAGTTGAAAGATCCTTCCGGGCGGTCATAGACCGGCGCTGGCCGGGAACGCCCCCCTTTGAACGGATTGAGCGTTTTGCTTTCTACGAAAGGACCAAAAAAGCCTGCGCCGTGGTCATGACGGGCGAAACGGTTAAATACGGGAATGTTATCCTCAAAAAAGGGGTCATTCCCGTTTCCCGGCCTTCATGAGCCTTACCATACGGGATGTAGCCCGGGCCGCGGGTGTTTCTACCGCCACGGTTTCACGGGCACTGGTTCCCGGAACAAGCCCGGTTGCGGAAAAGACCAGGGCGCGCGTGTATTCGGCGGCGGAGCGGCTTGGTTACCGGGCAAATCACGCGGCGAGGAGCCTTAAAACCCGGTCCACAAAGACCGTGGCGGTTATCGCGCCGGAGCTGGCCAATGACTTTTTTATGGCGCTGGCGGAGGGGATAGCCTGTGAGCTTGACGCCCGTGGCTACACGCTGCTTCTTGCCACATCGGAAAATTCACAGGAAGAAGAAAAGAAGCGGCTTTTCATGCTGGCCGAACGCATGGCGGACGGCTTTATCGTGATTCCGGCCGGGGCCGGAGGGGATCATCTGGAAAACCTTTCCGGGCGGGGAATTCCCCTTGTGCTGATCGACCGCCTTGTGGAAGGCACGGACTTTGACGCGGTGGTGTCGGACAACGAAGGGGGCGCCCGTGCCCTTACCCGCGCCCTTCTTTCGGACGGCTTCAGGCGCATTGCCTTTGTCGGGGGCGATCCGGCCATTTCCTCCGCCCGCGAACGGTTTTCCGGGTATCTGGAGGCGCTGGCGGAAGAAGGCATACGGCCCGAACCGGACTGGGTGCTTTCCGGGGGAATGGGCGTGGATGACGGTTACCGCCGCATGGGGGCGCTCCTTGCGGGGAAGAACCCTCCCGAGGCCCTTGTCGCGGTGAACCTTCTTGTTCATCTGGGCATGGAAAGGCGGCTGCTCGAATGCCGGGGCGGAACGGAAAAAGAAGCCTCGTATGTCCCGGTGATCGCCGGGTTCGACGAATCACGGTACACCCCGTTCCTTCCGGCCTGCCGGTATACGGCGGCCCAGGACGCGTTCGGCATGGGAAGGGAAGCGGGACGGCGTATTCTGGAAAAGATACACCGGAAGCGGGAGCGGGAAAAATTTCCACAGTCCGCGCATGACACGGAAGAAAGAGCCGCCGGCTGCGTTATACGGATGCCGGTGACCATTATTCACCATAAAAATTTTGGAGGAAACTATGGCTGATCTGTCAAGTCTCGTTATGAATCCCCCGGTAAACCGTTTCCGGGGCGCCCTTCCCAAAATAGGAATCAGGCCCGCCATCGACGGCAGGCGGCGCGGAGTGCGGGAATCGCTGGAAGAGCCCACCATGGGCATGGCGCGGGCCGCCGCGAAACTCATTACGGAGAATCTCCGGCACCCCAACGGCCAGGCCATTGAATGTGTCATTGCCGATTCCACCATAGGCGGTGTGGCGGAGGCCGCGGCCTGCGCGGACAAATTCTCGCGGGAAAATGTCGCCGTTACCCTTACGGTAACGCCCTGCTGGTGTTACGGCTCGGAAACCATGGACATGGACCCCCTTACGATCAAGGCGGTCTGGGGCTTTAACGGCACCGACAGGCCCGGCGCGGTGTACCTTGCCGCCGTTCTTGCCGCCCACAGCCAGAAGGGCCTTCCCACCTTCGGGATCTACGGCCGCGATGTCATGGATCTCAAGGACACGGGCAAGATACCCGAAGATGTCTCCGGAAAAATACTCCAGTTTACGCGGGCGGCGCTCGCGGCCGCCTGGATGCGGGGCAAGAGCTACCTTTCTATAGGTTCCGTCTCCATGGGAATAGCCGGTTCCATTACCAACGCCGATTTTTTCCAGGAGTACCTTGGCATGCGGAACGAGTATGTGGACATGACGGAACTTGTCCGCAGATTCGAAGAGAAGATCTATTCCGAAGCCGAATACAAACGGGCCCTTGAATGGGTCAAGGCGAACTGCGCGGAGGGGCCGGACAACAATCCGCCTGAAGAACAGCACGACAGAAAACGCAAGGACGAAGTGTGGAAGACCTGCGTAAAAATGGCGCTCATCGTCCGCGATCTTATGACGGGAAATCCCGATCTTAAGCGAAAGGGCCTTGTCGAAGAATCGCTGGGGCACAACGCCATTGCCGCCGGCTTCCAGGGGCAGCGCCAGTGGACGGATCATTTCCCCAACGGCGACTTCATGGAAGTAATGCTCAATTCTTCGTTCGACTGGAACGGCATCCGCGCGCCCTATATTGTCGCCACGGAAAACGACTGCTGCAACGGCGTGTCCATGCTCTTCGGGCACCTCTTGACCGGAACGGCGCAGATTTTCAGCGATGTGCGCACCTACTGGAGCCCGGAAGCCATTGCGCGCGTTACGGGGTGGAAGCCTGCAGGCGGCGCGTCGGGCGGCCTTATTCACCTGATCAATTCAGGCGCCACTACCCTTGACGGTATAGGGAAACAGCGGAAAGGCGGCAAGCCCGCCATGAAACCCTTCTGGGAAATTACCGCCAAAGAGGCGGGGGCCTCTCTTGACGCGGTAAGCTGGCGCTATGGAAGCCTGGGTTATTTCAGGGGCGGCGGTTATTCTTCGGACTTTATTACCGAAGGAAATATGCCGGTAACCATGTGCCGGCTCAACATGGTCAAAGGCGTGGGCCCGGTGCTGCAGATTGCCGAAGGAGTCACGGTGGACATTCCCGCCGAGGTTCACGACAAGATGGACAAACGGACTGATCCTACCTGGCCCACCACCTGGTTTGCCCCCCGCCTTACCGGGGAAGGCCCCTTCAAAGACGTGTATTCGGTCATGGCGAACTGGGGCGCGAATCACGGGGCCGTTTCATACGGCCATATAGGGGGAGATCTTATTACGCTGGCAAGCATACTCCGTATCCCCGTCTGCATGCACAATGTTGAAAGCGGCAGGATCTACCGGCCCAGCTACTGGAACAGTTTCGGCATGGACAAGGAAGGCTCCGACTACCGGGCCTGCGCCGCCTTGGGCCCGCTCTACAAATAAAAGGGAACGGTATGGAATACGCCATTGCGGTAATTGACATAGGAATGACCAACAAGAAAGTCGCGGTATACGATGACGCGCTGAGACAGGTTCATGCCGTGTACCGTAATTTTCCGCCAAAAATAATCGATGGTCTTGAAACGCATGATTTACAGGCCATGGAAGACTGGTTCCTTTCGGAACTGGCGGAAGCCGCGAAGGCGTATCCCGTAAAGGCCATTGCGGTCACCACCCACGGGGCCACGTTTGTCTGCACAGGGGAAGACGGGAAACCCGCCGTTCCCTGTGTGTATTATACGCATGAACCGGGGGAGGCTTTTCACCGGGAATTTTACGAACAGTTCGGGAGGCCCGAAGAGCTTCAGGCCCGTACCGGCACCCCCAATCTTATGGCGATGATCAACCCCGCCAAGGGACTCTTCTTTGCCCGGAGGCGCTACGGGGACCTCTTCGGCAAAGTCCGCCATGTACTTCCCTATCCCCAATACTGGGGCTGCCGTTTTACCGGAAAAACCGGCGTGGAAGGGACCTACATGGGCTGCCACAGCTACCTTTGGGATCAGGTTGAAGGCCGGCTTTCTTCCGTAGCGCTGGGCCTTGGCCTTGAAGGACTTATCCCGGATACGCTTGACAAATCCTGGGACATACTGGGAACCATTACCGGGGAAACCGCCGCGCGTACAGGCCTCTGCCCGGACACCATTGTGACCATGGGCATTCACGATTCCAATTCGTCCCTTCTTCCCCATTTTGCCAAAAAAGGTGAAACAGGATTTCTGCTCAATTCAACGGGAACCTGGTGTGTGAGCATGAACCCCGTCAGGGAATACGGATTCGCCCCGGAGGAACTGGGGAAGGTGGTGTTTTTCAACATCTCCGCCTTTGGGACGCCCGTCAAGACTTCAATATTTTTAGGCGGCCAGGAATTCGACATCTGGTCAAAAATCCTTATGAACCTGCACGGGCGGGAGGACTTTCCACCCTACGACAGGGAGTTGTACCGTCTGGTGTTAAAGGAAAAACGCGCCTTTCTTTTGCCGGAGCTTACCCCCGGCACGGGGCAGTTTCCCCATTCAAGGCCCAGAGTTGTGGAAGACGGAAAGGAATATTCCTTTGCGGAAATTTCCGCCGCGGGGGGGCCGGGCGCGTTAAAGGGCAAGCCCGGAGCGGGCCGGGGTCTTCCCGGCGGCCTTCCGCCCTGTTTCGCCAATTATGAAAAGGCGTTCGCGGCGCTCCGTATTTCGCTGGTAATGCAGTCTCTTACCGCCCTGGAACGGACCGGCCTTGTTTCCGGCGCCGAAGTGTACACCGAAGGCGGATTCAGAAAGAACGATGCCTACAATGCGCTCCTTTCGGGGGCCCTTAAGAACAACCGCGTGTTCCTGACCAACATTGCCGAGGCAACGGCTCTTGGGGCGGCGATGACGGCGAAAACGGCCCTTACCGGAAAAGGGCCGGCCGATCTGGCCCGTGATTTCGATGTTGAGTACCGGGAAGTACCCAAGGCCGAAACGTCCGAACTGTTCCCCTACCGGGAAGCATGGCTCACGTATACGGAATAGAATGACCCCCCTTTACTCCTTCATAATCGTTGATGATGAACCGGAGATTCGCGAGGGGATTCGGGATACCATATCCTGGGAAAATCTGGGCTTTTCCTTTGCCGGCGACTGCGGCAACGGTTTTGAGGCGCTGGAACTGGCGGAACACATTCTTCCCGATGCCGCCCTTGTAGACATTAACATGCCCTTCATGGACGGGCTTGCCTTTACCGACCGGCTCCGTGAAATCTCTCCTCTTACAAGGGTGCTTGTCATTTCGGGTTACGATGATTTCGAATATGCCCGCGAGGCGATGCGGCTTTCGGTTTACGATTACATCGTCAAGCCGGTAACGCCCGGCGAACTGCGGGCCGTGCTGGAAAGACTGCGGGCAACCCTGGACGCCGAACGGGCGGAGCGGCTCAATCTGGAACTGATAAAGAAACAGCTTGCCGAAAGCCTTCCCATGTTAAGGGAGCGGTTTCTTGCCCGCCTTGCCGGGGGAAAACTTCCGGGCGAAGACGCGGCGGGGGCGCGTTTCCGGGAGCGCCTTGCCTATTTCAGCCTGCCCATTCCCCATGAAGGAGCAGCGTATCAGTGCCTTGCCCTTGACTTTATCAGGCGCCCGGAAGGCGAACATTTTGACCTTGACCTGCTTGCCCAGCGGAACATCATGGAGGAAATCATGAGCCGGGAGGCGGGCCCGGCGAAGGGAATCCTGTTCAGGGATGACGCGGACAGGCTTGTGATCCTCCTCTGGGGAAAGGGAAGGCCGTGCGCCGACGTGTACCGGGCCGGCCTCAGAGCCGCCGAGGGAATCTGCCGGGAGCTTGCCGCCCTGGGGTTCCGTGACACCGCGGCGGGAGTCGGGGAGGCGGTGGAACACATAGAGGAGATAAGCGCTTCCTACGAAACCGCGTCGGAGGCGCTGGCCGCCCTCCTCCTCAGGGGAGAAGCGGGGGCCGGCGCATGGCGGGAGCTTATGGGAAGGCGGGGAAAACAGGAGGGCCGCGCCCACGATCAGAACTGGGGGCCGAAGATTGTCTCGGCCCTCAAGACGGGCGGCCGGGACGAAGCCGTGCGCTGTGTTGAAGACATGATGGAATATTTCAGAAAGGCTCCCTTTACCCCCGGCGAGTACCGCCTGAAATGCACGCTGGTCCTGGCGGCCGTTATGCAGGGGCTCGAAGACATGGACGTTCCGGCGGAAGAAATCTTCCCCAATTTCCAGGATCCTTTCGCGGAACTCCGCGGCATACCGAAACTCGACGACATCCGCGCATGGCTTACGGATCTGGTCAGGGCTGTCGGCGGCTATACCGCCGTCCGGCGCGATAACTTTGCCAGGGTAAAGGTAAGGGAGGCGCTCGAATACCTGGAGACCCATTACGGAGACCCGGATCTTTCCCTGCGGAGACTCTGCCGGAAACTGGACATCAGTTCCAGCTATTTCAGCGCGTGCCTTAAAAAACATCACGACAGGAGTTTTGTGGATGAGCTTACCGCCATTAGAATGAAGAAGGCCATGGAGCTTCTGCGGACCACGGATCTTCTTACCTACGAGATAGCCTCCCGGATCGGGTTCCGCGACGCCCACTACTTTTCCCTGAGTTTCAGGAAATTTTCGGGTATAACCTGCACGGAATACCGGAACAGGAGCGTTCATGCCGGAAAGTAACCGCCGCTTTCACAGTATACAGGTGGACATTGCCATTGCGTTCGCGGCATTGTCGGTCGCCATAATCGTGGCGGCTATTCTTATCGCCTTTACCGTAACAGAAGAAAGCGCCCGGCAGTCTTCCCGCCGCTACACGCGGGAACTTGTAAGGCAGATAACAAACAACATCGAATTCTACATAGACTACATGGACTCAGTCTCGTCCATCATAGAAGCCAGTCCCGATGTTCAGGAATACCTCCGCGCCGCAGGGGAGGACGTTGCCGCGGGCGGCCCGGGCGGCCCCGCCGCGGACGATCCCGCGGCGGCCGGCGTGCGCCAGATCCTGCGGACGCTGGCCAACGCCCGCAGCGACATTTCCCTCATAGCCCTCTTTGACAACGGCGGCGGTTTCATCACGGCCGACAGCGGCAGCGTCCTTAATCCTTTTACCGATCTGCAGCGGCAGTCCTGGTACAGCGGGGCAAAAAACGTCCGGGGCGGCTCCCTCATTTCCCCTTCCCATGTGCAGAACATCATCGCCGGCCGTTACCAGTGGGTCATCTCGCTTTCGCGGGAACTTATCGATCCTGAAAGCGGCAGCAGCCTTGGGGTGCTTCTTGCAGATCTGAATTACCGCATCATAGAGCGGATCTGCGCTTCCATAGAGCTGGGAAGGCGCGGCTATATTTTTATCGTGGACCGCAACGGAGACATTGTGTACCACCCCCAGCAGCAGCTTCTCTACAGCGGCCTTAAAACCGAAAACATACGGCGCGTTATCGAAGGAAAGGAAGATTACTTTTCCGGCGACAACGAGAACAGGGAAAAATTCTACAGTGTCCAGACCATGCCGCTTACGGGCTGGAAAGTAGTGGGGGTCAACTACCGCAGCGAGTTTGTCGAAGGCAGGGACGCCGTCAGGGCTACCTACACATTCTGGGGTCTTCTTTTTCTTGCCGCGGCCATGGGCATGTCCGTCGTCCTGGCGCTGCGCATCTCGCGGCCCATCAGACAGCTCCGCGCCTCCATGCGCGCCGTTGAGCAGGGCAGTTTTGACATCAGGGCCGACATACGATCCTCCAACGAAATAGGGGAACTGGGCAAGGATTTCAACATCATGATAGGCGAGATCAAGAACCTCCTTGCCCGCGTCACGGCCGAACAGGAGCAGAAACGGAAAAGCGAACTCAAGGCGCTTCAGATGCAGATAAATCCGCACTTTCTCTATAATACCCTTGATTCTGTTATCTGGATGGCCCGGAGCGGCAAAGAGGACGAAGTCATCGCCATGAGTTCCGCGCTGGCCCGGCTCTTCAGGCTTTCCATCAGCAAGGGGAAGGAGATCATCGACGTAGCCTCGGAACTGGAACATGTGCGAAGTTACCTTACGATACAGAAGATACGCTACAAGGACAGGCTTGATTACAGCATCGATGTCGATGAGGACATCATGTCCTGCCGCATCGTCAAGATCATCCTGCAGCCCCTGGCGGAAAACGCCATCTACCACGGGATCAAAAACAACTTTGCCGGGGGTACGGTGCGCATATCGGGCCGGAGGACGGAGACGGGGATGATCCTCCAGGTGCGTGATGACGGAGCCGGCATGGACGGAAAAGCGCTTGAAAAGCTGCGGCGCGCGCTTGCGCCGGGCGGCGGGGCGGACAGCGTGTATTCTGAACGGGGAGTCGGCGTCCACAACGTGGACGAACGGATCAAGCTTTACTTCGGCAGGGAGTACGGCCTTGAATTTGAAAGCCGGGAAGACGAAGGAACCACCGTAACCGTACAGCTTCCGGCCATAAAACGGGAGGATGAACCATGACGAAAACGCGGCCCTTTATCATCCCTTTAGTGCTGATCGTTATACTTCTTGCCGGAAGCGTGATCATCCTTTTTGTCACCCGTCCGTCCCGCGTCCGGGAAGTCAAGGTGACGGCGGTGATAAAGGCGATAGCCAACGATTCCGAATTCTGGGAAGTGGTAAAGACGGGGCTGCGGGCCGGGGCGGACGAATTCGGCGTACGGCTTGACATACAGGGCCCCTGGGCTGAAAGCGACATTGAGGGGCAAATCAGGATCACCGAAGCCATTCTGCGGAACGAGCCGCCCGATGTGCTGATCCTCGCGGCGGCCGATTTCAGGCGGCTCGTGCCCGTGGTGGAAAAGGCCGCCGCCGCCGGAATACGGGTTGTAACCATGGACTCGGGCGTCGACAGCCCGCTGCCTGAAACCTTTGTCGCCACCAGCAATGCCGAAGGCGGCGGCGTCACGGCCGCCGAAATGATGCGCATCCTGGAGCCGGGGCGGAAACTCGCCATCATCAACCACGTGCGGGGAGCTACCACCGCCATGGAACGGGAAACAGGCGCCCGGCGCACGCTGGAAGAGGACGGCCGTTACCCCGTTATAGGAACATGGTTCACCGACAACTTCGAGGAAAACGCCTACGCCATTACGGAACGCCTTCTTGCCGATCACCCCGATCTGGGGGGCATACTGGCGATGAACGAAGTATCCACCGTTGGCGCCGCCCGCGCGCTCAGGGACGGCGGCGCCGGCGGGCAGGTGCGCCTTGTCGGTTTCGACAGCTCCCTTTCGGAAATCCGGTTTATCGAACAGGGAATTATTGCCGCCACCGTTATCCAGAAACCCTTCAACATGGGCTACCTTGCCGTCCGCGCCGCCCGGGAGGCGGCCTTGGGCCTTCCCCTGCCCGCCTTTATGGACACAGGCTCCGTACTCATAACGGCAAAGAACCTCTACGAGCCGGAAAACCAGAAACTGCTTTTTCCCTTTGCGGAATAGGGCAGAGCCGGCATGCAGGCCGACCGAAGATCAGCCTGCAACCGGCCGTGCTGCTAAACAAGTCCCATTTCTTCACGAAACAATCCCATGAAATATGAATTATGATATTCGCCATTCACAAAGAATTGTTTTCGAAGATTTCCTTCTTCCACAAAACCAATTTTTTTATAGAGATGAATGGCCGGTGCATTGTCAACATCCACATACAAATAAATTTTGTGCATGTTTAATACGTCAAAGGCATAATGAATACCATACCGCATTGCTTCTTCGGACAATCCTTTACCCCGAAATGGCATTGCTACAATAATTTGTATTTCCGTTGTCCGATGAAGAAAATTTATATCCACCAGTTCAACAATACCGGCAAACTCTCCGTTTATATCAATAACAAAACGGCGTTCCGTTTCATCATGAATATGTTTGTCATATAACGATGACAGCTCGTCAAATGATTCATACGGTTCTTCAAACCAGAACGCCATAGTCTGACGGTGATTGTCGAGACTGTGGATATTGGACAGATCTTTTCTTTCCAGCGGCCGAATACGCATAGCAATCCTTTTGCCGGACCATAATTATTGGAGTTGTTCAATAACTTCAGTTTCGAACAACTCCCGTTTAAAAGTCTATTCAACCTTGAATTTGGCAACCTCCTGTACCAGAACATCAATGTTCTGCTTGTTGTCCCCGCTAATGGTATTTACCCCGTTCACCGCCGCGTTGATCTGGTCCGCCCCGGCGGCCATTTCGTTCATTCCGTTGGTGATCTCCTGCGTTGCCATTTCCAGGTTTTTCCCTTCCTGGATCACTTCTTCGCTCCCCTCAAGCATTTCCTCGGCGCCCCCCTTGACCATCCTGGTAATCTCGTTCAACTTCCCAATGGCTTCCAGGATCTGCCGGCTTCCGGTACTTTGTTCCTCCATGGCGTTGCGGATGTTTTCTTCCTGATCCGAAACGACTCTGACTCCCGAATCAATGGATTCGAATCTCTTAAGCACCTCGCCGGTTGACTTTGTAATCTTGTCGATGGATTCCTTGATCTTTTTAAGCACTGTGGAAATGGTTTTGGACTGTTCCCCGGAATTTTCGGCGAGCTTGCGGATCTCGTCGGCAACTACGGCGAATCCCTTGCCCGCTTCCCCGGCGTGGGCCGCCTCTATGGCGGCGTTCATGGACAGGAGGTTGGTTTGGCTTGCGATGTTTTCCATCACCGAATTGATCTCCAAAAGCCCTTCCGACTCCCTCGCAATTTCCTGAATATCCGTGGCCACTTCCTGGAGCCCCGACCGGCCCACTTCGGAAGCGGCTGCCAGATCCTTCACATTGCCGGCGTTCTTGACCAGCGTATCGGTGACAGACTGTATGTTGGCCAGCATTTCCTCAATGGCCGACGACGATTGATCCACGCTGGAACTCTGGGCGCTGATATGTTCGTTCAGCTTGTTGATGTTGTTGGTGATCTGTTCCATGGTGGAATTGGTTTCCGTTACGGAAGCGGACTGATTGATTACCCGGCCCTTGATGCTCTGAATGTTGGCGGTAATCTCGTTCATCGCGGAGGCAGTCTCGACCATATTGGAAGCCAGATCATTGCCGGTGTTAAAAAGCGCCATAGTCTGCTTTTTAATGGTTATCACCAGGTTTTTGATTTTCTCAAGGGTCTGGTTGAAATAGTGAGACAAGTCGCCAATTTCATCGTTGGATTTATGAGCAATGGTTTTAGTCAAATCCCCTTCCCCTTCGGCAATGTCCTTAAGAGTAGAGGATACACTGATAATTGGCTTGACAGTACTGCCGGCGATAAAATGGGTTACCACCGCCGCTATTACCAAGGCTATAACCGCCAGGGCAATGGTAAATGTAGTCATGGCGGTTACCGACGCCATCACCGATTTTACGGGCGCCAAACTGACCAGGGCCCAGTTAACTCCGGTTTCCCCGATGGGAAAAGGATAGCTCTGAATAATATCGACCTTGCTGCTGGTGAGTACCGGCTTTCCACTCTGCAGGGAATCTTCAATGATCTTGACCCCGCCGTCGCCGAAGAGCTGTAATAGATGGGAATGGAATTTTTGTCCCAGTCTTTCATCTTCCGGATGGGCCACAATAGTCCCGTCGCCGGAGTAGAGGGCCACATATCCGGTCTCGTAGGGCGTTATTGTTTTTAGCAATTCCTGAAAAGGGTTCAGATTAATGTTAATCCCCACCACCCCGACCGCCTGGCCGCTCACGTCCGATATGACAGGGACATAGAATGTCATTATCAGAGTTTTTTCACCCGCCAGGGTCCAGAATTCAGGATCATAGACTACCGGGACTTTCGCCCGGGAGGAGTCATCCAGCGCGGCCAGTATCTCCCGGTATTTGGAATAATACCGCAGTTCTATGGGCCTGTCGGGGGTTTCCTGATAGTACCATGGGATAAACAGGCCGCTTTCATCGGTTCCCGGCGTATTGGCGTACCGTGATTCCAGATTATCAATGGTTCCCGGTTTCCACACGGTAAAAAGCCCCACAATATCGGGATTTTCTATAAAGATCGAGTGAAACATGTCGCTGTACCGGATGCGTCTATCCTCCGGATCCATATGGTCAAAATCGTTCATGATTTGGGAAAGATAGTCTATGGCATCATAATAATGCCGATACTGGGCCTGGACTTTTCCGGCATGGACGCCGGTAAGGTTTTCCAGCGTTTCCCTGGCCGCGTTTTCCTGAAGCCCTTTGGCCCGGAGCAACAGAATACTTGATATGGCGGCGATTATCACCAGCATCATGAAAGCAATGATGAGGGTGAGCCTGATTTTAAGTTTCACAGCAAACACTCCTTTCCCAAACATGATATAATAGAGTTGTTCAATAACTGGAGTTTTGAACAACTTCCGCTTAAAAACGCGGCATGCATGCGCATAAAAACGTCTGGTCTTTTAAGTATATTACCCCTGCCTCAGGTAAAAGGCGACAATATTACAATTTATGGGATTTTATTCCAGAAAAACAGGGACAGCCTGTTCGGACGGCCTGTTATGGTGCAAATTATTCGAAAACCCCCCGGCCGCTTCTTCCGGGGCCCCGCCGGACACGGCCCGTGAAGGTTCATTTCCGGTTGACAAAAACGCGGGATAACAACAGAATTATATAATAAGGAAGGAAAAACAATGAAAAAAATTGTTTTACTGGCTGTTCTGGTGTTTTTTGCCGGAATGGCTTCCGCCCAGGACCGCCCGCGCGTTACCATCGTAAACAACACCGGTTACACGGTGTACTACGTGTATATCAGCCAAACGGCAGCCGGCGACTGGCAAGAAGACATGCTTGACGCCGATGTTCTTCTGGACGGCCAATCGATTACGATCCGGCTCTTGTACCCGCTGGATGTAACAAACCGCTACGATGTCAAACTTGAAGATAAAGACGGCGACACCTATACAAAATGGGATATTTTGATAACGCCAAACAGCAGGATCGTGTTTACCATAAACGATCTGGATTAAGGGAAGCCCAGAAACATCCGGGCCGGTTTTTTCGCGCGAAAACGTTACAAGAGAAGATACAATGAAATCATTTACGAAGGAACTGTGGTTTAACACATGAACACAGAGCAAAGGCTCCTGACGGTCAATCCGTTTTCGCGGCCGGGGAAGGGGATGCGGCCGGTCAAGGGGATAGTCTTTCATTGGGTAGCGAACCCCGGGACTTCGGCACTCCAGAACCGGAACTATTTTGAAGGGCTCAAAAGCCAGTCCTTGAATAACCCGAAGGCCATATTTGCTTCGGCCCATTTCGTGGCGGGGCGGGCGGGCGAAGTTATCCAGTGCCTTCCGCCGGATGAAATGGCCTGGCCGTGTAGTTCCCTCGTGTAGTTTCCAGTATACTTTCCCCTGGTTCGTTATCGCCGATACCATGCTTATGTTTTCCTTCTTCTCCGTCCGGTTTAGTATTTTCCAGCCATTCCCTTACTTTTTCCCCGTCCCGCTCGTAGGCATACCGTACCGGCCTTTGGGGAGTGAAATTCCAACACTTTAAATATTCCCCCACCGTCCGTATCGGCATATCTATACCGTACTTCTGCTTTATCGTCAGCCTCACCGCTTCCCGCGTCCAGAGGGCAAAATCAAGTTTCAATTGATCCGGATATTTATCTTTTATCACTTTTTGTATGCCTCGTTCCTGTTCCGGGGTAAGCGTCCGGTATTGCCCTTCCCTGGTTCCCCGGTGCTGTACACAAAAGACCTGTCGTTTTTCCCGTTCTTTACTGTTCTGCCATTTATTCCACAATGGATAAATCGATTGCCGCGAACACCCGGTCGCCTGAACAATTTCAGTGGGACCGTATCCGTTTTCTTTCATCCGTATGATTATTTTCCGCCGTTCGCTGAGTACTTCGGTACTCAGCCC
>JAISAQ010000090.1 GCA_031266775.1 Treponema sp.
GGGGGGGGTAATTATAAAACAACTATCAAAATTTGTCACTATATTCACTGCCCCTTTCTCCGGCAAAGAAAATTTATGATAAACCCCGCTATTCTGTTTTGTCAAGTTTTTTAGTTTCCGGCATGTGCGGCGCCGGACCTTCAATACTGGGGCAGCCATTGCGCCTGCGCCTTGAGCATTTCGTCCGCCATGGCCCATACTTCGGGAGGATTGCACACCGCGCCTGTCAGAGGATCAAGGAGCATGGCCTGTTTCAGCTTGAGGGGATTCCCTTCAAGCGCCGCCTCAACTGCGAGCCGCTGGACCGCGATGCTCTGATTGCATATTGCCGCAAGGGGGAAAGGAAGATCTCCCACAAGGGGAATGGAGATGCCGCTGCCGTCCACATAACCGGGAACCTCCACCACCGAATCGGCGGGGAGGTTGCCGATTGCCCCTTTGTTTATCACATTAAAATGCCCCCGGTATACGCGGCCCGTTTCAAGGGCCTCGATAATATGGGAGCCGTGTTCGGTGGAACGGTTTTCCGGGGTGTACTTCGCCGGTTCCATGGTTTCGTATTCCTTTGCCTCTTCCTCAAATTTGGCCCGCTGTTCCCGGCAGAAACGGAGGTAACCTCCCGGCTCCCCGTGTATCCAGCCGGAATAATCGATCCATTTGTCAATTTCTTCCGGCCGCTTGCGGTACCAGGGAAGGTATTCGGAAAGATGCCCGTTGCTTTCCGTGCTGTAGTAGCCGAAACGTTCAAGAATATCGATGCGGATCTTTTCCTGTTTGCTGTACACGGGATGTTTTTTGAAACCTTCAAGGAGCTTTCCCCGCATGTCTTTTCCCTTGTGAAGAATCTGTATATACCATGTCTGGTGGTTAATCCCCGCGCAGATAATGTCAACTTCCGAAACCGGCAGCCCCAAAACTTCGGCTATCTGCTGGTGGCCATGCTGCACGCCGTGGCAGAGCCCAAGCGTCTGTACGCCGCCTTCGGTATTCGCCGCCCACGTGTTCATGGCGTTGGGGTTTGAATAGTTGAGAAAAAGCGCGCCGGGCTGTGACACTTCCCTTATATCCCGGCAGATGTCAAGAATAACGGGAATGGTCCGCTGGCCGTACATGATCCCCCCGGCGCATATGGTGTCCCCCACGCACTGGTTCACTCCGTACTTCAGGGGAATTTCCACATCCATGGCAAAGGCGTCAAGGCCGCCGACCCTGGCAAACGAAAAAATATATTTGGCCCCTTTAAGGGACTCCCTCCTGTCCGTGGTTTTGGAAAGCCGCACACGGGAAAGCCCGTTGGCCTTGATGTCCCTTTCAAGCACGTTGTAGATTAACGCAAGATTCGCGCCGTCAATATCCATGAGGGAAATTTCAGAGTCCTGCAGTTCCGGGACGGAAAGAATATCGGCAGCTATCTTCCTCGTAAAACCAACGCTGCCCGCGCCGATAAACGCAATTTTCATACGATGCTCCTTTCCCGTATATAATAACATCCTCAGCCAGAGGCCGGAATATGATTTTTGTGCTTTTAATAGCACAAATGTTTTACCATGGGGCAAAATCATTAAAACTTGAAAAATTTTTACCCATATAGTATGCTGAAAGACCGGATGACGCCATGAAACCGGATTTTTCCGCCCTGCCCATACTACGCATGTCTTCGCGGTATTCAAGCAGAAAATTCCCCCTGCATGCCCTGACGGTGCTTTCAGGACACAGCAGGGAAACATCCGCCGCCTATTACAACGACGGAAAGACACGGGAAGTCTCTTCCTATGCGGTATGGCAGTACACCCTTTCGGGGCGCGGCCGTATCGATCTGCGGGACGGGCGGCGCGATCTTCCGCCGGGTTCCCTGATGATCGTCTCCGTTCCCGGACCCCACGCGTATTATCTTCCTGAAGATTCGGATCACTGGGAATTCGTGTTCCTTGTAATGACAGGCCGGGAGGCGATCAGAATTAACCGCATGATAGAAAGGCAGCTTGGAAACATCATCGCCGCGGATAAAATGCCCAAAACCATTTCGCTCCTGTACAATATCCTCACAAGGCTCTTTTCGGGCAGGATAAACAACCCCTTTACCAATTCCGGCTGTACATACCGTCTCTGCATGCAGCTGCTGGAAGAATCCGGCGACTGTGAAAGCGCCTATGGACGGGAAGAATTTGCGGATCTGAAAATTTTTCTCCGGAACAACCTGTGCCGCGATATTTCGGTGGAAGAAATGGCGGAGGTCATGCGTCTTTCCAGGTCCCACTTTACGCGCCTTTTCGGCAGAAAAATGGGAATGAGCCCCCGCATGTACCTTGAGGATCTCAGGCTCAAAACCGCCATAGGATTTCTCTTTGAAGACAACATCAGCGTCAAGGAAACCGCCGCCCGCTGCGGCATCTACGACGTGAATTATTTCTGCCGGCTTTTTAAAAAACGCTACGGCATTTCGCCGGGAAAATACAAGGAACGGGAACTGCGGAAAAAATGAATTTTCGCGGGGCGTCCCCCTACAGCGAACCCCGGTAGGCTCCAAGGAAGTGAAAGTCGCGCGTCTTTGCCCTGAGGGCTTCGATTACTTCGTCAAAAGCAGTTCCTGTTCCGGGTATGCTCACATCCGCGTAGAAAAGATATTCCCAGGGCCTGCCCTGTATGGGCCGGGATTCCAGCTTGGAAAGATTTATCCCCCGTTCGGCCATGATTTTAAGGCACGCGAAAAGGCTCCCCGGTTCATCGGGAACCGAAAAGACGATGCTCGCCTTGTTGGGCGGATCGGAACCGAGGCTTGGCGGAACCATCCCCTGCCCCGCGGCGGGCCCGCCGTCCCGTTCGCGGCGGCGGGTAATAATGAGGAAGCGGGTGTAATTGAGGGGATTGGTTTCTATTCCCTCCCGGAGCACCTTGAGCCCGTGGGCCCGCGCCGCCGCTTCCCCGGCGATGGCGGCGGCATGGACGTTCCCTTCGCGGGAAACGGAGGCCACGGCGGTCGCGGTGGTGGTGCTTGGTTCAAGGACCCACGAGGGATGCTTGTCAAGAAATTCCCTGCATTGGGCAAATCCCTGTGGGTGGCTGCGCACCACGCGGATTGAATCAACGTCCGCCTTGTCGCAGGCGATAAGGCAATGAACAATACGGAGCTTTATTTCCCCGGCTATGGCGATATCCGGATAACGGAGAAAGAGATCGTAGTTTTCGTGGACAGAACCGGCAAGGCTGTTCTCCACGGGGACAACCCCGGCGGCGGCACTCCCGTCAAGCACCGCGTCAAAAACGCCGGTAAAGGAAGAAGCCTGAAACCGTTCGGCTTCCTCGCCAAAGGCCCGCATCAGGGCCTGTTCCGCATAGGCGCCGTTTTCGCCGCAAAAGGCGACAGGCAGTTCCGAAGAAACGCCGGGCCGTTCCGCCTGAGGAACAGGACAGGCAGAGCTCCCTCCGCCCGGAGAGGCCTCTCCGCCGTCTGTCCTCAGGGCGGCCGTTCCGCCCGGAGAGGTCTTTCCATGGTGGGGCCGCGGAGTCCGCAGAAGTTCCTTGCCCACTACGGGGGCAAGGGCCTCTATGTCCCGCATGAGTTTTTCAAACTGCTGGGGATACAGCGACTGGGGGCCGTCGGAAAGAGCCTCGTCGGGCCGGGGGTGAACCTCCACGGTAAGGCCGTCCGCGCCCGCCGCAATGGCGGCAAGGGCCGCCTGGCTCACCTTGTCCCGTATGCCCACCGCGTGGCTGGGATCGACGATCACAGGCAGATGGGAAAGGCTCTTGACCACGGGAATGGCGGAAATATCCAGCGTGTTGCGGGTATAGGTTTCAAAGGTCCTGATCCCCCGTTCACAGAGAACCACGTCGGAGGTTCCCGACGCGAGCAGGTATTCGGCGGAAAGGAGCCATTCTTCCATGGTCGCCGAAGGCCCCCGTTTGAGCAGCACCGGTTTTCCCAGAGAGCCCACTTTTTTTAGAAGTTCAAAATTCTGCATGTTCCTGGCGCCTATCTGGAACATGTCGGTAAGTTCCTTCATCTGAACGGCCAGTTCCGGGGAGACAACCTCGGTGACGATGGGCATGCCGCACGCTTCCCCGGCCAGCTTCATGTATTCAAGCCCCTGTAACCCAAGCCCCTGAAAGGCATAGGGACTGGTCCTTGGTTTGTAGGCGCCGCCCCGCAGCATCACCGCCCCGGATTCCCGCACCCGCATGGCGGTTTCCAGGATCTGTTCCCGGCTTTCCACCGCGCAGGGACCAGCGATAACGGTTATTCTGGAGCCGCCTATTTTTACGGCGGAACGAAACGCCGCGCCGGCGTCCCCGCCAAAGGGGGAAGCCGGAACGGCGACAATGGTATCTTCATGGTGAACTTCACGGGACGCAAGCTCATAGGGCCTGGATGTCGCCGCGACCCGCTCGACGCCGGGGAACAGGCCCAGTTCACGCATATCAACCGTTCCCTTTCCCGACGCGCCAAGGACGGCGTCGTCGCCCAGAGACTGTTCCCTCACGGTAAAGCCATGATCCCGCAGATACACACCGACCAGTTCCCTGTCATGGGCGCTGACCGACTTTGATAAAACCACAATCATGCGATCATGGTATACCGGAGAAGGAAAGCTTTTCTAGCCTATAAAAGCCTCCGTTGGAAGGATCTGCATTTCATGCCAAAATGCACAACGGCGCGCCGGCCGGTTCAGCCTGACCGAGTTTTCCGCCTGAAAACTTAATACGTGAATAAAGGTGGCGTATTTTTTGTCCACATGGGCAATATGGGTAAGTATATTATCCACAAGGTAACGGGTGGCGGCGGCAGGAGAAAAAAACTTGTCTTCTTCTGTCCTCTTCGCCAATTCCAGGAGTTCTCCTACAAATTTTTCATGCTGTTTCGCGTGAACGGCCAAATCGGGGTAATTGATTTTTTCCATGAATCGTTCTTCTTCTCCAAAATGGTATTTCACATACTGTACCAGACGGAAAATATTCCGCCTGAAAAAACTTCTTGTTTCCTCGTTGTCCGCTCCCTCGGGAAAAACCTCGCCTACCATCCTGACAAGTTCCCGATGCTGATCGTCCAGTTGTTCGACTCCGGTAAGATACCGGTCGTCCCATTCGGTTCCGTTCTTTTTTTCCATAACAAACTCCTGCCTTAGTGGGTACTTTCAATGTATAAAAACAGGATGGAATAAGATATTGTTTTTTTTTGATTTCCGCGATTATTTTTCAATTGCGGCGGCGCGGGACAGCCTGTCGTTGACAGCCTCCCCCAGGCCTCCGCCGGGGGCGCGCTCGGCGTAGATGCGCGTACAGCCTGAACGATCAAGCTCATGAAGCATATCGAAAAGATTCGCGGCCGCCTCGGTAACGCCGCCCGTTTCGGAAAGCGTCCGTACCGGAAAGGGCCGCAAAGAGGCCGGAGGCAGCGCATGCCGGGCCAGCCACTTTTCCCGTGAAGATCCGCTAAAGAAAAGCAGGGCCGAACCGTCCGCGGGAAACTCTTCGGAAGAGGGACAGAGCACAAGGGGCACGGCGGGGGCGTAGTGGCTTTTCAGCATCCCCGGGGAAGAAGGCGCCGCCTGCAAAGGCCCGTCCGCAAGGGGGCCTATGGCCGCCTCAATGGCCTCCCGCGCAAGGCCGCCCGGCCTTAACATGCGGAGGGCGCAGAGGTCCAGCACGGTGGATTCCACCCCAAAACCCGTCTTTCCGCCGTCAAGGACAAGATCGGCCTTTTCTCCAAGCTGTTCGGCGACATGCTCGGCCCTTACAGGACTAAGGCGGCCGAAGCGGTTGGCGCTGGGGGCGGCGAGCGCCCCGGCGCGGCGTATCAATTCCCGCGCCGCGGGATGCGAAGGAATGCGCACCGCCACGGAAGGGAGCCCCGAACTGGCAAGGCCGGGCAGGCGGGAACGCCTGGGAAGAACAAGGGTAAGGGGGCCGGGCCAGAACCGCGCCGAAAGAATCTTGAGCCTTTCCCGCGCCAAAGGCGGCAGGGCATCCGTATCGGCCGCCTCCTGGAGCCCTTCCATGTCCGCCACATGCACGATGAGCGGATCAAAAAAGGGCCGCTCCTTGGCGGCGAATATCTTCGCAAGGGCAAGGGGATTAAACGCGTCCCCGCCCAGCCCGTACACCGTCTCGGTGGGAAAAGCCACAAGGCCGCCCGATTTCAGAATGGCCGCGGCTCTGTCAAGGGAAGCTCCGGTAATTTCTACTATCATGGATTTCTTCAGCTTACCTTCCGGCGAAAAACACGCTACATCCAGCGGCGGCGCTTGAAATATATCACCATTCCCAGGGCAATGATCACCATGATTCCCCATACAATGGGATACGCCAGCGGCTCCTCCAGTTCCGGCATATTGCGGAAGTTCATGCCGTAGACGCCGACAACGAAGGTCAGGGGAATGAAGATTGTGGAAATAATCGTAAGAACCTTCATGATCTTGTTCATGCGGTTGGAAACGGCCGAAAGGTTCACCTCCACAACGCCGGTAATCAGTTCCCGGTATGTCTCCAGCGTTTCCGCCACCCGCATAAGGTGATCGTAGAGATCCTTGAGGAAAGGCTCAAGCTCCCCGCTTATGCGGGAAGAGTCAAGATGCATAAGGAAGGAAAGGCTTTCCCTCAGGGGCCAGATGATACGGCGAAGGCGGAGCAGCACCCGTTTGAGCTTCTGAACATCCCGGATAAAGGTGCTGTCCTGTTCGTCCGCCGCCCTGTCTTCAAATTCTTCCAGAGCCGCGCCAAAGGAATCGAGAACCACGAAGTACTCGTCTACCACCGCGTCGATCAGGGCGTAGGCCAGATAATCGGCGCCCATGCGGTTTATCCTGCCGCTGTTGTTAAGAATGCGCCTGCGTATGCCGTCGAAATAGCCGCCCGGCTTTTCCTGAAAGGTCAGCAGCGTATCGTCGGTAACGACAAAACTAACCTGCTCAAAGCCGAGCTCTTCAAAGCCGGACTCCTCAAAATTGAACGGCTTGATTCCGGGCCGCCCGGAATCGGGATGCCCGGGATCAGGGGAAAGGGGGCCCGGCGGCCCGGCGGAAGAGGGCCCTTTCCGCCGGCACACCGCCTTGAGGGTAATGAAAAGGTACTTGTCGAATTCTTCCACCTTCGGCCGCTGCCCGGCGTCCAGAATATCTTCCACCGTAAGGGAATGGATCTTGAATTCCTCCGCCAGGGCGTTGATGCCGTCATGATCGTCAAAACCCCCGGTGTGTATCCAGGTGATCCCCGCGGAATTGCGCCAGGCAAGGGCGTCTTTTACAGAAGAAACGGTCTTGATCCAGGCGCCCAGCGGGTCATAGCCCATAACGGATATTTCCATGTGTTTCCCTGTCATTTCCCCGGTTTCCCGGTTTTCCCCGCATACGCTTCATACTGGCTGGTGAATTTCCGCAGTTTAAGGGTAACTTTTGCCAGATGCTTTTTCATCTCCTCTATCTGGGCCTCTACGTTTTTTTTGTGCTCGCGCAGAAGCTCACAGCGGCTTTTCAGGGTGCCGTCCCCTTCAAGGCTGAGTTCCACAAAACTCCGTATCTGCTTGATGGACATGCCGGTATTTTTAAGGCAGCAGATAAGGCCCAGCCATTCAAGGTCGTTTTCCGAATAGCGCCGGATCCCGTTCCGGCTCCGCTCCACGCCGGGAAGCAGCCCCTCGTTTTCATAATAACGGAGCACGTGGGGAGGAAGGGAGGTTTTTTCCGAAATCTGTTTAATGGTAAAAGTCACGGCATCCCCTTGAGATGGTTCCGGAATCGGCTGATTTGGAACTGCCTCCCTTGTCTTAATGTTTACGTTTACGTTAACGTTTATTATAATGTCCATGCCGTGTAGTTACAATACACGAATCCTTGCAATACGCCACAGGAAAGAACATGCAGGCTGAAGAACTTCTGCGTCTTGAGGGAATAACCAAACGTTTTGGGGCCGTGGAAGTTCTGCGGGGACTTGACCTTACGGTACTGAAAGGGGAATTTATCACCCTGCTCGGCCCGTCGGGCTGCGGCAAAACCACTACCCTCCGCATTATCGCGGGCCTTGAAGAGCCGGACGGGGGGCGGGTGCTCCTTGACGGGCAGGATGTAACCGGCCTTGCCCCGCACCGGCGGGATGTCAGGATGGTTTTTCAGAATTACGCCCTTTTTCCCCACATGAATGTAGAACAGAACATTGGCTACAGCCTGAAACTGAAAAAAAGGCCCAAGGCCGAAATACGAGAGACCGTTGCCGGGGCGCTGGATCTGGTCCAGCTTTCAGGCTATGAAAAGCGGCGGCCCCAGGAACTTTCGGGCGGGCAGCGCCAGCGGGTGGCGCTGGCAAGGGCGGTAGTCAGCCGTCCCAGGGTCCTCCTTCTGGACGAACCGCTGGGGGCCCTTGACCTTCAGCTCCGCCGCCGCATGCAGACGGAACTCAAAGGGCTGCAGCAGCGGCTGGGGATCACCTTCATCTACATTACCCACGATCAGGAAGAGGCCCTTACCATGTCGGACCGTATCGCGGTGATGCGCGACGGCCGTCTTGAGCAGACGGGCTCCGCGGCGCTTGTATACGAGCGCCCGGCAACCAGTTATGTCGCCCGTTTTGTCGGGGGGGCCAATGTCCTTGCCGCCGTGGTTCCGGCGGAGAGGGGAACCGCCGCCGGGGAGCGTTCCCGCGGCGGCGGGGGAACCTTCCGCTTTGAACACCCGGGCGGCCGGGGCCGCGCATCCTGGGACCCCGCCGCGGGCGCTCCGCCCCAGGGCCGCGTAACCGTTGCGATACGCGGTGAATACCTGGACCTGTCCCCGGCGGACGGAACAGCGCGAGGCGGCGGGGAAGAGGACGGCCTTGCGGGGGTGATCCTGGGGAGAAGTTTCGCCGGGGGACAGCTCCGCGTCACGGTAAGGCTTGACGGCTCCGGCGAAGAGATACACGCGAACAGGCTGGGATTTGACTTTTCCCTTAAAGACGGGGAAAGGGTGCGCGTTACATGGAAGGCGGAACACGCGGTTGTGGTGGACGGAAAAAACGGGGAACACGAGGCCGGAATTGCCGGAATGACAGGGCAAAAAAAGACGGAGGCCGGAATATGAAGAAAATTGCGGGAAAAAGGCGGGCCTTTCCCCTTTCCCTTCTGCCCATGTACTTCTTTACCCTGGTCTTTGTCTTCTTTCCCCTGATCTACATGCTGCTCCTGAGCTTTATGCGCCGTGAAGGGGCCTGGGGAATAGCCGCCGTGTTCAGCCTTCGCAACTACCGCCGCATTCTGGAACCGGTTTACATGAGGACCTTTCTGCAGTCGGTCCGGCTTGCCCTGCTTTGCACGTTCCTTGTAATCCTCGCAGGGTACCCCGCGGGGCTCTTTATGGCCCGCCTTAACCGGCGCTGGCGGCTCTGGGTAATGCTCCTTTTGATTATCCCCTTCTGGACCAGTTCCCTTCTCCGGCTCTACGGGTGGATGATCTTTTTCCGGGCCAACGGGCCGCTTGACATGTTCCTCATGGGTATCGGCGTCCTTAAGGAACCTCTGCGTCTCCTGTATTCCTACCCCGCGGTTGTCGCCGGCATGGTGTACGCGCTTCTGCCCTTCATGATCTTCCCGGTATATTCAAGCGCCGAAAAACTCGACCGCGAACTTATTGAGGCGGCCCGCACCATGGGCGCGCCGCCTTTCAGGGCCTTCCTTTCGGTAAGCCTTCCCCTTACCATGCCGGGGCTTTTTTCCGGGGTAATCCTCACCTTTATTCCTTCCATGGGCCTCTTTTTTATCGCCGACATACTGGGGGGCAACAAGGTGGTCCTTGTGGGAAACCTGATACAGGAACAGCTGCTCAAGGATCACGACTGGCCCTTTGCCGCGGCCCTGAGCGTCGTGCTGATGCTGTTAACCAGCGTTTTTCTGTACCTTTACAGGATCATGAGCCGGGCGCTTGGAAGCGGCGGAAAAGAACTTGAAGGACTGGTATGATGAAAAAACGGAGGGACGCCGCACAGAAGATATACATTACGGTGATCATTTCCCTTATGTACGTGCCCATAGTATTGATGATCGTCTATTCCTTTAACCGGAGCCGCCTCAACTCCGTATGGGACGGGTTTACCCTTGCATGGTACAGGGAACTGTTCCGGGACCGGGCCATGTTTACCGCCCTTGGAAACAGCGTGATCCTTGCCCTGCTTTCAAGCCTTGCCGCGGCGTTTATCGGCGCGCTCGGGGCGGCGGGCGCGGTCCGGGGCGGTGCGGGGAGGAGGCCGCCCGGAGCGGGAGCCATGGAATACCTCGCGGTCCTTCCCATCATGACCCCGGAGATCATCCTGGGCATGGTGCTGCTCGCCTTCTTTTCCCTTCTGGGCCTTCCTTTCGGCATGACCACGCTCGTAATCGCCCATACGAGTTTCTGCATACCCTATGTCTATTTAATTGTAAAAGCCAGGCTGGCCGGCCTTGACAAAAGCTGTATGGAAGCGGCCAGAAACCTCGGCGCCACCGAAGCGGGGGCCTTTTGGGACATCCTCTTTCCCCTTATATTCCCCGCCGTCATTTCGGGCATGCTCCTTTCCTTTGCCATGAGTTTTGACGACGTGATCATCAGTGTCTTTGTAACCGGCGTCAACACCAACACCCTGCCCGTGCGGATCTATTCCCAAATTAAAACCGGCGTCACCCCCAAAACCAACGCGCTGTGCACGCTGCTTTTCGCCTTTACCGTGCTGCTCTGCCTCCTTTCCGCGTGGTTCTCGCGGCCGGGAGACGGGGAAACATGAGCGGGAAAATACACTCAAGGAGATTTCATGTGCCTGAAAACAGCCCTTCCCCGCGCGGTAAAAACCGCGGCTTTCGTTCTCTTCTTTTTGTTTTTCTTGCGGGCCTCGCCGCGGGCGCTCTGGCCGCAGGAGCCGCCGGATATGCGGCCCGTCTTCGACAATCTGGACGCATTGGAGAACTTGATAGGCGATACGCTGAGCAGCAGCGAATCGCTCTTGAAACAATTGGAGGACTTGAAGGAGAACTTGAACGAACAAGAACGGCTCTTGAGCGGGAAAGAGAACTTGCTGACAGCGCAAGAAAACTTGCTGAGGGAGCTGCGCGCGCAGCTTCACGGAATGTCGGAAACCTACGCGACGCAGTCGGCCTTATCCGCGAAATACGAACGCAGCTCAAGGTTCTGGAAGACTTTTACGCTCGCCGCCCTTCCGGCGGCGGCGCTGATTAGCGGCGGCGTAACGGCCTGGCTTATGTCGCGGTAACAAGGCGCCTTGTTCTGTGGAAGTTGTTCAATAACTGAAGTTGTTGAATAACTCTATTATCTTGACGTATCCTTCCAAAAGGGGTTATATTCAAAGTGTACTGTCTTGTTAATATAACAGTACACTTTGGGGGTAGCAGAATGACCGCCTCACGGGTCCAAAAAATAAAAAAAATCTTTAAAGCCGGGGGGCCTGTGCTTCCCGCTTCCTCCCTGCGATCCGCCGGGTTTTGCGGCAAAGACGTGGGAGCCCTCGTCCGGGAAGGGTATCTCCAAAAGCTCCGCAGGGGGTACTATGACCTTCAGAAGACCGTTCTTGATGAATATGCGGTAGTGGCCTCCCTTATTCCTGAAGGGATTATCACGCTCTTTTCCGCCGCCGCCTGTCATGAAATGACTACGGTCATCCCCTCATCCATAGAGATTACCCTTCCCGCCTCCATGCGGACGCCGGCGCTTCCTTCCTATCCCCCTATCACCGTCTACAAATCAATTTATTATGATGTCGGTGTTGAAACGGTTAAGCAAAAAGGGTATGCGCTCAAGGTATATGACCGGGAACGTACCCTGTGTGAATTTTTCCGTATGCGCCTGCAAATCGGCAAAGACGCTGCCCTTGAGGTTCTCAAGCAGTATATGGCCGGCAGGAAAAACCTGCAAAAACTGTATGGATATGCGGATACCCTGAGAATAAAGAAGGTCAT
>JAISAQ010000059.1 GCA_031266775.1 Treponema sp.
ATGTCTTCGATTCCCCATAAACTGCTCTACGAAGGCTACGGCATACGGCGCGGCATGTGGACGGTAAGCTGGCTCCGGGAATTGCTGGGGGAAAGCCCCATACAAAAAGCCGGAGCCCTGGGAATTTCCACCGAGGATTATCTGAACCGGGAAGCGGAAAAAGTGCTCCCGGGAAGCGACGGCCTTATGACCGTATTGGACTGGCTCGCCAATCCCTGGGAACCCTTTAAACGGGGAATCATGATCGGCTTTGGCGCCCACATGGACTTTGCCTATATGTACCGTTCAATTCTTGAAGGGATTGCCTATACCCTGAAAAACAACTTTGACGCCATGTGTCAGGAACTGGGCCAACAGGTTGACGGTATCATCATAACCGGCGGCGGTTCCAACAGCGATCTTTTTATGCAGATTTTTGCGGATGTCTTCAACTTGCCGGCGAAACGGAACGAGGTGAACGGTTCCGCGAGCCTTGGCGCGGCGATCAACGCCGCGGTGGCGACCGGCGCCTATAGCGGCTATGAAGAAGCGGTGCGGCGCATGGTGCGGGTGCGGGACGTTTTTTATCCGAAACCGCAGAACGTGGAAATCTATGAACGTCTTAACCAGCAGGTGTATAAATCCATTCCTGCTTATACCGACGGGATTCTTAAGAAATCCCACGCGGTTTTTAACGCCGATAAGGATTCGGGGGTTATAAGCGGATGGTCCCAGACCTAATTTGACGTTCGTTAAGTGATTCTCTATGGGGTTGCGTATTTTATTACGCGGCCCGTTTAAGTTATGGTTATGAGGAGGTTTCTGTATGAAAGGGATTAGACCTATTGTTTTTTTTCCTCCGGCCCTTCTTGCTATAGCGGCCCTGATTTATAGCCTGGTTGACAACGCGGGGTTTTCCGTTATGGCCAGTACCGCCAATAACTGGCTGCTGGACAAATTCGGCTGGCTGTTTTCCCTTGGTTCCCTGGCGTTCCTGGTGGCGGTCATAGCGGTATTTTTTTCGCCCCTGGCAAAGGTGAAACTCGGCGGCCAGGATGCGGTTCCCATCCTGTCGGACTATAACTGGTTCGCCATCACCCTCTGTACGACCATTGCTATCGGCATTCTGTTCTGGGGTACCGCGGAACCGCTCTATCATTTTGCCGGCCCTCCCCGGGGTTTCGGTATTGAACCCAATTCTCCCGCCGCGGTACGGTTTGCCATGTCCACCATGTTTATGCACTGGACCTTTACCCCCTATGCCATCTATACCCTGCCGGCCCTGATGTTCGCCTTTGTCTTTTATAATATGCACAAGCCCTTTTCCCTGGGCTCGACCCTTACGCCGATCCTGGGCGACCGGGCTATCGGGAAATTTGGCGAAGTAATCGACGCGGTATGCCTCTATGCGCTGATCCTGGGTATGGCGGCATCCCTGGGGACCGGTATTCTGAGCCTCGCCGGGGGCTTAAGCTATCAATACAATATACCCAATAACACGATGACCTACTGGATCATCGGCGCGCTTATCGTAACTACCTTTATCATTTCCGCCGGAACCGGCCTGATGAAGGGCATTCGTATCCTCTCGGATATCAATACCAAAGTGTTGGTCTTCATCATCCTGTTTGTGTTTCTTTTTGGGCCGACGGTCTACATTCTCCAGTTGGGCACCGAAGGTTTTGGCGAATATCTTACCACGTTCTTTCAGCGCTCCCTGCTCACCGGCGCCGCCGCGTACCAGAACGGAGAGGGAATTGATATGTGGGGCCAATGGTGGACCAACTTCTACTTTGCCAACTGGCTTGCCTGGGCGCCCATTACCGCCCTGTTTCTCGGCCGTCTGGGATACGGCCAGACAATCCGTAAATTCCTTCTGGTTAATTTTGTCTTGCCCGCTGTTTTTTCCGGTATCTGGATGGCCGTGTTCTCCGGTACCGCGCTCAGGTTTGAACTGGACGGCAAAGGAATATCCGGGCATTTGGAAAAAGGCCCTGAATACACCGGTTTTGCCGTGCTGGGCAATCTTCCGCTTTCCGCGGTCATCATCCCCCTCTTCCTGTTTATCTGTTTTATCTGTTTTGTTACCGCGGCGGATTCCAATACCAACGCGATGGGCGGGATGAGTACCACCGGCGTTTCCCCGGAAAGCCCGGAACCGCGGCTCCCCGCAAAGATTTTCTGGGGTATCCTCGTCGGCATGGTATCGGTGGTTATGATTTCCGCTTCAGGAATCGGGGGCATCAAGACCCTGAGTAATCTCGGCGGTCTGCCGGCCCTGTTCATTGAATTGGCCCTCTTGATAGGACTGGTTAAAATCATGTATAACCCTTCAAAATATGACGTCAACAAGAAGGATTACGACAGCGACGGTAAAATTATACCGAAGGTAACCAAATTTATAAAAGGATAAGGCCGGCTCAGTGAAACCGGGGGCTTTGCCCCCGGGCCCCCTTATAGCGCCTGGTCTATAAGGAGTAACGCTTCTTTGAATTCACTCATGAGGATATGGGTTGATATGCGGGAAACGGTTTCAGCCCATTCGGACTCAAGGAAGATGCTTTCCATTTTCGCCAAAACCCGGTCTATTTCCTTCATGTTTTTTAGTTCCAGCGCGGCTTTTAATTCGGTAAGTTTTGAGACAAAGAGGGAAGGGCCGGCTTGATTCGGCGGAGTTTGACCGCCATCCTCCCCGTCCGCCGCCAAACTTTCGGCTTCAAAGGCTTGCGCGTTGGAGCAGGCTTCCCGGATATTTTTTACCGTTTCCCTCAGTTGTTCAAGAAACGGGGCGAGTTCTGTTTCTATCACGGCCCGGTTTCCGGCCCTTCCGGCGGCTTCCAGCGCCGCCGCCCGGCGGGAGAGCTCCGTCGCGCCTATGGTAGCCGCCGCGCTTTTCAGCGCGTGGGCCTGCATCGTAAGGACGGCCAGTTTTCCTTCGGCGGGGGGAGCGGCGAAAAACCCAAGCCGGTTTTCGGCATCCATCTGAAAGACGGACAACACCGCCCGATAGCCGGCGATAGTGCCGCCGGTCATGGTGATGCCCTTTTTGACATCCACTCCCGGTATGATTAAGGCGTTTACCGCGTCGGCTTCTTTCAGCAAGTCGTCCTGCCGCGTTTTTCCCTGAGGCTTTTGACGTTTTTCTTTGGGTATCCATTTCGCCAGGATCTCATCCAGTTTAGGAATTTCGATAGGTTTTGAAAGGTAATCATTAAAGCCTTCGGCCAAAAACATTTCTCTCATTCCCGTTATGGCGTTGGCGGTTAAGGCGATTATGGAAACCGCCTTTCGTTCTGTTCCCTGTTCCCGCTGTTCCTGTTCCCATTTTCTGATATGGCCGGCCGCTTCAATGCCGTCCATTTCGGGCATCATGTGATCCATAAAGACAATGTCGTATTCATGGGATTTCACCATATTTATGGCCTGCATTCCGCTCGACGCAATGTCTACCTGTGTCTTATACGGGGCGACCAGACCTTCGGCCACCCGCAGATTCATGGAAATATCGTCAACGATCAAAATCCTCGCATCCGGCGCGACAAATCTGACAAAGGCGTCTTCCCGCTTGTTGTCGGCGTTCAGATCCGAGGCGGGCGTAAAGGGCGTAAAATCTTCCGCCCTTTGAGGAATAATCGCGGTAAACGTACTGCCCGTACCGTATTCGCTTTTTACGGATACATCCCCCCCCATAGCGCGGCAGAGGCTTTGGGCTATGACCAGGCCGAGCCCCGAGCCTTCTACACTCCTGTTTTTTTCCGAATCGATGCGGGTAAAATCGCCAAAGAGCTTTTGCTGATCCGCTTCTTTAATGCCTATCCCGGTGTCGGTAACCGTCGCTATCAGCGTGATGTTCCCGTCTTTACCTATTACTGCCCGCATAACAAAGGAGATCTGTCCTTCGCTGGTGTACTTTACGGCATTGGAAAGCAGGTTCAGCAGGATTTGTCTGATCCTGACCTCATCCCCGATCAGCCGTCCGGGAATATCCTCCCCAATATCCGTAACAAACTGGACCGGAACATCCTCAAGCCGCATACGAATAATACGGATAACGTCGTTTATCAGCGAGGCGAATTGATATTCCGCGGCAGCGATCTCCATTTTTCCTGAATCAATTTTTGAGAAATCCAAAATATCATTGATAATCCCCAGGAGGTTGTTGGCGGCGCTGTTCACATCCTTACAGTAGGAGCGGACTTTCGGCTCAAGCTCCTCCCTCAGGGACAATTTGCTTAAACCGATAATCGCGTTCATGGGGGTGCGGATTTCATGGCTCATCCGGGCCAAAAACACGGACTTTGCCCGTGCGGACTGTTCCGCCGCTTCCCGGGCCGCAATCAGAGCCGTTACATTGGTATAACAAACAAGAACGCCGTTAAATTCATGATGTTCACCGTACATGGGCGCGGTGAATGCCGTATATTTCTCA
>JAISAQ010000023.1 GCA_031266775.1 Treponema sp.
AAACCGGTCGCCGTTGTCTGCCTGCTGCTGCATAAAAGATAGTCACTGTATAAATCTAATAAATCCCTGTCCATTCTCTCAGTATATCATTTCCTTTCCCTTTTGCGTAACATGAGATATAATTTAATTTATTCATTATATTTCGTTTGAACCTTGAAAAAATCGCAAATTATTTTCAAGGTTTTTTTATTTATAGAATTATGGCGTTGCCATAAAATAAAATTGTTCCCGTATGGGAACAATAAAAATTATATTAAAGGAGTTATTATATGATAAATGATAATAACACAAAAACAATCGGCAATGAAGGCGACATTGAATTAAACGCTAAAAAGGAAAAATCTATGAACGAATTAAAAAAAGAAATCGGCAATGAAGGCGACATTGAATTAAACGCTTTAAAAAAACAATACGAAAAATCCAATAATAAATTAACGAAATTGCTTGTTGGAAAAGAAATAGATGTAAATGACGCAGATTTTTTATGTGAATTTAAAAAAATAAGTAGAGAAATGGATAACTTGATTAAAAGAATGATGGCTATTAGTGAAAAAGAATAAATAGAAACCAAAATAAATAAAATGACTTTTTTCTTTTATATTATTTTATACTTAACATAAAATAATATCCTTTTTTCCTCTTTGGAAGCGTTGCTTTTAAAGAGGGAATTTTTTTATAGAAATTAAACCATTTTTTAAATAATTATTTAAGATAATAATAGAGAATTTAAAAATGAAAAAGAATAAAATTTTACCAGTAATAATGTTGTTATTATACGCGTTCATTCTTACAGGATGCCCTATGGAGATTGAAGAACAAACCCCTTTATTTACAAAAGAACAAAATCAAACCTTTGAAGAAGATACAGGCGTTATAGAGGAACAACAGGAAGAGGAGGAGGAAGGGGAACAAATACAGGAGGAAGAAATACAGGAAGAACAAAAAACTATTTTTGAGGGTTTGTGGATCACAAATACAAAAAACAATTCATTTGCGACTTTTGAATTTACAAATAACACTTGCGTGTATGAATCAAATGATACGATAGGAGCGTATTTTAAAAGCGGTTTGTATTCAGGGAAATTTGAATTTACAAAAAATACCATTACTTTAACGGCAGATGAAAAAGTTTTTTTTATGTATTATTCTTTTCAAAATAATAATCTGGTATTTGAAACGATAGGGAATGATAAACTTTTAATTTCTGGTTTTGAAATACTTACAAAAAACAAATAAGGAGGAATTTATGGAAAACAGGGAAGAGGAAAGAAAAGACAATATGGAGTATTTTTTTTCAAAATTATGACGGACATTGAAGCAATAAAAACAATTTTAAAAGAGGCAAAAGAAACAAAATACAACTATGCCTTAGAGAGCGGATAAATTAAAAATTTAATACTTTTTAAAAATCAAAGGAGATAAAAATGAAATGTATTTACAAAGACACAATAACAAAACTGGAATGTAAAAAGACCTGTGAAATATGCGAAAAAAATTTAAGGGAAAAAGGGGTTTATTATACAACAGAAGGGTTTATTAAATACGCCAAAAAAGAATAAAGGCAAAAGTGAAAAACTGACATGCGTGAAGAAGGAGGATAGGCGTGATTACGCATTTGTTTTAAATTATTAAAAAAAGCGGCATATGGGTCATTACTAAAATACTGGTAAAAATAAATTAAATTTTTTTTGAAAAACCCCTGAAAACGCGGACTATAAATACAGAAAGAGAAAGTTAAAAGAGTAAATTAGAAAAAGATTTACTTCTTCTATAATGGCGGATATAAAAAGATGGTGTTTTTTTTATATCAAACAAAGTTAAATTAAGAAACTTTTAATAAGTTCATTATAGAAGTAAAAACCTTGAAACACCAAACTATTCAAGGTTTTTTTATTTTTCAAAGGAAGATATAATGAACGAATTAGAAGAAAAAACTAATCAAACAAGCAAAGCAGAGACAACTGCCATAAACAGCCCCGCCGAAACAGAAATAATTAATTCTACGCCTTTTGATTTATATATAGGTTATGTATATGATTTTCCTAAAAGAGAATATCGCAGGGGGATAGTTGAAAATTCAAAAACATTTACAGAAAAACACACGATTGAAAGTATAGAAGACCTATTAGAATACGCTAAATACGACCATTCAACCATTCTTTTTAATGATGATGTTATCGTATATGGGAAAGACAAACGCAGAATAAAAAATCCTACCAAAGAGGAATTAAAAGAAAAGGGCAAGAAAAAAAATCATTACAGGGACGGGAAAAACTATAATAAATCAAACGCACTTTTTATTGATGTAGATAACGATTTTACAGAAAATGAAAACGACTGGATAACGCCTGAAAAATTTATAGAAATTTTTAAGCAATATGAATTTTATATTATCAATAGTAAAAGTCATAACATTGAAAAAACAGATACTAAGGGAAACATACAAAAACCGCGACCTAAATTTCACGCCTATTTTCCAATAGGCACTTATATTGATAACGCGGATATATTTATTAATTATTTAAAAAAACTAACAGATAATTATTCGTTTTTTGACCAGAATTTAAAAGACAAGGCGAGATTTTTATATGGCAACAATAATAATTTAAAAAATAGTTTTGGGGAACACAATCAAGGCGAAAGTATTTTAAATTTGCTTAATAGCCTTGCTGTTAAAAACAGCAGTCAAAAAGAAAAAACAAAAACCGACAGAATAATTAATCAAAAAGAAATTGAAGGCGTAGGTATAGGAAACAGGCATTATACTTTAAAAGAAAAAGGACTTGAACTTTTTTATCAAGGGTATAATACAATGGAACTTTTATATCCTTATTTATTGAAAATAAATGAAAATTTCAACCCGCCGAAAGAAATAAATGTAAATGAACCTAATGAAATAACCAACATTATTAATTGGATTATAGATAAACACCCCGATACTTACAAGAAAGGGGAAAATACTTATTATTATACGCCTGAAAGCATTTACACATATTTCAAAAACAGGGGATATATTAGATGCCGAAATAATAACGGAAATGAAATTTACGATACAAAAAATCAATCCTTTATACCCGAAAAATCTTTAAAACAGGAAACTACAAAACATTTGTGTAAATTCTGGTATGACGAATACAGCAAAAGCAATATATCTTTGTTTTGGTTGGGAGATGATTTTAATAATGCCGAAAATCCTTATTATACCATTGATTACAGGCCAGATTTACCAGCTGGTAAAACAAATATAATGAAAAAAGAATGTTTTATATTTAACACTTTTAACGGGTTTAAAGCGGAACCGATAGATACAAAAGCGGATTGCAGTTTAATTCATAATCATATAAAGCATCGTTTATGTAGCGGTAATGAAACGCATTACAATTATTTTTTGGATTGGATAGCGAATTTAATACAAAATCCCGCCAAGTATTGCGGGACCGAGATTATTTTAAAAAGCAAAACGCAAGGCACTGGAAAAGGCATATTTGCCGATAATTTTTTAGGGGGAAAAATCATAGGAGATTCTTATTCTTATATTGGCAATAATGAGATTGCTACCGACAAATTTACTTCCTTATTGGAAAATAGGGTATTAATAAATTTTGATGAAGTAGGAGTGAGCGATAAATCGCAATCACACAGCGACAATATAAAATCTTTAATAACGGCAAGGACACGGACACAGCGGTTTATGAAAAAAGACCCTGTGGATGTGCCTAATTATTTACACTTAATAACAACTACAAATAAAGAATGGGCAAAAAGGGTAGATGTTAGCGACCGAAGGACCTTTATGCCAAAGGTTATAGAAACACGAATGACGCCCGATGAAACGGCGGAATTTTTACAAGCGATTGAAAATAAAGATTTTTGTAATCAGTTTTTATATGAGATGAGCGGCAGGGATTTATCAAAAGTAAAGCTTGATTTTCCGCCTTATAGCGAAGTATTAAACGACCAGAAATTACAAAGTTTGGATTCATTCAATAAATTTATTTTAAATCTGTTTTCAGGGCACATTGATATAAGCAAATATGATAAAATTAATGTTTATGATTTTGATGATAATCATATTGCCATTACAAAACACGATTTCAGGGATATATTTTGTAAATATAACCAAAACAAATATACAATGGCGGGCACTGAAATTGAAAAGCGGTTAAAAGAAACTTTTGGCGATAATATACAATATAAAACAACAATTGATGCCAATGCGGTAAAGTATAGAAGCAAATTTGAAGGAGTTATCCCTACTAATCAAAAAACAAAAAGGTTGGAATGTTTTATTTTTCTTAAAGATACTGAAAGCGGTTCTTTTTCTTCTCTTTATATTGATATATTAAAAAGCAATGTAGATAATGTAGATTTAAAAGGTATAGTTTCATTAGATAATATAATAAATAAATGCGGCGTTGCGGCGTGCGTCGTTACGCCGCACATAGTAAAAACGCATATAGAGAATGTAAGCAAAAATACCCCTACACAATCTACACAATCTACACAAAACGATAATCAAAAAGAAGCGGAACGCCCGCCTGAAAGCGATAATCCGCTTACAGAAGACAAACCCGAAAAAGTATTGAAATTCGCATCGGCATATACGCCTAAAAGCGACAAACCGCTTACAGAAGACACGGCGGAAGATACCCTTGATGAATTAGAAATTATGTTTAACAAGGCGGGTGTATAAATGAATAAAAAAGAGGAAACAAAAATGAATAAAATTAGTGAAAAATTGTATGATGCTATTTATGACAAACTGAAAAATAAACCAAAAAAAATGAAGGCATATTTAAAAAAAGAATTACAAAACTATTTTAAGAATCGGCAAAACCTTGAATTAGATTTTTATTATACAATAATTAAATGTTTTGATATTTTAGAGAAAAACAAGGAGGCAATGTAAATGTATTATTTAGAAGAATTGACGCCGAGGGACATTGTATTTTTAAATCAATTATTGGAGGGTTACAGAAAAACAAATGTCAAAATGAAAAATAATAAACCTTTGGGATTACCAAAAGAATATCATATTTTAAAAGAAAAAATAAAGCGGCTTTGTAAGTATTTTTCTTACAATCCCTTTGAAACAAATACGGAAAAAAGAAAAAGCAAATACATTGAAGCCAAAAAATTACGCAGGACTTTTAAAACAAAAAAGGAAGGAAAAAATGAAACAACCTAAAAAACACAAGACGCCGAAAGACAAAAACATATATGACATATCTGGTTTTGAAAATTACACGAATACCCATAATGAAAGGGAAGACGCGGGCACAATTCCAACGCCTAAATTCTTACAAAAAGAGAATACAACTATATTAAATAAAATGGAGAAGGTATTATGAATGAAAATTTATACAACATTATTTATGACAAATTAAAAGACGAACAAAAAAAACAACTGCTTTTTATACAAAAAAAAATACAAGACGAAATACAAACGGCATATGAAATAAAGAACAAAACATATGGGAAACCATTTACAGATTTTGAAAACCTTTGGACTGAATTCGATTATGATTTAGAAAAATACATTTCTTATGACGGCACAATATACAAGAAAAGCGTTATTTATCAAACTATACTGAAAGCAATAAAAGATTTAACGGGGGAAGGTATTTAATGTGTAAAATAAAAGACATAATTAAAAAGTTTTTTAACAAGAAGAAGAAAAATCCTTATAAAATAAATAAAAATAATCCTGTAAATATCAATTTTTTTGATATAGCCAAAACACTTAGAAAAATAGAAAAAAATAAAGAATAAAAAACGCTTTTCTGTAAAAAACAATAGAAAAACTTTTCAAATAAAAGGATTTTCTATTAAAAACAATACTTTTTTGGGACTATATTAGTATAGAGGAAAACAAAATGAAAAAAAGAATTTTAGAAAAGATGTTTGATGTTCGCGCCAATAATCAAACTCTTACAAAAATGATAGATGATACACAAAAACCCGAATTTCTTGCATCTTTATTTGAAGCGATAAAAAAGTATTCAAAACTTTTGGCAAAAGCCCAATTGGTTCAGGGGAATTTTAATCAAAGGTATATATTCAAAATTGAAGACGATTCAAGCGTCATTCAATTACTTGATGGCGGGAATATAAATACAGAAATGAATATCACAAGCGGCTGGGAGTGTAATACAAAAGCATTAGGTTTAGGCATTATGGTTCCCGCGTTGGTTGATGCTTTTTACGATAATAATGTTAATAGTATTATTACCAATATGTTATACAAACCTTTTACAAAATCAATTGAGGCAAATGTCATATGCGGGGATTATTTGGATAAACCTTTATTTTCCACCACTAACACTATTACAGGAACGAAAGATTTTGAAGGGCTTTTACAACTAATTAGAAAATTAAAGGATACTTATGATGACGGATGCGTTGTAGGGAACAGCGGCGTAATAAGCGGTATTATTGATACAATTGATAAAGAAGCATATTTAAATGAATACCTCCTAAACGGGACCATTGAAGGAATACAGATAATTAGCAAATACGATTCCCCTGCGGAAGCGGACGGGAAATTTTTAATAGGTTTTGACCCTAATAAAATTTGTTTATTGTTAATTCCCCAGCTTCAAGTAAAAAAAATTTCTGTTGTTGGCAGTGTGGAAAAATTTTTCCACATATACGGTTTTTGTAATGGAGGGGATGTTTTTAATTCCGCAATAGGATTAAAGGAATAAAAAAATGAATATAATAACGCCAGAAAAAAGAAATTATATTGATGACAATTATAGTGATTTTTATGTTAGGACTTTGCCTAACAATGTAAAAGAGTATTACAGCAAGGAAGTATTCAATAAGGACTTCACCAGAAAAACGGAAAATGAAGACATAGAAAAAGAAATTCTTTTGTTTATGATAAATGAACTTCTTAAAGAATAACAGGGACAGTTATGAAAATAGAAATTATTGATAATAAAAAAATACTTGTTGTAAGCAGGGAAGAATTTGTAGAATTATTTGCTAAGGGGTGGCCGTTATTTGATGATGTTAATTTAGCAAATTATTTTATTGATATTGGTTATAAGTGGAATTCAAAAAATTATACACATTTTGTCTATAATCAATTTATGGAAGTTTGTAATTTCAAAGGATGGGTTTTTAAATGGGAACGCGACAGGGAATTAGTAATTTCCACAATAAAGACCGGCACACCATTTATAGATTTTGATGATTTTATTATAACTTTTTAAAAGTTATTTTTTTTAAATCTTCTTTTTCATATGGCAAGGCATCCTTCTCATTGTTGCCTTGCCTTTTTTATTTAAAAATAAACCCGCAACGGATAAAGACCCCCTATGGCCTATCTGGTAAATAAACGCATCCGCTTATAGCACTGAGGCATCCCCCTTCTAACATATGCCAAAATTATCATTTTTTTGGGATTCTTTTTATTGTTTATACTGCCTAATACTTGCCGAAGATCCTTGCCGCTTATTAAAACCGGCTAACACCCGTTTTAAATAATTTGTTTAATAGTATAACTTAATTATATTAAACCCAGTTTTCCGTAATAAGCCCGTTTATGTTTTCAAAGTGTTTTGTATTGTTAGTGATAAGAACTAAATTATGTTTAAGGCAAAAAGCGGCAATTAAAATATCGTTATCGCCTATTGTAATGCCCTTCTTTTGTAATGTAATATAAATAGAAACTGCTATATCTAATATATCTTTATTTATGATACCTACCCCATTAGAACAAAGTTTGTTAAATAATTTTAATTTAGTGGTAGCGTTTAAATATATTAATCCTCTAATACTTTCATAATATACCATCGGCGGAATAATTAGTTTGTTGCCTTTTTGACGCTCGTTGTCAATTTTATCCATTATTTTGGTATTTTTTTTGAGATAATATGTAATGATGTTTGAATCAAGTGCATAATATTTCATAAACCTAATTCCTCTGGCGTTCTAAAATTGGTCATTTTAAACCTTTCCGCAAAATCATCCGGGATTTCTTCACCTTCAACCGCTTCCAATCCTTTTCTAAATTCATCCCAAGCCTTATTGGAGATGACAGGTAAAGCGTCTTCCGCATTTTCTATTCTAATAACTGCCTTGGTTTTTTCAGGGAGTGATATTGGAGCATCGGGGACAAACTTTCCTTTTTCAAAAAATCCGGTTATTACCAGCATAAAGAACCTCTTAAAATACAATATATTTTAAACATTCATTTTGTTCAATGTCCTGTTGCCGTTCGCCGCCTTGCTGGCATCAATGCTTTAAGGGCGTTTTATAAAACCGCCCTTTAACGCTCCCCGGAAGCGAAAATCAAAATTTATGCCTATCTCCCTACGGGATTTTAAAAAATCAGGGGTTTAAGGGCAAGAAGACACCATAAGCAGCGTATTCATAAAATGAACTACGCTATAGGTAGTGTCATTTTGCCACTTTTGCCAACGGAACGCAAACAGGGGCTTATTTTGAAAAACAGGGTATATCCCCCCTTCCCAAAATGACCCAGAACGCGTGAGGATTCACGCTGTGAGATTCCAAACCAAAAAGGGCACAATCCCCCCCCCCCCCCCCCCCCGCAACCAAAAATGAACGCTTTACGGGGTCTTTACGGGGTCTTTACGGGGCAACAAAAGAAAATTCCCCTTGACATTCCCCTTCCCCTGTGAAATAATCAAGGTGTCGCCCGTATGGGCGGCAAAAGGTTTTTTGGAGGCAAGGGGGAAACAGGGACTGAAAAGGCGAATGTCCTTTTTATGACCTTTTTGGTTTTTAGGGTTTGCGGTTCCGTAAGTCACGGCCTGTAAAGAATTACGAGCACAAAAAGAAGCGGTCATTGGTTCAAGTCCAATTGCCGCTAAAAAGCAGTTGTAATTTTTGAGGTTTTTTGCAATTGGACTTGAAGGGTTTTGTCCGCCGACCGGAGGGAGGAAGAGGGGCCATGGATGGCCCCGGCAGGACAAAACCCCGGGCCGGAAGGCACCGGCAGGAAGCCGGGGCCTGGAGGCCAAGTCCAATTGCCGCTAAAAAGCAGTTGTAATTTTTGAGGTTTTTTGCAATTGGACTTGAAGGGTTTTGTCCGCCGGCTGAAGGCAGTTTTGCAGGCCGTAGGCCGAAAAACCGCAAGAGTCTCGTCAAAACTAACAACGAACCGAAGGTTCGCGTTTTGCAAAAGCTCAATAGTTGACAGTTTTTCCTCCAGCGGCTAGACTAAAATATTGTGGAAACCAAGAAAACTGTGGTTATCGTAACCGATGAAGCCGGTTCAAGCCGGAACATAGCGGAACAGATTGCCGCCGTGCTGGAAGACAGTTGCCGGGTAATTTCACTTACCGCTCCCAATTTCAAGGGCAACGATATGCTTCCCGCAGACGTGATTTTCCTGGGTTGTGTCAGTCCCAATCCCCCCGCCTTTGCCTATCTTGAAGAGATGTTCCGGCATATTAACCTTGCGGGCAGGTCCTGCGGTGTTTTTTCGGATTCGGGGAAAACCGTACAGTACCTTAAAAACATGGTTCATGATTCGGAACTGAACCTTGCCAAGCCTTTTACAGGATCGGGCGGTCCGGAACTGCACAAATGGATAAAGGGGATAGTATCGTGAAGGGCCGTTTAAATCTTGACGACTATGTAAGAAAGGTCCCCGATTTTCCCAAACAGGGCGTGCTTTTTTACGACATTACCGGCATTCTGGCCGCGCCTGAGGCTTTTTGTTTCTGTGTTGATTCCATGGAAGAAATCTACCGCGGCCGGAATATAGACGCCGTGGCGGCCATAGAAGCCCGTGGTTTTCTTTTCGCCGCGCCCTTTGCCATTCGTATGGGTATTCCCCTTGTCCTGATCCGCAAAAAGGGAAAATTGCCCGGCAAAACGGTTTCAAAAAAATATCAGCTTGAATACGCCGACGCCGAAATAGAAATACACCCCCACGATGTACCCGCAGGCAAACGGATTCTGCTGCTGGATGACCTTATTGCCACGGGGGGCACCCTTGGCGCCGCGCGGGAACTTATTACAGGCTGCGGCGCCTCCGTTCCCGAGATCTTCGGCGTCGTCGGGCTTTCCTTCCTTAACTACGAAAAAGCCCTTGCCCCTGTTCCGGTTCGTACTCTGATACAATACCACGGGGAATGAAAGCGCGCGGGCCCGGAACCGCAATTCCCCGGTTGTCGCATATGTGTTGATTTTAGCCCCTAGGGGAATTGAACCTTCCAGCCCTCAACATCGTGTTTCGGGCTGGAAGGCCGTCCTTTGGCCCTGACGGCGCCATCCTTGGCGCCTTTTCCTCCCTATGGTCGGCGGGCCAAAGGTGGTTCAATTCCCCCGTTGCCGCATAGATGTTAATTTTAGCCCCTAGGGGAATTGAACCCCTCTTTTAAGATTGAGAATCTCATGTCCTAACCAATAGACGAAGGGGCCTTGATGCGCTTTGCGGAAAAAGCCCTGGGCATTCGCCCCGGTTTTTCCCCAGGGAGGATTTGAACCCCCACAAGCAGATCCAGAGTCTGCCGTGCTACCATTACACAACCGGGGAATACAGAACGCAGACTAGCATTTTTTTCAAAAATTGTCAATTATGATCTTCATGGCGGATAGTCCGGCGGTTTTTCCCGGCGAAGACAAGGTTCTTAACCATCTGGTATCTGAGTTGGCGGTGGAGGAACGGATTAACCTCCTTGACAAGCTCAAAAGCCAGTCGAATCTATCCGCGGATCTTCTGTACGAAGAGGAGGAAAAGACCGGTGAGGAAGAAGCCGCCGGTTCTGAAGAGTCGTACGCCCATCTGCCCTGGTATTACCGGGTTTTTTACTTTATTGTGGGTATTTTCAGGGGGAAATCCCCGGCAAAGATATTCGAGGACAGCCGGATCGGCAGGCTGGGCCGGGACATTAACGCCCGTTTTCCGGGGCTCTATGATTATCAGCGTAATGTTCTGCTTCCCGAATTTTATCAGCGGATGACGGATCTCAAGGAAGCGGCCCGGTTCTTTTACAATGTGCTTGATGTCAGCGTGAACAGGGACAGGGGAGGGTTTTATGCGTTTCTGGGCTCGCTTGAAATGGGAGAAATACACCGTCTCCTTGAAGCCGGTACGGATCCCGGCGCGATAGCCGGGCCGAATCCTTCCGCGGGCGAAGGGGAACTCAGGCAGGCGGCCTTCCGGGCCATGGAAAACGCCTTTGCCGGGATTTCCGTAGAACAGCGGAACACTATGTATAAAAGCGCCCGTTCCCTTTTCTGCCTCAAGGAGCTTTCGTCTTTTCTTTTTGACCGGGTACTCATGGCCTTTGGCTTCGAGAACTCCGCTTCGGGACAGGTGTGTTCCGTCAACATTGTGCGGGAAATGCTGGAATCACTCAACAATATCCTCTGTTCCCTCAGGGAACCGCCGCCGCTTCCGCTTCTGGAATCGCTTTTTATTTTTGCTACGCAGGAAAAAGCGGGGGAACATGACTTTGAGTTAAACCGGGAGATGAGAAATCTGCTTACCCGTTCCGAAAACGCGCTTGCCACCATACGGGAATTTAACCGGCAGACGCCCTTTACCCTGATTCTCCGCTGCGCAAACAGGAATCTGTCCTTTCAGCCGAAACAGATAAGCGGCGGCGAAGACTGGTTCACCGTGTACCGCGAATACTGGAAGCGCCGCATTGAGGGCCGTTTCACCGAATATATGCGCCTGAAGCGGCACCGTGATCTTGTCGATTCCTTCCGTCATTTTCTTAAAGGCACCAACCTCAAGCTTCTTGAGAATGTGGTTTCCGAATCCAACCCCGACGGCATTCCCATTCCCGGCGCTCTTTCCCTTTCCTTCCTGCTGAGTTTTTATTCCGCGGTGTTTATGGCCGACATCAACAGGGTACTCCGTCCCATTTTAATAGACGGCGAATTTTACAAACGGGAAAACCGTACCGAGTTTACCGAAAGCTACAACGATCTTATCAAGCTGGAAGACGACATACGAAAGTTTGAAGGGGATATTTCTCCCGCAGGCGATCTGGGAAAACGTTACAATCTTGCCCGGCAGGACATGTCTTCCCTTCCGGTAAAAAGGCGGAAGGTGCAGCTTGTAACAGAGGACGCCTCCAGATCGGCGTCCGCCATTACCGGAAGGGCCAGAAGCGCCTGTGCAATGATGATCAACATTATTAACGGAATTCTGAAAAAGGACCCGGACGGAAAATACGACACGCTGGCGAATCTTTCCCAGCTTGCCGGCAAGGGCAGCGCCTTTGTTACCGGGCTGAATAACGCCGCGGAACAGTTCCACAAGACGCTGCGGCTTCTTGACGACATAGACGTTATGGAAGGCATAAGGTAATTATGAACGACGACAGCCCTTCGCGGCAAGTGACGCGGCTTCCGCCCGAAGCGGAAATTTGGAAGCGGAAAATAGCCGGAGTTCTTGCGGAAATGATGAATGCCGCGGGGATTGACGGAACCGTTGACGCCGCCCTGGTGGTTGCCGAAATTCCCCCCGATCCGGCAATGGGGGATCTGGGCTTCCCCATGTTTGGTTACGCCAAACTGCTGCGAAAGGGGCCGCCCCAGATTGCCCAGGCGGCGGCCGCGCTTCTCCGGGCGGAAGACGGAAAAGACGCCGCGGACGGCGCGGATGTCCGTGCGCCCGGATGCGCCGCCCTGGGGCCCTATGTGAATGTGCGGCTTGACCGGGCCAGGGCGGTCCGCTCTCTGTTTGCCACAGCGGATGTTGCGGGAGGTCCGGCCTCAGGCGGCCCGCTTTCGGGCCGGAAGATCATGGTGGAATTTTCAAGCCCCAACACCAACAAGCCCCTTCATCTTGGGCACCTCAGGAACGATGTCCTTGGCGAAAGCGTTTCCCGCATTCTTGCCGCTTCGGGCGCGGAGGTAAGAAAGGTCTGCATCATCAACGACAGGGGCATCCACATCTGCAAATCCATGCTGGCCTTTCTTGAACACGGCGGGGAAAAGACCCCCGAATCGGAGCATGTTAAAAGCGATCATTTTGTCGGGGATTTTTACGTGCTTTTTAACAGCATGGACAAGGCCGAAAAAAAACGCGAAGGGGAAATGAGCGAAGCCGAAAAAAGGGCGCGGGAACTTTTGCGCAAATGGGAATCAGGAGATCCCGCAACGACGGCCCTGTGGAAGAAGATGAACGGCTGGGCCGTAGACGGAATGAAGGAAACCTGGGAGCGGACGGGCATTTCCTTTGATCAGTTTTACTATGAAAGCCAGACGTACCTTTTGGGGAAAGAAGAAGTGCTTAAGGGCCTTGAACGCGGCATTTTCCGGAAAGAGGAAGACGGCGCGGTGACGGTGGATCTGGGCGATGAGAAGCTCGATACGAAGGTGCTCCTCCGCAGCGACGGCACTTCCATTTACATTACCCAGGACATAGGTACGGCGATTTTCCGCCACCGCGACTGGCCTTTTGACCGGCTTGTTTTTGTGGTGGGTTCCGAACAGCAGTACCACTTCAAAGTGCTCTTTGCCGTTCTGCGGCGGCTTGGTTTTGACTGGGCGCGCAGCCTTTACCACCTTTCGTACGGCATGGTGAATCTTCCCGAAGGAAAAATGAAAAGCCGCGAGGGCGTCGTGGTTGACGCGGACGATCTTTTGGACAGCCTGCGTGACATGGCCCTTCTTGAAATACAGGAAAAAGAGAGGGAAGAGGCGGTGGGAGATCCCGCGGGAACCGCGGAAAAAATAGCCCTTGGCGCCCTGCATTACTATCTTCTTCAGGCAAGCCCGCTTAAGGACATGCTCTTTAACCCCAAAGAATCCCTTTCCTTTAACGGGAACACCGGGCCGTATCTTCAGTACATGGGGGCGCGTATTTCATCAATGCTGAAAAAAGCCGCGGGCAGCGCAGCCGAAAAGGGGAAGGTGAAGCCGGAACTTCTTGCGGGAGACGCCGAATGGGATCTTGTCAAAACGGTAACAGGCTATGAAGGCGCGGTAAACGCCGCGGCGGCGGCCATGGACCCAAGCGTCCTTACCGCGTATCTTTACGAACTGTCCCGGTCGTTCAGCCGTTTTTACCACGACTGTCCCATACTCAACGCCCCGGACGCGGACCTTGCCGCAAGCCGCCTTGCCCTTTCCCGCGAAGTGCTTCGCGTGCTCAAGGACGCCCTGTACCTTGTGTGCATTCCCTTTCTGGATGTCATGTAGGGCGATTTGCCCGCCGCCGGAAGGTCTAGGCGAACCTTAACAGCGACCTGTCGTAACCGGCGGGGGGAATGTAGCCCAGAAGTTCGATGCAGGTGGCGGCGATGGAGCTGATGCCGAGCCCTTCGTTAAGGGCGCCTTCCTGTGTCCGGTATTCACCCTTGCATTCCGGATCATAGATGACGCAGGGCACGGGGTTAAGGGAATGGCTGGTCTTGGGTTTGGGGCTTCCGTCTTCCCTGCGGATCACCTCGCCTGATTTTTTGTTGTGTTCGAACATGTCGTCCGAATTGCCGTGGTCCGCGGTGATCACCATGATTCCCCCGGCGGCGTCGACCGCTTTTGCCAGCCTTCCCAGCTGAATGTCCATTCCTTCTACCGAGCAGACTACCGCCTGATACACCCCGGTGTGGCCCACCATGTCGCCGTTGGGGTAGTTAAGCCTGATGAAGTCGTACTCACCTGATCCTGCCGCCCCGATAACCCGGTCCGTAATGTCGGCGCATTTCATCCAGGGCCGCTGTTCAAAAGGAACAAGATCGCTTTTTATTTCCTCGTAGTCTTCAAGCGTTTCGCTGAATTTGCCTGTCCTGTTGCCGTTGAAGAAGTACGTCACATGGCCGTACTTCTGGGTTTCCGAAATTGCCAGGGTGCGCACACCGCTTGCGGCAAGGTATTCGCCCATGGTCCTGTCTATGGCGGGGGGGCTTACAAGGTAGCGTTTGGGCACATGGGTATCCCCGTCGTATTCCATCATCCCCGCGTAGCAGACTTCCGGCCGCCTTACGCGGTCAAATTTGTCGAAGTCTTTTTCCTCAAACGCGGCGGTAATTTCAAGGGCCCTGTCTCCCCGAAAGTTAAAGTAAATTACCGCGTCGCCGTCTTCTATTGTTCCTATGGGTTTTCCCCCTTCGGCGACGGTAAATTCCTTGAGATCCTGATCAATGATTCCGGGGATCTCTTTCCGGTATGTTTCCACCGCTTCCCTGGCGCTTGCAAACCGGCGGGCCGTTCCCAGCACGTGGGTTTTCCATCCCCTTTCAACCATGGACCAGTCCGCCCCGTAGCGGTCCATGGTGATCCACATGCGGCCTCCGCCCGATCCTATTTTGGCGTCAACGCCCTTCCCCCGGATTTCCTTTAGAAAGTCTTCAAAGGGATCCACGTAGTCAAGGGCGCTTGTTTCCCCGACATCCCGGCCGTCGAACAGCACATGAACGCGGATGCGCTTTACCCCTTCTTCCCCGGCCCGCCGTATCATTGCCTTGAGGTGATCCAGATGGCTGTGGACATTGCCGTCGGAAAAAAGCCCTATAAAGTGAAGGGTAGGGGCGCGGCCTTCCGCAGGCGCGCCGTTTTTGAGGCCGGCGGTAATTTTCTTCCACGCCTTTCCCTCGAACATGGCCCCGCTTTCAATGGATTTGCCCACAAGGGCGGCTCCCTGGTTAAAGACGCGGCCACAGCCCATGGCGTTGTGGCCGACTTCGCTGTTGCCCATGTCCTCGTCGGAAGGCAGCCCAACGGCCGTTCCGTGCGCCTTGAGGGCTGTATTGGGGCTCTTTGCCCGTATGGCCGTAAAATTGTACATTTTGGAATCGGCAACCGCGTCGCCTTCTTTGTATTTGCCGTATCCTACCCCGTCCATAATGACAAGAACCACCGGCCCGCGCCGGCCTTTCCACACGGGATTTTTTTTAAGCGCTTCGAGCATGGTTTCCTCCGTTTAACATCTAATACCAGTATACCGGAAAACGGGGAATTAGGGAAGTTTTGCGGCGGGCAGGGGCGGGGAAAATTGGACAGCGGCCGGAAAATGCCTTACGATTTAACCGGGTAGAAAAATGGGTATGCGCGCGAACATTAAAAAACTTTTGGGCTGGGGTCTTAACTCGCTTTCGGGGAAGATACACCATATCGTCTACAGGCCCAAAAGGAGCGCGAGTCCCCTTGCCGACAGGACTCTTGCCGATGCGCTCCGGCTTGCGGAACTTCCTTCTCCCTGTCCCGGCGAAGAAAAACGGGCCGCTTTTGTACGGAAACGGCTTGCCGGCGCCGGCCTTGCCCCGGTGACGGTTAAAGGGGAAGGCGGCGGCCTTCTGGTCCGGCTTGATCCTCCCGGAGAGGGAAAACGTCCGCCCATTCTTCTTTACACCGGTTTGCGGTCATACCGCTGGCATCCTACGGAGAGTCTTGCCAGGCTCGACCGCGAAAACGCCGAAGGCGCGGGGCTTTCAGGCGCCCTTGGGCCGGCCGCGCTGCTTTCTCTGGCAGAAAGGATCGCATCAGGACGCCTCCGCGTGAACCGCGGGATAATTCTGTTCTTTTCGGTCCTGTCCCCCGCCGATCCCGAAAACCAGTACCATACGCTTCTTGATGAACTGGGGGAAAAGCCCGCCGCCGTCGTCGGGCTGCGGGGCTTCTCGCTGGGGCTCATTATCCGCCCGCGCGCTTTTTGCAGGCAGCGGATCACCTTCCCGCCGCCCCCGGGGCAGAGCGAAAAATACAGGGAGTACGCGGCGGCGGACGCCGCGGTCTCTACAAGCGGGTATCTTCTGGAAAAAAGCCGCGAAAACGGGGTGGATTTTCACATACGCCGCATAGAGGGGGGCGTTTCAGGCGGGGACGGCGGGGCCGTTCTTGAAACGGATACGGAGGCTTCGGACGGCGGCCTGCTTGCCCAATTTACGGATCTGGTGAAATCCGAGGCGGAAAGGCGGGCGGGCGAAGCGGGGATAAGCGCCGGAGTACAGATCCTGTCTTTTGTTTCTCCCGGCGATCCTGCTGTGAGCAGGGGGCTTTTTGACATTCTGATGACGGTAATGAGGAAGGAGCGCGTGAGAATCAGGGAAGAAGACGGCATGGATACGGCGGGCCTCTTTTCGGCGGAAGGCATACCGGCCCTTTCGCTGGGTCTTGCCTTGGGAAGGGCGGAAGCGTCGTATGACATTGTCGGCATCGCGTCGGTGGAAAAGGGCCGGCGGCTTCTTGAGCGTTTCATCGTTTCCATGGGGGAAAAACTGTGACACCAGGCGGCATACTGGGCCGGACATGGCATCATTCCCGCTTCGAAGACATACCGCGCCTGGTTGAATTAAAGGAAAAGAAGGGTCTTACAATTTCGCTTGCCTTTCCAACGCTGAACGAAGAGCGGACCATAGGAAAAGAGATCCTCGTGATGCGCACCGAACTCATGGACCGTTACCGCCTTGTGGATGAGCTTGCCGTCATCGATTCGTCTTCCAGCGACAAAACCCGGCAGGTAGCCGGACGTTTTGGCGCGCGGGTTATTGCCTCAAAAACAATACTCCCCAAATACGGCAGTTTCCGGGGCAAAGGTGAAAATCTCTGGAAGAGCCTCTATGCCCTTGAAGGGGACATTATCGTCTGGGTGGACGCCGACATTTCGAACATTGCGCCGAAATTTGTCTACGGGCTTGTCGGCCCGCTGCTTGAGGATGACGATATTTCCTATGTCAAGGCCTTTTACCAGCGGCCCCTGAGGGCGGCGGTTCACCCGCCCGGGGGCAAGCCGGTGGAAAACATTATCGCCCCTGCGGGCGGCGGGCGCGTTACGGAAATACTTGTCCGTCCTGTTTTTTCGCTTTTTTATCCTGAACTTGCCGCCCTTGTTCAGCCCCTTTCAGGCGAATACGCGGGAAGGCGCGCCCTCCTGGAACGGCTGCCGTTTTCGGTGGGTTACGGCGTTGAATTGGGCCATCTTATCGACATTCTGGAGCTTTCAGGCAGCGGGGCCATTGCCCAGGTGGATCTGGATGTACGCATACACCGCAACCAGGCGGTTTCGTCCCTGGGGAAGATGTCCTTCGGCATACTTAACACACTTTTTTCGCGGCTTGAAAAATCGGGCTCCGCCCACATGCTCCGCGAACCGGGGGAAAAATACATCTCGCTTGAAAAGGGAAACGACTTTCACCGCGTCAGGGAAACAGAGATTCCCGCCGCCGAAAGGCCCCCCATGATCGAAATAGGGGAGTACCGGGAAAAATTCAAAAAATGAGCCTTCGCGCGGCAAGCCGCGGGGTTCTTTATTTGAAGAGCTGCCCCGCGAGGCCGGGAATGGAAATAATGTTTCCGGCGACTCCTCCCAGGCTCGAAAGAAAAAAGACCAGAAGGGCCCTGAGAATACGGTTCCGGTATATCCCCTTTATGCTTGTAATGTCTTCGTTGATGTTTTGCGCGTCTTCTACCCTGGGTTTGCGCATGTACGCCTGGGCAAGGCCGGAAAAAAGCCCCACTCCGATAAAGGGGCTCAGCGTGGCGACAGGCGCCCCGGCAAAGGTCGCTATAATGGCAAGCGGGTGGGCCAGCGCGATAAGGCTGCCCAGGGCGGCAAGCGATCCGTTCCAGAGGACCCAGCGGAGAAGCATTGCAAGGCTTCCCCCCGCGCCGGAACGCAGAAAGCCCAGCGCGACAAGGGCAATGATAATAATGGGGAAGATCCACCCCGCCGCCTTTGAAAGCGGGCTTCGCGGGGGAACACGATCCAGTTCCGAAACATCGGAATCTTCCCTGCCCGCCGCCATGTTTTCAAGATGGGCCTTTATGCCCGCAAGATGTCCCGCGCCTACCACCGCCGCCGTATTCTCCCTGCCGACGGCGGTCCAGATCTTCGCCGCAAGATAGCGGTCGCGTTCGTCGATCAGCGTTTCCTTTACAGGGGGAAGGTAGTCCGCCAGTTCCGACATCATGCCGTCAAGTTCGCTGCGTTTTTTAAGGTTTTCGATTTCCGCCTCGCCGAGTTTTTCCGTGGTAAAGGCCCCCGAAAGAAGGGACGCCATTAGTTTGCTTTTGTTCCAGAGGCCGCAGCGGGCCCAGGCGCGGCGAAGGGTAATCTGTACCTCACGGTCGCAGAAGGCGAAAGGAATGCCCAGCTCTTTTGCCGTAAGGACGGCGGTTTTCATCTCCTCGCCGGGTTTTACTCCCATCTCATTTCCCAGCCGCCGCTGAAAGCCCGAAAGCACAAGATTGGCGATAAGAAGAAAGCCCTTGCCTTCGCGGAACACCCGCGTTACGTTGAGTTTTTCCCAGTTGTCCTTTTCCGAAATGGACGCGTAACGGGCCTCGTCCAGCTCCACGCAGACCACGCCGGGCTTTTCTTCCCGTATGACGCGGTCAACTTCGGCTATGCTTTCCCTTGATATATGGGCGGTCCCAATGAGGATTATGTCCCGGCCACAGACGCTCATGCGCAGCAGATTGTCGTTCATTGATGTTCTCCTGTTTTTTCCATGGCGTCCGTAAAACGCCGGAACAGTTCTTTTTCGCTTATGCTGACGGCAGGATCAATGACGCCTCCCGCCATATAATCGTGGCCGCCTCCTTCCCCTATGTCCCTGAGCGCCTCCCGTATGACAAGGGCGGCGGAGACGGCGGGGTCGCGGGAACGGACCGACACACGGCGCTCCGTTCCGTCATCTTCTATAATAACCGTAACGAAAATTTCCCTGAAGCGCAGAAAAAAATCGGCCAGAATGGCGATAACTTCCTGCGAGGTTTCAAGCGGAATGCGGGAAAAGAGCATCCTGCCCTGCAGCCGGACACGGGTTACCGCCTCCTCAAAAGCGGGAAGGTTCTGCGTTGAAAGGGACGCCTTGACAACCCTTGTACTGTATTCCCAGTCCCCCGCGGAGAAGAGCCGGTGCAGGGCGTCCATGTCGGCCTTTGTTACGCGGCGGGAAAGAAAGTCGGTGTCCATCTCTATGCCCATGAGCAGGGCCGTGGCGGTTTTTCGGTCCGGGGCAAGTCCCGCCTCTTTCCAGTAGCCGGCGATAATGGCGGCGCAGGAGCCGTAGCCTGTCCTGATGTCGGTAAAGGGACAATCGGGAAGATCCGAGTTGGCGTGGTGATCTACCACGCCGAAAAGAAAATCCGTTGCCGGCCGGGCGTTGGTATTGGTGGGGTTTCCGTCAACGACGATGCACGGCGCCTGGCGCAGATCCTTTGCCATGCCTCGAATGGGGCGCAGCGGAATTTCAAGATCCCGTATCATGGTTTTAAGCGAAAAACTGTTGATGATTCCCCGGTAACACAGACAGGTTTCAATGCCGCGTTTTTCCAGAAGCCGGGCAAGGGCAAAGGCCGAAGCCGCCGCGTCATGATCGGGAAAATCATGAGTCTGAATAACCGCCGTTCCCTTTTTCCCGCCGCCGAAATGGTCTTCCAGCAGCGCCGTCATGCGGGAAAAACCCCCGGACGGGTTCGCCCTGGCCATCAGGAGCCCGGATTGCCGCCGGACGGGCGGTCTTCGTTCGCGCCTGAAATACCGAGATTCCGCTCTTCAACAATAATCTGGTTAAGCCTCCATTCGGGAATGGCCCGCCTGTCCAGTTCCAGAACGCGGAGGAAGTACCTGTCCGCAAGAATCCTGTTTCCCCGTATGTCGTAGTAGTTGGCAAGGTAGTACAGCATGCGGGCCTTTTTGTCGGGGTCCTTTTCCTGATCGATGCGGATGGCAAGATCGTTGTCTCCCGTAAGATCGTGGTAAAGCCGGAGCATGTACCAGTCCAGCGTTTCCCGTTCAAAGCGCCGCAGCGTCTGCTCCAGAAACTGCCGGGGATCGCCTGCCTTCCCCGCCCGCATCCAGTTCACCGCCGCAAGCAGCGCGTAGGTCGAGTCCTTTGGAGCCCGGCGGGACGCCTCAAGGAAATTGTCCCGCGCTTCGGCCCAGAGGCGCTTGCGCATTTTGATGATCCCAAGCCCCTCGAAGGCAAAGTAATACTCCGGCTTGAGCCGGGCCAGCGTTGTATAGTCCCTTTCGGCGCCGTCGTAATTTCCCAGATCGTCTTTGATGCCGGCGGAATACACATAGGCCAGAAAGTTGCCCGGATCAATGCCCTCCGCCCGGTTAAATTCGTCAAGCGCGTCTTCTTTCCGGTTCAGATCAAGCAGAATGTTTCCCCGGTCTACGGCTATCCAGTAGTTGTTTTTATCCAGTTCCTTCGCCCTGTCAATGTCGGCAAGGGCTTCCTTTGGGTATCCTTCCGCGCGGTAAAGCCTGGCCCTTTCGCTCAGGGGTACGAACCACGCCGGGTGCAGCCTGACCGCCTGGTTAAGAAAGCGTTCGGCGTTTTTTGGATCGCGGTTATAGCGGTACACAAGAGCCCGTCCCACAAGGGCGTCCCCGTTGTCCGGCTCGGCCGCAAGGACGCGGTCGAAATAACCGGCCGCCGTTCTAAGGGATCTGGCCCTTAAGCTGATGTTCCCGAGTTCCACCAGCGCCTCGGCATTCTTTGGATCCTGGCGGAGGAGCCCTTCCAGCACGTTCCGCTGTTCCCTTTCGTTTCCCGAAGCCCCGTGAACGGCGGCAAGCGTCAGTATGGCTTTGGGGTTTCCGGGATCTTCCGCAAGCACGCCGTCAACTGCCGCGCGGGCTTCTTCCGTCTTTCCCGCCGCGGCCAGCACCGGCGCTTTAAGGAGCCGTATACTGCTGTCTTCCGCTTCGGCGGGATCTATCTTTTCAAAAAGCGCCAGGGCCCCTTCGCTGTCTCCCCTGCCCAGAAGATCGGCTATGCGGGCAAGAATGGTCATGGTATCGGCCGCCTCGGGAATTTCTTCCGTAACCGTTTCGGGCCCTGAAATTCCGGGGGCTGTTTCCGGCCTTTGGACGGCCGCTTTTTCCATTCCGGCGCACGCGAGGATCACAAGCGGCGCAAGAAGAAAACACGGCAGCCTTAGTTGATGGTACGTCATTGCCTACAGTATACAGAACGGTTCGGAACGCTTGCAAGGCTGTCCGGGTATAGGGCATTATAGTAGGGATGAAAAAGCCGGCCCTTCCCCGATGTGGCGTTTTGGTTCTTGTCTATTCGTTTTCACTTTTGATACTGGTGATGGTCCAGTTTGCCAGGCAGGGGAATTTTACCATGCGCGCCGGGAACATGGTGATAACCGGGCGCTATGCCCCCGAGGAAGATTCCAAAAGTCCTGACGCGGCCGGGCGGCCGGATGCGCCGGCTTTCCGCCGTTTGCAGGGCGGGGCCGGCGTCTATTTCGGCGGGCTTGAATTCAGCCTTGACGGGCCCGGCGAAGGGCTGGCCCTGCTGGACGGCTCCGGCGGCAGGGTTCCGGTTCTCCCGGAATTCCTTGTCCTTACCGATGACGCCGCGGTGTTTACCCTTTCGGGGGGAACGGAGCTTTCCTTTGCCACGCGGTATTCAGGCGGAAGCCCGGAACTGCGGATATCGGCGGCCCTTGACGGGGAAATATCGGCGCTTGAACTGCCCTACAAACCCCTGAAGTCGTCGCGGGTAAGGAATTCGGGCGGCGGGGAAATGGTAATAAGCTCGGGGGGAACCGACTACACCTTTGGGCGCTCAATAGATGGCGCGGAGGGAAGGCGGCTTTCCCTTAAGGCAGGCGGCGATTCCGTTTCATACCGGGCCGTGCCGGAAAAGAAGGCCTTTAATCCTGAAGATTTCATTCTTGCCGGGGCGGAAAGCCGGGAGTCCTATGCAGGGGCTCTGTCGCGCTGGCGGGATCAGAATTTTTCGATCTGGAACCGGGCGGTCCAGACAAGCGCCGATGAAGACGTGGTTATTGCCTCCGCGGCAGAGGCGGTGCGGAGGGGCGTCTATAGGGCCGCCGTGTCCGCCGTTTCTTCCGCCTTTCTTGGGGGAGCGGGGCGGACCCACGAATCCGCGGTGTACCTTGGCCGCATGGATAGGGCGCGGGCCTCTTTTACCGCCGCCGAGCGGGACAGGATAAGCCGTGTTTCCCGCCTTATCAACGAAAGATCTTTAGGGTTCCTTGACGAAAGCCATGTTTTTGAATTCCTCGCCGTGCGCGGTTACCTCAATTTCCTTGGTAGCGGCGTTGAGCTGATACGTTCCGTCGATCCTTCCTCGCTGTCCCCTGAACTGGCGCCGGGTATTTTTGAGGGCTTCATGGATATGAAGCAGTACCGCGGCCGGGAAGAAAATCCCTTTGAGCGGCTGGCCGATCAGGCGTGTTTTGTGATCTCCGGGGGAATGTACAGCGACGGCAGCCGCGTCTTTGTGTTTCAGGGCGGCGCGGCGGATGTCGAATACAACCTGCGGCTGGGAAGCAGCCTTCTTGCCTGGGCGGAAGATTCGGGCAGCCGCGGCTGGGCCGGTGTGGGACGGTCTCTTGTCCTTTCCGTACTGTCCCTTACAGGCGAAGACGGGACGCTCCCCGCGTCGCTTGCGGTTTCAGATGACGGGATCATCTCCGAAAATACAGGCCCGCGCCTTACTGCGGCAAGGCTCTACCGCATAATGCGGGCCGGGGACTATTATCCCCGTGCGGCGGGGATAGGCGCGGGCGTCAACGGCATCTGGGCCTGGACCGCCGCTTCCGCCGTTTCGGCGTCGCAGGAAAACAACATTCTTGACATTTCCGTCGGTTTTCCCGCCGGGGAAACCCACTACATGATGATACGGGGGGTACGGCCTTTTACCAAACTACAGCTTTACAACATCGATTACCGCACCGATCCGCAGTTTGAGCGTTACGATTCTTCGGGCTGGGTTTATCTGCCCGAGGATCAGATCCTTGTCGTTAAAATGAAGCACCGCGCGGCGGCGGAGCACATCAGGATCTTTTACTGAAAGGAACCTCTGGAAACCCAACCAGGGTTTCCAGAGGTTCCCGGGCTGCCCTAAAGGCTGCCGGGCTGTTTTCCTGTATTTTTTTCTTCCCTTTTTGGAAGAAATGTGGTAAAATCATCGTATCGTGTGTATAATCTTTGGGAATTGTTGTCTTTAGCGTTGTTTTTAAGGAAAAATTTGACTTTGTTGTATTCATGAAGTAATTCCGGACGGATAAAATAAGGGCAAGGGCGAAGGTCACATTCGTTGTATGCCCCGAGGAGCCTGAGTGACCAAACGTGATTTCCCCAAGATCCATTTTTATGATCAGGATTTTGTCGATATTTACGATAAAACATGGGCGTGGCTGCAGGATTACTGGAATCCGGGAACGGACGCCATGGAAGGGAAATTTTTTTCTTACCCCGGCAGTCCCGTAGTCCTCCAGTCGGACGCTATTTTTTCATCGTTTTTTCTGGTGTATTCCAACCGTATCTACCAGGCGCATCCAACCCTGGATATTTTTTACCAGCGGCAGGAGCCCGATGGCGCGATACGGTTCGCCTATGACATAGCAACCGGTCTTCCCGTGCCGGACAAGGATAACCCCGAAGGGCTTGGCATACCCCTTTTTGCCTGGGCGGAATTCAACCTGTACCACAAGTCGGCCAACAAGAAACGGGTCAAGGATGTGCTTCCCATTCTTCACAAATACAACGAATGGATAGACAAGACATTTAAAAAGCCCAACGGCCTTTACCGGGCGCCGCTTTCGGTAACGGGGATGATGAATTCCCCAAGGGAAGATACCTATTACGCCATGGATCTTAACACCATGATAGCGATTAACGTGCTTTATATGTCCGCTCTGGCCGATATTCTTAACGACAAGGATTCGAGTTTTCAATACAAGCGGCAGTATTTTTCCCTCAAGACCCGCATCAATTCCCTTATGTGGGACCCGGAAGACGGTTTCTACTACGATATAGACCGTCATGAAAAACGCATTCCCGTTAAAACCATCGCCGGCTACTGGCCCCTTCTTGCGGAAATTCCCAACGACGACAAGGCGGAACGCATCATTGCCAAGCTCTCTGATCCCGGATATTTCGGCGCGCCCCATCCTTTTCCGTCGCTGGCCGTCTGTGAAAAAGCGTACGACGAAAACGGCCGGGGTTACCGGGGCTCCGTATTTCCCCATCTGACGTTTATGGTAATAAAGGGCCTTGAACGCTACCAGCGCTGGGAGCTTGCCCGTGAATGCGCCATTCGCCACCTGTACTTCATGCTTGATTCCATGAGCGCCGACGGCAGCCACCACAAGGGGAACCTTTGGGAAGCGTATCTTCCCACCAGGGAAGGCCCGGCAAAATGGCCGGGGAAAAGCGACTTTAACCGCCCCCAGTACCTTGCCTACGACGCCCTTTCCACCATCTGTCTTACCATAGAAAACATCGTGGGGCTTTTTATTTCCCTGCCCCGCAAAACGGTTGACTGGATCATCCCCAATCTGGAGATCATGGGAATTGAAAATCTTTCGCTCAAAAAAAACATGATCACGATTCTTTCCAACAAAAGCGGCCGGGGCTGGGAAATACACATGGAAAGCGAAAAACTCTATTATTTTACAATAAACATTCTGGAGAAAAAGAAAAAAACCCTGCCCATTCCGTCCGGGAAGTGTTCCATGCTGATAGACAAACTGTAGGGCCGGTTTCGAGATGGTAGCCAAAAAGAAAAACGATCTTATGCCTAAAACGCCGGTTTTATCAAAAACCGAAAATCGTTTCATGGCTGATATTTCGGCTATTTTGCGGGAAGGACGATCCAAGGCTTATGCCGCCGTCAATTTTGCCATGACCGCTGTCTATTGGGAAGTGGGAAAACGGATTGTCGAGCAGGAACAACAGGGCAAAGAGCGGGCGAATTATGGGGAATACCTCTTAACCAATTTGTCTCGCTATTTAAGCAAAAACTTTGGGAAAGGTTTTTCTTACGCTAACCTTCGGAATTTTCGCCAATTTTATCTCACCTTTCCGGATAGGGAGATTTGCTACACACTGTGTAGCAAATTGAGCTGGTCCCATGTTCGACTTATCATGCGGCAGGACAATGAAAAAGCCCGCCATTATTATCTTGCCGAAGCACGGGAGCAGAATTGGAGCGTCCGTGTTCTGGTATGATCTTATAAAAGACCCGTATATTCTCGAATTTCTCGGTCTTCCCGAAAGCCCTGCCGGAAAAGAATCCCATCTTGAATCGGCCATCATCGGACATTTACAGGAATTTCTTCTGGAAATGGGCAGGGGGTTTTCCTTTGTTGGCCGCCAATTTCGCATCAGTACGGAAACATCGCATTTTTATATAGACCTGGTGTTTTACAATTACCTGCTCAAATGCTTTGTCGTTATCGACCTTAAAACTCGAAAGCTGACTCATCAGGACATCGGGCAGATAGATATGTATGTCCGTATGTTCGACGACTTAAAACGCGGAAAGGACGACAATCCAACCATCGGCATTATCCTCTGCGCCGACAAGGATGAAACCATCGTAAAATACTCTGTTCTGGAAGAAAGCCGCCGGATTTTTGCATCCAAGTACAAACTCGTCCTTCCCACCGAAGAAGAACTTGCCGCGGAAATTGAACGCAATACCCGTTACCTTCGAGATGGAGGCGGGGATGAGTGATAAGGGGAAGATGCCGGAGGGGTGGATTGAAAAGACATTAGATGACTACCCGATGGGGCACCTGCAATATTCAAAAGCGAAAGATGTGGCTGAATTTGCAGCTTGCAAAAAATAGCGGAAAATTTGCTCCATCCGCTCAGTCGCAGAATAAGTTTTCATTCAAATTACTCAAAATTTGAGCCTCTTTAATAAATTCGCTGCCGCGCGTCCCGTCCTTGACAATCGTGTGCTATTATCGTATAGTTAGTTAGTAAAAAATACGTCTGTCATGTTCCCGGCTGTAAGGGTTAAAGTTAAAAGGGAAAGAAATGAACGGCGTTCATAATTTCTTGTATAGTAAAGAATTACCCCCCCCCCCCATTTTTCCAGAAAATAACGGCGTAACGCCGGACACTCGCCATACCTTCCGTAAACGGTTTTTCCGCATGGCGGCGGTTTCCGTTTTCGGTGTTCTTGCGGCCGCCTCCGGCTGCGATCTCTTAAACAATTCCATGGTGGATTATTTTGAAAATAATACCGCCGTAGCGGCGGGAACCGGGTATGCCGTTGAAACAGGCTATATAATGCAGGATGCCTATACGGTTATCCCGGCGGGAGAGCCCGGAGAAATCATTGTTATTCTGCGGAACATTAGGGCCGTTCCGGTGGCTGTTTCCGTAAGCGCCGGGGGATCCCATGCGGGAAGCGTTCCGCAGGCGGTTATGGCGGGAAGCAATATGGTTAAGATAAGCATTCCCGCCGATACGGCCAACGGCGACCGGTACGACATTATCCTGCATATGGAAAGCGCCGACGGCCTCCGTGATTTCGAGCCCTATGCCATTCCGCCCATACTGTGCAAAACGTTTCATCCCATTACTCCCTATACCCCGGCAGGCGGCGCCGTTACGGCGGACCGCTTGAGGGCCCCCGAGGGAACCCCCATTACTCTGGCGGCGGCGTCCAATAGCGGGTACTTCCTTGGCGGAAATCTTAAATACGACGACGGAACTGTCCACTCCGTTACGGGGAACAGTTTTACCATGCCTGACGCGCCGGTCGTTCTGAGCGCCGGGTTTTATGCGTTTTCGGCGGCGGGACTTACCGGCCTCATCAACGACACCGTACCCGCCAACAGTACCGGAACCGTTACCCTGCCGGCCGGAAATATATTTCTGGACACAACAATAACCATAGGCGGCAACAGAGACGTTACTCTTGCCGTTCCGCCCGGCGAAACGGCGGTCCTGGAACGGGATACCGGGTTTACAAGCGGCGGCATGATCGATGTTACAGGCGGGTCTTCGCTGACCCTGGGTAGCGGGGGCAGCCTTGTTGTAGACGGCGGTTATGATACCACTACCGGTACGGGCGTTGCCGCCGATACCGCCGCGATTGTGGTAGGGGGAACCCTTACCCTGGAAGACGGGGCTGCCGTAAGAGGCAACAAGAACAACACAGTTGCAGGAGGCGGAGGAATATTTATAGGGATTGGCGGCAGTATGACGATGAACGGCGGCAGTATCGAATATAACGAGGGCGTCGACGGCGGCGGCGTGGCCGTACAAGGTACGTTCGAAATGCACGGAGGAACAATTAAATATAACAAAACAGTAAATAACGGCGTCAACTACAATCCTGACGGCGGGGGCGTTCTGGTAGATAGCGGAGGAAGCTTTATCATGTATGACGGGGAAATCGCCTGGAACGACGCGGAGAGAGCAGGAGGCGGCGTACATGTGTTTGGCGTTGTCGCCGCTTTGTTTACGATGGAAGGCGGGAAAATTCACGACAATACATCCAGAGGGGGTTTCGGCGGAGGCGGAGGCGGCGGTGTGAATGTAGTCGACGGTTCCTTTACCATGAACGGCGGGGAAATATATTCCAATACGGCGGTGGGCTGGCCAGGCGGCGGTGTTGCTGCTGGATATGGAAATACCTTCTTTACCATGAACGGGGGAAGTATATACTTAAATATCTGCGACCCCGGCCCCCCTACCGGCGGCGGGGTGTATAAAAATGGAGTGGCTACGGTAGCCGGTTCCGGGACTACTATTTATGGAAATATTCCCGACGACAAGAACTTTTAATTCGTAACCGCGGAAAAAGGAGATCTGGTGGAGGTGAAGCAAAAAGGGGATAAAAACGCCGGAGCTGCGGGCAGGATACGGTATCCCATCGGTTTAAAGCTCGTTGTTATTATTTCGGGCCTTGTGCTCTTTTCCCTGTCGCTGATTACCGCGCTGGTATCGGTGATGGTTTCCAGCGATGTCAGGATCACCGCGGAAGACAACAACCTTAACGTCAACAGCCGTTCCGCGGCGGAAGCGGAAAGCACCCTGAACCGCATACGGTCCAACGCGCTGGTCCTGCTGGATACCCTGGCCGCGGCGGGGAGCGCCCCGGCCCTGTCCCGGCAGGCGGCGGCTTTTTTCTTCGAGCGGAACCAGGACATAGCGGCCGTGGTTGTTACCGCCCCCGGCGCTCCGCCTTCCGTGCTTCTGGTCAACGACCGTTTCTTTATTGCCAACGAAACCGACGCGGCGCTGGTAAACGGCTTTCTGACGGCCTCCGCCGGGGAGACGAACCGGGCGGTCATGGGGGAATCGGTTATTCTTAACGGAACGCCGGTCTTTGGGATTCCCCTTCTCTGCCTGTTGTACCCCTGGCAGGAAGGCGGCTACAGCGAGGCGGCGGCGGTTTTTTTCTCTCCCGAAGCGTTAAGCGAAACCTTTGAAACCGGGGCCAATTCGTCGTTTATGATCAACGGCGAAGGGGACCTTCTGGTTCACCCGGAACACGATCTGGTCCGGGCCGGGGCCAGTTTTTCCGGTCACGATTTTATCCGGTCCATGCGGGAAAACGCGGACCGGGGGCAAAACAGGCAGAACCTTTATACCGGAGAAGACGGCCGGCGGTACTTCGGCGCTTTTTCCGATCTGTCCCTTGCCGGGGCGGCGGTTATTACCACTATCGAATACGATCTGGTTTTTGAGGGAATCGCCGCCACTACCCGGCGGAATATCTACCTGACCGTTGCCGTTATCCTTGCCGCCGTTATTTTTACCAGGCTTTTTTCCAACACCATCAGCAGGCCCCTCAAGGTTCTGGCCGGTGCGGCGGAACAGATCGAGGGAGGGCAATTTGAACTTGCCCTGGAACCCAAAACCAGCGACGAAGTTGGAGTGTTAACGGTAAGCTTCGACAGGATGAGCAAGGCACTGGGGATCTTTGGCCGTTTTACCAACCGGGAAATTGCCGTCCGGGCCATGCGGGGGGAAATTAAACCCGGCGGCCTTCCCAAAATGGCCACGGTCTTTTTTTCCGACATCCGCTCGTTTACGGAAAAGTCCGAAAACTTTACCAGGGAATTTGGGGACGGAGCTTCCGACAGGATAGTCCGCTGGCTTAACGAGTATTTTACCCGGATGGTGGACTGTGTGGAAAAGACCGGCGGCGTGGTGGACAAGTTTATTGGAGACGCGGTCATGGCCCACTGGGGCACGGCCTATACTTCGGGCTCGGCGGTGGAGGACGCCTTTAACGGCGTCAGGGCCGCGCTGATGATGCGGGCCTCTCTCCTCGAGATGAACCGGGGCCGGGATTCAGGCGATCCGGGAAACCCGCCCATACGTATCGGCTGCGGCATCAACACAGGAATCGTAACGGCGGGGCAGATAGGCAGCGACAAGCGGATGGAATATACGGTAATAGGCGATCCGGTAAACCTGGCCAGCCGGACGGAGGCGCTGAATAAGCCCTTGGGCACGGACATACTCATCACCGAAAACACTTGGGAACTGGTGGGGGACAGGATCATTGCCGAAGAAATGCCCCCGGTCAGGGTAAAGGGAAAGGCGAAGCCGGTGCGGCTCTTTGCCGTCATAGGGCTGAAAAACGGCGGCGGTCAAAACGAAGGAACTCTTGGGACGCTGGCGGAGCTGCGGGAACTGCTGGGCATTGAGCCGCCTGAACCGGGAACCGCCGGTTTGGAGACGGAAGAGAAGAAGTACAAGATTGGGGGCGGAGAGTGAAGCCCCTCTCCGGTTCCCGCTCTTCCCTTGTAAAAGACGGCCTCCTGTACGCTTTCTGCGGCGCGGGGATTCTGCTTTCCCTCAATTTTTTCCGGCTCGATCTGTTCAGAACCATGACGCGGCTGGCGGAACAACCGGTAGGAACCATCACCTTTAAGTACCGGGCGGCCCAGCGGCGTTTTGCGGACCGGGTACTGTGGGACCGGCTGCGGCGGGAAAGCCCGGTATACGAGGGGGACTTTGTCCGGACGGCGGATCTGGCCGAGGCGACGATTACCTTTGCGGGGGGTACGGTCATCGATCTTGAGGAAAACAGCCTTATCCGGATTCACGGGAACAACCGTATCGGCATTGACAGGGGCAGTTTAGCCGCGCATGCCGGAAATGAATTCGTCCTTGTCTGCGGGGATAACCTGGCCGCGGTCGGGGCCGGAGGCGTGGTACGCGCCGGGGCGGAAGGTGGTGATCTTATGCTCCGGGTAATGGAGGGAACCGCTTCTTTTACGGGCCGGGGAGAAAGCGGGACCGCGCCGGCGGGGGAAGCCTTTGTTCTGGGTGAAGCCGGGCCCCGAGCGCTGCAAAAGGTGTCTCCCCTGTATCCCCGCCCCCAAGCCCGTCTTCTTAACCCCCGGCCGGAAAAGCTCGAGGCGGCCTTCCGCTGGAGCCGGGTAAACCTTGGGGTGGAAGAAACGGTGCGTCTTGAGGTTGCCACAGACCGTGCCTTCAAGCGGAGCGTGTTCAGCGGCGACGTGGCCACAGACGGGACCACGGTGGAACTGGAACCGGGTTCTTATTTCTGGCGGGTCCTGCCCCCGGACGGTTCCGGCGCTTTTCCGGCCGGGGAACCGGCCGGTTCCCCGCTTGACGTATCCGCCTTTAGAGTAATCGCCGCCCCCGCGCCGGTCCTGATTACCCCCGCCGAAGGCTACAACTACCGGTTCCGGCTCAAGCGGCCAGAGGTGCGGTTTCAGTGGACCGTCTTAAGCGGCGCGGCTTCTTATATACTGGAGGCGGCGGATAACCCGCAGATGACGGACCCGGCGCTCCTCCGGGAAGTCCGGGGAACCTCGCTTTATTCCCCGGAACTGGGGCCGGGAACCTGGTACTGGCGGGTGCGGCCCGTGTTTCCCGCTTCCTGGGAGGGATCCGCGGGAGAAGTCCTGCCGGCGTCTTTCAGGATCATCCAAAGCGGAACCCTGGGGCCCCCGGAGCCGCGGATTCCCCAGGACAGGAGCATAGTGAATATCGCCGCCGGGGATCTGTACTTTTCATGGCGGCCCGAGGCGGAAGCCGGTTCCTACACGGTCGTTGTTTCGGCGGACCCGGACATGCGGAATCCGGCGCTTACCGAGACGGTGCGGGATAACTTTTACTCCTGCCGGGCCGGGCGGAACATCATCGGGCCGGGGCGGTATTACTGGACGGTTTTTCAGACCGATACGGAGGGAAACAATTCGGCCCCCTCTCCGGTCCGGTCCTTTACCGCCCTTGAAGGAGAGATTGTCCAGCGGCTGGTCTTTCCTCCCGAAGGCTATACCGCCGCCGCCGTCATGCTGCCGGATATGCGTTTTACCTGGAAGACCAGTCTGCTTTCACGGACGCGGTTCCAGATTTCCGCAGAGCCCGGTTTTTCTTCTTTAATTGTCGATGAGGCGGTAAGCGGCGAAACCTTCCAGGGGCGTATAGTGCCCGAGGGAACCTGGTACTGGCGGGTCCGGACGGAAGAAAACGGCGCCGTCTTTGAAACGCCGGCCCGGTCCTTTACCGCGGCCCCTCCCATCCCCGCGCCGCCCCTTGTTGCCCCCGGCCCGGAAGGACGGGTAACGGTACGGGAAGAAGGACAGCCGGCCTTCTCCTGGGGAGCCGCAGAGGGCGCTGAATACTATCAGCTTGCATTGTACCATGAAGAAAACCGGAGCCCGGTATATCAGCATAACTTCATTGAAGGAACGGAATACAGTCTTTCCCTGGCAAGGTATCCCGAAGGGAATTACCGCTGGACTGTTCAAGGCTTTGCGCCGGAAAGTTCCCGGAACACCCGGCGGACGGGCCTTCTTTCGGAAGGTTCTTTTATTGCCAGAAAACTCCGCCCCGTAAGCCTGGACTATCCCGGCAACGGCGCCGCCATCGGCGGCCTTGACGCCTACCGCGAACCGGAGACGGCGCGCTGGAGTTCCGGGGACGAGGTGGGAACAAGCCGGTTCATCATTTCCTCAAGGCAGGATCTGTCCGGCCCGCCGGCGGCCGTTATACACAATCCCCCCGCCCGGATCAGGATGCCCCCTCTCAGGCCGGGGGACTATTACTGGACCATACAGGCGGAAAGCTTCGACGGATTTGACATCAGCGCCGGAACGCCCCATCTGCTCCGGGTGCTTCCCATTCCGCTTTTGCCCGCGGCGGAGAACCGCCTGCCCCAAGACGGAAGGGTCATTAACGGGACGGAGCTTAAGGAAAACAGGAATATCGTATTTTCCTGGAACGCCGTACCCGGCGCGTCGGGGTATATATTTTCCCTGGAAAACGAAGACACAAAAGAGATTGTTATCCGCAAAGGCCCGCTGGCGGAAACGGCCTTTACGCTTGAGAACCTTGACATCCTTGACGCGGGGGCCTTTGTCTGGCGGGTGGAGGCGGTGCTGGCGGAACCGGCCGGGGAAAGGCGGGAAGAAGAAGAGATAATCCAGCGGGGCGAGCCCGGCGAAAACAGATTGGGCCTTGCGTTTAATCTGCCCGGCGCGCCCGAACTGCAAAGGCCCGGAGTGCTTTACGGAAGGGAGGCCGGTAATGAAAAGCAATAAACCGCCCCGTCCTTTACGTCCCGTTTCCCGGCCCTGTCTCCTGTTCCCGGCCGTCCTCTTTTGCCTTTCGGCGGGAACGGTCCTTTGGGGAGAAGATGCCGAATACCGGATCGAAACGGACGGGCGTTTTGTACAGATGCTGCGCTGGGCCGGACAGGAAGACGTTCTGTACTACGAGGTAGAGATTGAAAAACAGGCGGGGGAACAATGGGAAAAAGCCGTAACCGGAAAAACGGAATCCTCCCCCTTTGAAGTTTCCCTTACGCCGGGGATATACCGCTGGCGGGTCAGTGCCTGGGATGTTCTGACCAGGCCCCATGAAGCTTCAGGCTGGATACCCTTTGAAGTCTTTATGGCAAAACAGCCGGTGCTTGCGCGGTTCAGCCCGGAGATCTTTTATGTGGATGAAGACACAGTCTGGATTCTGGATCTTTTTGGGGAAAACCTCGCAGGCGGCATCGAGGTATCCCTTGTTGGTTCCCAGGGAAGGATTATAAGGCCCGGCGTCATAACGGCAGAACGGCCGGAAGAAGAGGTCCGGCTGGTTTTTGGTTATGAGCATCTGGAGGCGGGGGAATACACCGTCCACGCGGTGAATCCGGGAGGACTAACCGCCGATTTGGGGACTTTCAGGATAGCCTACAAGAAACCCGTGGATATTAACGTTTCGGCGGGATACAAGCCCATGATTTCCCTCTATGGGCGTATCAACGAACTTTTGGAAACGAAATTTTTCCCCGCCGGCGCTTACGCCCGCCTAAGCCTTGTTTTCTTTAAGCGGCGGTGGGGCTATATGGGCCTTGAAATCGAACCCTCCTGGACTCATCTTGCCGTAAGGCGGAACGATTACGAGGTGCTGGCCCAGATGCCCGGCGGCGTGTTCTACGGGGTTTATCAGAAGTGGTTTTCAAACCGGGTAATGGTCTTTAACTTCCGCGCAGGCGGGGGCATGTATTCGGTTCTAGACTACCGTTTTATTTTCAGCACCGGAGAAACGGAGCCGATGGCGGTCCTTATCCCGGTGGTTGCCGCCGGAGCTTCTTTTCAGTGGTTTGTCAAAAAACCCTTTTTTGTGGAAGCGGGCCTGGACTTTACCCACCTGATTACGATAGACAATCCCTCGCCGGGTTATCTCCGGCCCTTTGCCGGGGCGGGCTGGCAGTTTTAGGGCGGCGCCTTCACGCCGCTTTAGCGCTTCCTTTGAAAACCAAGGGTGTCGGCGTTTACTTTCAATCTTCGAAAGGTTACCGGATGTCAAGAATTATAACCACAACGAACCTTCGGTTCGCCTTCGCGGACAACACGGACTTGTAGTTTCGAATATATCTTTTGTCCGTGTTGGTCCGTGTCTGTCTGTGGTGAATTTTCTTCAAAATCCTGCTAATTTGACGGTATGTACCATGCAAAAAAGTAAACGCCGATGCCCTGTTGAAAACCCGGCCGGGGTTTCCAGAAGTTCCCCAAATTTACTATAATGGATATGTGTTGTTCAATAACTCTGGTTATTGAACAACACTAATATTGTTAGGCTGGCAAACTATATGGAAGCGTCCAGACTGGTCGCCGTTCTTGAAATTGGATCCACAGGCATACGGCTCCTTGTCGCCGCAGTTTCGCCGCCCGGCGGGTGGAAGGCGCTTGACAGGGCGGGTAAACCCGTGGCGCTGGGACGCGATGTATTTACCTCCGGCGAAGTGTCGCGGGAATCGCTTCTGGAATGTACGGCGGTGCTCAGGAATTTCAGGGAACTGCTCAAGGGCTGGGACATTGACGAAAGCGGCATCCACGTAATTGCCACAAGCGCGCTCCGCGCGGCGCGGAACCGGGATATTTTTGTCGACAGGGTAAAACAGGAAACGGGATTCAGCCTTTCCATTGTTGAAGGCATAGAGGAAAACCGCCTCATGTACCTGGCGGTCCGTTTTGCCATTAAGCAGGATCTGCCCCTCTTCTGGCGGGCCAATTCGATGATCATGGAAATAGGCGGGGGCTCTACGGAGATCATGCTGCTTCGCCGCGGGCGGATGGTGGCCGCCCACAGCCTTAAGCTGGGGACTATCCTTATTGATCAGCAGACCCGTTCCGAAATGGGCCCCCCGGCGCAGGAACGCTACCTTAACGAAAACATACGGAACGCATCGGGCCTTCTTAGTTCCGAAATGGATCTGGTTCATGTGCGGACCTTTGTGGTCTCCGGCTCCGACGCCCGTATCGCGTCCCTGTTTGCCGGCCGGGAACTCAACGAGCACTGCCGCGTTATTGAGCGGAACGCTTTTCTTGAATTTGCCGAAGGGATGCGCGGCTGCAGCATAGAGGACTGTGTGCAAAAGCTCCAGATTCCCTATGTCGAGGCGGAGGGCTTTGTTCACGGGCTCATGGTGTGCAGGCTTTTTCTGGAAGAGACAGGCGCGCAGCAGCTTGTCGTTCCGCTTGTTTCCATACGCGAAGGCCTCCTTATAGATCTTGCCCGCGGGGTAGATCCGCTTTTACAAGACGAATTTTTTTCCCAGATAACCGCGTCGGCGGTGAGCCTTGGGCGGAAGTACCATTTTGACGAACCCCACAGCCGGCATGTCGCGCGTATGTGCATGGTTCTTTTTGACGCCCTTGTTCATGAACACGGCATGAACCACCGCGAGCGGATGATGCTGGAAACGGCAGCAATGCTGCACGATATAGGCATGTACATCAAGGGTTCGGGGCATCAGAAGCACGGCCAGTACATTGTTTCCAATTCGGAGGTTTTTGGGCTGCACCGTGACGAGCTTGATATTATTGCCAATGTTATACGCTACCACCGGGGCGATCCCCCTTCGCAGACGGATATTGAATATATTGCGCTGCAAAGGGAGGAGCGTATTCTGGTTCTTAAAATGGCGTCCATACTCCGCGTTGCCGACGCGCTTGACCGGGGCCATTCGCAGCATATACGGAACATCTCCGTTGAAAAAAAACCGGAGGTTCTTGCGATACACACACAAGGCGTACATGACCTGAGTCTTGAACTTATGGGGCTGGAAGAAAAAGCCGGTATGTTTCAGGATGTATTCGGATACAGGGTAGTTCTGGGTTAAGGAAAAAATATGAACGAACAGGGGCCGGAGGAAGCCGTCCGTTATCTGGACCGCGACCTTTCATGGATAGATTTTAACGAGCGTGTTCTGGAGGAAGGTTTAAGGCGCGATCTTCCGCCGCTTGAGCGTTTCCGTTTTCTTTCTATTGTTTCCTCCAATTTTGATGAATTTTTCATGGTCCGCGTCGCGGCGATGAAACGGGCGGCGCTTGCCGCCGCCGGACATTCTGTAGGCGCGAAAACGGCGCAGTCTCTGGGCGACGGTCTTTCCCGGACCGGGCGGCTTGCCGCGGTTTCCGAAAAGGTCCGCTCCATTGTACGCCGCCAGTACGAGTGTCTTGAAAACGAGGTGTTTCCCGGTCTTGCCCGCGGCGGGCTTGAGCTTGTGCGCCGGGACGGCTGGACCGATTTTCAAAAGCGCTACCTTGAGTCTTTTTTTCTGGGAGAGATCTTTCCCGTTCTTACTCCCCTGCGCATTGATGAAACCCTGCCGGCCATTGACAGCCTGAGCCTTAACTGCGCCTTTCTTGTCGGGGATGAGGCGGGAAAAGAATACACCGCCATGGTCCAGATACCCAATTTTATTGACCGCATCATTGTATTTCCCGCCGGGTCAGGCGGCGGGCACAGGGCTCAGGAGCATGTTTCCTGGGCGCTGCTTGAAGACGCGGTGCTTTTCTGGGGGCATTATTTTTTTTCCGGCTTGACTGTCAGGGAAAGCATGGTTTTCAAAGTAGGCCGCGACGCGGATTTTTCCGTTGATGAAAAAAGGGACGAGGATTTTATTGAAGCCATGGAAGAGGTCCTTGAAGACAGGGAACATTCCACGGCGGTCAACATGGTTTATTCGCCGGGAAGCGTCCGTCTTAAAAGGGAAATCGCCGGCAGGCTCGCGCTTGAGGAAGACGATCTTTACGAAGCGCCCGGACCCATTAACCTTGGAACGCTTCTTGGACTGGTAAACGTGAGCGGTTTTGATTCGTTAAAGGAAAAACCCTGGAAGATATATCCGTCCGGGAACTTCGGCGGGGATGAATCGATTTGGGACCGCATCAAGGCCGGGGACCTGATGCTTCATTTGCCGTACCAGTCCTTTGATCCTGTGGTCCGTTTTTTTCAGGAAGCCTCTTCGGATCCGCAGGTCATTTCCATCAAGACTGCCCTGTACCGGACAAGCGGCAATTCCCCCGTCGTGCGGGCGCTGGAGCAGGCGGGGCTTGCCGGTAAACATGTAACGGCCATGGTGGAGCTCAAGGCGCGTTTTGACGAGGAGCGGAATATCTCCTGGGCCAGGGGGCTTGAGAGTGCCGGGGTGATTGTGGTGTACGGCCTTGCGGAACTCAAGGTCCACGCGAAGGTTACCCTTGTGCTCCGCAGGGAAAACGACCGCCTTGTACGCTATGTTCATATTTCCACGGGAAACTACAACGACAAAACCGCGCGGCTGTATGAAGACATAGGGATCTTTACCTGCCGGGACGACATAGCCTACGACGCGGGGCTCCTCTTTAACATGATCACAGGCTATTCCTTTATCCAGCCCATGCGCAAACTTTCCATAGCTCCGGCAGGCCTCAAGAAACGGCTCCTTGAACTTATAGGGCGCGAGGCAAAACGGGCAAGTCAGGGGTATCCGGGAAAGATCATGGCGAAAATAAATTCCCTTGCCGATACCGGCATCATCGACGCGCTGTACGGCGCGTCGCAGGCGGGGGTAAAGATCTTCCTTAGCGTCCGGGGCATCTGTACGCTTATTCCCGGCGTTCCTGGGCTTTCGGAAAATATACAGGTGTCGGGCATTGTCGATCATTACCTGGAACATTCGCGCATCTATTATTTTGCCAACGGCGGCGCGGAGGAGATCTTCATTTCCAGCGCCGACTGGATGCCCCGCAACCTGGAGAGGCGGGTAGAGCTGATGTTTCCGGTTCAGGAAGAGCCGCTGAGGAAGGAACTGCTTGAAATACTGACGTTTTATTTCAGGGACAACACCCAAGCGTACAGCCTTGGCCCCGGCGGCCTGTGGAAGCGGCGGAGCCCGGCGGAAGGCGAAGCGCCCTTCAGGGTTCAGAAGGAATTCCTTTCACTGGCCGCCCGTGCTTCGGGGAACCTTTGGCCTGTGAAGCAGGATTTTATTGTGCGCAGAAGCCCGCCCGAGGGCTCTTCGCGGGATCTCCGGTGACGCGCGTATTATGAAGCGTATTATTTTGAAACCAGGCGAGGAGGCCCGTCTCTTGCAGGGCCACCCCTGGGTATACGGCAATGAAATTGCCCGCGTCCTTGCCGGTCCCGGCGCCGTCCCTGCCGCGCTTGTTCCCGGCGAAGTTGCCGATGTGGAAAGCTCCCGTAAAACGTATGTAGGGCGGGCTTTTGTCAATCCCAATTCAAAAATCACCGCCCGCATGTACAGTTCCTCAAAGGAAGGCGCCGACAAAGGGTTTTTCAGGCGGCGCATACGGGAGGCCATGCGGCGGCGCCTTCTTCCGCCGTGCAGCCTTGCGCCCGGCCGCGAAAGCGCCCGCGTCGTTTTTGGCGAGGCGGACTTTCTCCCTGGCCTTGTTGTCGATCGTTTTACCGGCTGGGCCCGTTCCGCGTTCGAGGCCGCCTTCAGGGCAGCGGATTCCCCCGGCGGCGCTCCCTCGTTCGAGGATGCCAGGGCCGCTCTGGGGCCGCCTTCTTCGTGGCTTTCGGTACAGTTTCTTGCCTGGGGCGTGGATGCCCGCCGGGATGATATTCTTGCCGTTTTGGAAGAGGCGTTTGTTCCGCCCGCCGGAAACGGCGCGGATAATGCGGACGCGGGCAGCGTGAGTACGGGCGCGGGCGGCGCGGGTGCGGGCGGCGCAGGCGCGGATGAAACATTTTCCGCGCCGCTTGGCATCATCGAAAAATCGGCGGCAAAGGCGCGGGAAATGGAGGGGCTGCCGCCGGCGGAAGGGGTGCTGCGCGGGAATTTTCCCGAAGGGGGAATCGTCATATTTGAGAACGGGTTTCCCTTTCTTGTTGATCCCGCCTGCGGTCAGAAGACCGGTTTCTATCTGGATCAAAGGGAAAACCGCCGCCTCACCGCGCGGTATGCCGCCCGCGCCCGCGTTCTTGATGTCTGCAGCTATACGGGCGGGTTCAGCATATACGCCGCCCGCGCCGGGGCGTTGCAGGTAACTTCGGTGGATGTTTCCGCCGAAGCCCTGAAGATCCTTGCCGTCAACGCCGCGCTTAACGGTGTGGGAGGCAGGATAATTCCCGTGGAAGAAGATATGTTTGAATCGCTTCGCCGCATGGAGCGGAAAAAAGAGCGCTTCGATCTTGTCATACTCGATCCGCCGGCCTTTGCGAAATCCCGCCAGGCCCTGGAAGGGGCGCTGCGCGGCTACCGGGAAATCAACGTCAGGGCCATGAAGATCTTAAGGCCCGGCGGGGTCCTTGCAAGCTGTTCGTGCAGCCACGCGCTGAGCGAAGAGCGTTTTAAAAAAATGATCGCCGAAGCCGCCGCGGACGCCGGCCGCGCGGCGCATCAGCTTGATTTTAGAACACAGTCGCCGGATCATCCCGTGCGCGCAGGTTACGGTGAATCGTACTATCTTAAATGCGGATTCTATCGTATGGTTTACTGATGAACAAGCGTGAATGGGTACTGCGGTCGTTTCGGGATGAATACGCGGAAAAAGTTCCCGCGGGATTCTGGTTTCATTTTGTGCCGGATGAACTTGAAGACGGTTTTGCCAATCCTTCAATATTTGAAAAAAACCTGGCCGGCCACCGCGCGTACTACGGTGAATTTCAGCCGGATTTTATGAAGATAATGACGGATGGTTTTTTCATGTATCCGAACGCGCGGCTTCAGGACGCCCGGAATGCCGGGGATCTCAGAAAAGTTGTTTCCATCGGGGCCGCCCATCCGTGGATTGAAAAACAGGTAGCGTTCGCAAAGGCCGTTACGGGGATATTCGAAGGCGAAGTGCTTTCCTTCTACAATATCTTTGCCCCCGCCACCATCTTTAAATTCGTGCGCCGCTCTTTGGGGGGGGACGCCGATGCGGACCTTGCCGCCCTTATCGCCGAAGACGGGGATGCTGTAAGGGGCGCCCTTGACACAGTTGCGGGCGATCTTGCCCTTCTTGCCCGCCGTGTCATTCTGGAAGGCGGAGCCGACGGGATCTATTTTTCAACGCAGGATGTAAACGGCCCGGGAATGACAAGGGCTCTTCATGATGAGGTTCTTTTTCCCGGCGATGCGCTGGTGCTTGAAGCGGCAAACACCGCCGCGAGGGAAGCCGCGGCAGGGCAGCAGGGCGGCCCGCCCGCCCGTTTCGGCCCCCTTAACATTCTTCACATCTGCGGTTACGAAGGGCACAGGAACGATCTTGGCCGTTTTGTTTCGTATCCCGCCCAGATTTTTAACTGGGCCTCCGTCATTGAAGGCGTTTCGCTGGGTGAAGGGAAACGGCTCTTTGAAAAACCCGTTATGGGCGGCTTTGCGAACACGGCGGACGGCGTTCTCTGCCGGGGAAGCGAGCGTGAAGTCAAGGAGGAAACGCGGAGGCTTCTTTCCGAAGCGGGAAGAAAGGGCGTCGTGCTTGGCGCCGACTGTACCATACCAAGGGGCGCCGATCTCCGCCGTTTGCAGTGGGTGCGCGAAGCCGCGTCTTCCCCGTTTTCCGCGTAACAATTTCCGCCGCAAGACGCGGGTGCGCCCGCCGCCCGGCTTAGGATCCGTTACAGCGGATTTTCGTAGCTCTTGTAGAGGAAGCGCCGTATTTTCTGCTGGGCGTTCTTTTCAAAGGGTTCCCGGCGTATGGCAAAGTCGATTATTTTCTTGTAGCCGGGGAGATGCCGGTTCACTTCCGCTATTTCCTTTTTGACAAGATCCTGTATGAACGCCTCGTCGTTTTCCCTGCCCGGATGATCCTGCGCGATGTTTTCAACATTGGGAACCGCCACGGCGTAGATCTGTTCGCCGCCAAACGCCGGTTCCCTGCGGCCCACCACAAGGATCTCCGCAATGACGCGGGAAAGCGCGAAGTGGGTTTCTATTTCTTCCGGGTAAATGTTTTTTCCCCCCGAACTTACAATGAGGTTCTTCTTTCTGCCGTTAATGTAAAGGTAGCCTTCTTCATCCCGGTAGCCAAGATCGCCTGTAAGGAGGTAGCCGTCTTCGGTGAAGACTTCGCGCGTGGCTTCCTCGTTTTCGAAGTAGCCCAGCATGAGCGAAGGGGACTTAACGGCAATTTCACCGGTTCCCTCTTCGTTGGGATCGAGGATCTTTACATAGGTGTAACTGACGGGCAGCCCTACGGAAGCGTTCCGTTTGTGCCGGGGGGTATTTACGCAGATAAGGGGGCTGTTCTCGCTCATGCCGTAGCCGTGGACGATGTTGAAGCCCAGCGAATCGAAGAAATCGGCGGTCTTCGGGTTAAGGGCGCCGCCGCCTGCCACGAGTATGCGCAGCGAATCAAGGCTGGCCTTTTTGCGGATGAATTTAAAAACATCCCGGCCAAATTCAAACTTTCCCTTTTTGGCCTTTACCAGGGCTATGCTCCGCAGGAAGTCAAGGGGAAGGCGTATGATGAACGGGAGTTTCCGGTATCCCTGATCAATGGCGGTCATTACCTTGTCAAAGAGCAGGGGTACCGCGATGAGGAAGGTAACTTCGCCGTCCTTTATGTCGTCAATGACAACCTTGCCCACGATTTTCTCGCTGATGACCGTGGGGATCCCAATGGAAATGGGGGCCATAAAACTGCAGGTTGTAGGGTATGTATGATGAAGCGGGAGGACGTTCATGAAGACATCCCGGGAATTGGGGGTAAGTATCCGTATCGCGGCGCTGGTGTTGGCGATGATCCCCTTATGGTGAAGGGTAACTCCCTTGGCGAAACCGGTAGTACCCGATGTAAAAACAATGGAAGCGGGATCATGTTCTTCCACATCGGAAACCGCGGGCAGGGCCTGGCTTCCGGCGTCTATTCCGAACGCGGTAAAAGCGCCGTCCGCGCCGCCGTCTTCGCCCGGTTTACTCACGCATACCAGCGCGTCAAGGGCGGTATCCCCGGCCGCAAGCGATTCGGCAAACTCCCGTTTCTTCCCGGAATAGAAAAAGGCCCTGGCCTTTGTTATCTTGATAATGTTAAGGCATTCCTTTTCGGACACCAGGAAATCCACCGGGACAATGACAAGACCGGCGATAACGGTTCCCATCCAGATGATCATCCATTCGGGGCGGTTTTCCGCCCACAGCGCCACCCGGTCGCCCTTTTTGAGCCCTCCGGCAAGCAGCCCCCGGCCTATGCGCCGGCATTCGGCAACAAAGCGCGCGTAGCTCCAGCGGCCGAATTCCCGCTGTTTTCCCGAACGGTACAGGATGGCGGGCTTGTCCCCGTGTTTTTCTATTGCTTCAACCAGGGCGATAAAATTGGGGTAGGGAAGATCGGGAAGATCTGAAATGTAATCGTCGAACTGTAACATGATGGCATAGAATAAACGAATTCCGCAATTTTGTCGAGTAAAGGGCGCCGGGAGTCTTGTATTTTTCGAAAAAACGTGTTATTTTACAATTATGGGAAAGAGCGTGGCAGCCGATTTCCTGGAATTGGCGAAAAAGGTAAGGGAAGTTTTGGCGACAAGGCGTTCCGGTGAGGATGTCAAATCACTGGTCAGCGCCGCAAATTATGTGGCGATGACTCCCAACGAACGAAAAGATGTTGTCAGAAAAGAAATTCTGGCGAGAATGATGCGGGATATTGAAAAATCCGGCTGTTTTAAACAGGAAAAATTGTCCCACATCGAAAAACTCATACCCAAGATCGGCGGTTATTTTACCGATCCTTTTTCATACAACGACTGTCTTTCGGACGAGGAAAAAGCGGCTCTTCACATCAACCCGGAACTTAAAATTTCCCGGGAAATGGCAGACTGCATGAACGAAAAAGGCCTGTCCGAAAAAGATCCCCGGCATATTATTCCCATCATTTACTACCTGAATTTATTTGGCATCGGACGGAAATACAAACTGATGGAACTGCGTACGCGGGGCGTTACCAAGGTTAAAATAGTCAATATGGGCGGCGATCTTGACTGCGAAGATATCAAAAGCCATAACGGTGTTTATCCGATCAACGATGTACCCGCTTTGCCCCTTCCCGGGTGTAACGCCGCCTATTGCCGCTGCGATTTTGAGCCCTGCGAAGAAAATTCAGATCAAAGCTGATTCGCAGGGGGTTTACGCCTGTTTTTGCCGGTCTTTTTGGCCGGAGGACCGGCTTCCCGAAAGCCGTGTTTCCCGCTTTTTTTGACTTCGTACATCATTTTGTCGGCGGTTTCCACCAGTTCCTGGCCGGACATGGTTCCCCGGGGAATGGCCACCGCCCCTATGCTGACGCCGCAGGAAACGGCGCGCCTTCCCAACTTCCACTTTCCGTCGAATTTTTCAAGGAGTATTTCACGGGTACGGCGGAGATCCCCGGAGTTTTTGTTTTCCGCCAGAATCACAAATTCATCGCCGCCGAAACGGTACGCCTTTCCCAGTTTTTCTTCGTTTTCCCTGAGGAATTTTCCTATGCTGCACAGGAGGCTGTCTCCCTGGAGGTGTCCCAGGGTGTCGTTGATTGCCTTGAAGTCGTCAAGGTCTATAAAAAGAAGGTAGCCCCGCTTTCCCTTTTTCCGCAGGGCCAAAAGGCTCTTTTCCAAATCATCCGCAAATTTCCTCCGGTTGGGAAGACCGCAAAGGCTGTCGGTTTCGGCGAGCCGCCGTATTATTTCCTCGTTCCGCTTGTTTTCCGTAATGTCTATGCGGCTTACCACATGGGCGGTACGGCCGTCTACCCAGCGGCAGGCGGCGTTGAGGATACGGTACCATGAACCGGTGGCGGCGTTTTGAACATCCCAGCCGTACACCCGCGTGGGGTTTCCCTTTTTGTCTATGAGATTGTCCTTGGGACATCCGCCCGCCGCTTCTCCTTCGGCGGCAAAAACGGACAGGCAGGTTTTGCCGATAATTTTGTCCATGCCGCCGTACCGGGAGGCGATGGCGTCGTTGGCAAAGAGCAGTTCACCGCTGTGAAAATCGCTGACGTAAATTTCGATGCCGGCGTTGTTGACAATGGTCTTCATTGAATCCAGCGTATATTCAAGCCGCTGCCGGTACATCCGCGTCTTGATGTACCCGGCCAGAACCGAAAGCACCGCGTCGGCATCGTCTATTTCTTTTCTGCTCAGACGGATGGGATTCCGCCTGTCCATGAGGCCCACAAAAGCTATGGGGATCTTTTTTTCCAGAATGACAGGCAGCATGATAAGGGTCTTTGCCGAAAGGAGTTCGAGGAATTTTTTGCCCAGGCGGTTCTTGCGGGAATTGAGGTACACAATTTCCCCGGCCTGTCCGGCAAGCTCCCCCGTTTCCCTGGGCGTAAGGTAATCGGCAAGGAGGAAACTGTCTTTGAGGCGTTCGTTTCTACAGAGATAATGCTCCTTCAGGTGAAAGATCCCGCGGTGATCGGCTTCATAGACAAAACCTGAATAAAAACCAAAAAAATCACAGGTCGTCTGCAGCATGGCCGGAACCGGCTCTCCGTATTCACTGCCGCCCATACGCCTGAAAATGTCGACAAAAAGATCCTTTTCCTTCTCGTTGCCGCGTTGTACTTCTTCGTTTGTAGCCATATTACGGCTTCCTCTTGAAAGCGCGTTCCAGAAGGTGCATCCGGTAGGCGGCGTAAAGTTCCCTGCCGTATCCGGTAATTTCCCAGACTTCCTCATCCCCCGCGGCCGAACACTTTGCCAGCCTGAGCAGGGCGAAATCGGCCATGATCTTCTTGATGGTGTTCGACGGGGTAGGATAATCCTTCCGGACGGTCTTTTCAAGATCCGGGTTAAGAACATTCCCCAGAAAACGGGAAATTTCGGCGGTAGTTTTTCCCGGCGAAAGTTCGGGGACAAGGAGCTTCCAGATTCTGAGGTAGCGGAACTTCCGGGGGTTTTCCCAGTTTTCCCCGCCTGAGTAGTGGAAGCTCAGCGTCGCCTTGTTGAGCGCCAGCACCTTGAGGGCCTGCTTCATCTGATCCTGCAGCCTGGTCATGATGCCGCTGTTTTCAACCTTGATGCGGCGCTTGAGTTCTTCATTTTCCCCGGAAAGCCTTGACAACTCGTTCGCCACCGAAGGATCGACGGTCTGCGCCGCGTATATCCAGCCCGGCCGGGGGTTAAGGTTCATTTCCCGGATAAGGAGACTCTGCGCCTTCTGCCTGAGATCCGCCGTACCGGTCCATTCGGCAAAGGGGCCCTTTTTTAGTTTTTCCCTGAACGCTTCCAGTTTCCTCCCGGTTTCGGGATCGGCCTCCCGTTTGGACGCCTTCCACCGCGCCTTTCCGTCCAGTATGAGCGAGATGAAGGGAATGCCCTTTTGCGCCGCCCAGACATATTCGGCTTCGGCCGGGGATGTTTTTTCGCCGTCCGCGAGGTATTTATGGGCCAGAAGGCAGAGGCAGTAATCGCATTCTTCCAGGGTTTTCCGTACAAGGAGCCGTCTGTCCGCCTCTTCGCCCGTCCCGGCAAATTCCGGCATAACCGGAATATGACCCAGTTCCATGATGAGCCGGGGCAGCTCTTTCCGTTCGTTTTTAAGATCGTCAAGCGTTGTAACGACAAAGATGAGGTACTTCCTGTTCATTGATGCTCCTCGCGGCTTTTAAATTTCCCGTAACGGAAATTTTCCATCCGGTTCTTCCGCCCGGATCTTCCTTTGATTTTCGGCAGTGGACGAGGGGAACATTATCCCTTATAGTAGTTTCATGATTGGATTTCTTATCAAGAAGACATTTTTTGACCTGTGGGACAACCTTTTCCGTATAGCCCTTGTTAACCTTGGCTTTATTGCGAGCCTTGCCCTTCCGGTCTTTGTTCCGGGCCTGCTCATCGCGGTCCCTGCGCTTTCCATTGCCGTAACCCTTGTGGGCGTACTGTGGTGCTGTATCTATCTTTCCGCCGCGGCGCTTTCCATCAAGGCACTTTCCGACTACGGCTCCTTTGGTTTCGGCGATTTCTTCAGGAACCTCAAGGCGGGCGTTCCCGCCGGCGTTTTCATGTGGCTTTTCGCCTTTCTTGTTTTCATCATGTTCACCGTTGTCATGCCCTTTTATCTGGATCTGGGATCACTCTTTGGCCTGTTCCTTGCCGCGGTGATCTTCTGGACCATGGCGGCGGCGGTGCTTGCGTTTCAGTTTTTTTTCGCCGCCCGATCCCGGCTCGAGGGAAATCTCCTTAAATCGGCGAAAAAATGTTTTCTTATATTTTTTGATAATCCGGGCCTTGCGGTCTTTTCCCTTGTTCATAACATCGTTATTCTGGTGGTTTCCCTGCTTCTTGCCCTGCTGTTTCCGGGGCCGGGGGGTGTACTCTTGTATCTCGATGAAGCCCTGCGCTTAAGGCTCCTCAAATACGACTGGCTTGACGCCAATCCTTCCGAAAACCCTGCCGGGGCGCGGAAGCGGAAAATTCCCTGGGATGAGATTCTGATTGACGAGCGCGAAAGAACGGGAACCAGATCTTTCAAGAGTTTTATATTCCCGTGGAAAGACTGAATGAGGCTGGCTTTAGGGGATGTCCACGGCCGGGATTTCTGGAAACATCCTCCTTCCGGTGATATTGAGGAATACTACATCACCGGTGATTACTTCGACAGCTTTACCGTTCCTTTCAACAAACAGTACCGGAATTTCATCGAACTCTGCGCGGCGGCCCGCGCGGACAGCCGCATAAAACTGTGCCTGGGAAATCACGATTACCAGTACATGCGGGGGGTTCTTAATCAGAGGTATTCTGGTTTTCAGGATGCACACAGCGCCGGCATCATGGAGATACTCGAAAAAAACGTCGATCTGCTTAACGTGCTTTATGTAACTTCCGGTCCTTTTATTGTCAGCCATGCGGGCGTGTCGGTTACTTTTATGGAGAAGATGAAAAAGGCGGGCGTGAAGGACCTTGAGGGAATCAACCGCGCCTTTTTTGAGGACAGGAACATCCTCGCGTTCGACGGACAGGACATTTACGGCGATGATGTGACGCAGAGCCCCATTTGGATACGGCCGGATTCCCTTTGCCGCGACGCGGTTCCCGGTTACAGCCAGATAGCGGGGCACACGCAGATTGAAAAGATAAGGGAAATACCCCTGGACGAAGGCCGCGCCGTCCCCGCGCCGCGCGGAAGGCGGGCCGCGCCGACTATCCGCCCCGCCTCTCCGTCTTCCGGCCGGAAACTTGTGCTGATTGATACCGGCGATACTCCGGCGTTCTACCGTTTTTAGCGGCCTTTAGTGTGTAAAATTTACACACATAGCGGACAAAAGGGAGCCGCTTTACTTGTATGCGTCAGAAGTTATTTCAAGCCATATTCTTTTAGAACGGAGCCATTTGGATATTTTAGAGATTGTCTTGTCTGTTTTTTGAAGTTGTTTTTTACCGCGTATAGCGCATTCCCATATTATACAAATACGCCAGCCTGTAGCGTGAAGGTAATTTAAGACCTCGGCATCACGCTTGCGGTTTCTGTCTATTTTGGCGACCCAAAATTCCCTGTTTGAAGATGGAATTTTGAAATTTTTACAACCTTCGTGGCCATGCCAAAAACAGCCGTGTATAAAAATTACTGCATTAAATTTTTTAAGCACTATATCAGGTTTGCCGAATACGTTTTTGACATTCAAGCGGTAACGAAAGCCTGATTTGAAAAGCTCTTTGCGTATAAGGATTTCAGGCTTTGTGTTTTTACTGCGAATGCCTGACATTAACAGGCTGCGCTTTTCGGGGATAACAATATCCATTATTACACGATTAACGGCTTTATCTTTTCCGCTATGGCATGAGAAAGCGGAACTATGACCGAGTTGCCGAATTGTTTGTATGCTCTTGTATCGGAAACAGGTATGATAAAGTCATCGGGATACCCCATGAGCCTGGCGCATTCTCTTGGCGTCAGCCGTCTGGGATTTTTCTTTTTACCTTGATAGACAAGTATCTCGGAGCCGTCTTTATAATAGCGGGCGGACAATGTTCTGGCTATGTCGTTTCCAGTTACCAGTCCGAAACCAAAACCGTTTCCTGCGGCCTTGTGTTTTTCGGCATACTTTTGTAAATATGCCCAAAGATGGTCTGTAAGGGTGTATTTATCCTGTACTTTGTCCTTTTGGAAGTTAAAGTATTTGTCCTGGTCCCGGTCCAAATACGGTTCTGTTCCGTCCGTTTTATGAAGAATGCGGGAAAGTTTTATTTCTCCTTTTTTTGGCAGGCTAATGTCTTCAAGTGAAAACAGAGCAGGTTCCCTGAAACCGGCAATGATTATTCTTTCCCTGTGTTGGGGGACCCAACTTTGACCGTCAATTACCCTGCAACTGATATGATAACCCAATTCCTGTGAAAGGGTTTTGGTAATAATCTTAAACGTGTTCCCTTTGTCATGGGATTTGAGGTTTTTGACATTTTCCAGAACAAAGGCCTTGGGTTGTTTTTCTTTGATTATTCGGGCGACGTCAAAAAACAGGGTTCCCTGCGTTTCATCGGCAAAACCCGTAGGCCGTCCGAGGGCATTCTTTTTTGAAACTCCGGCTATAGAGAAAGGCTGACAGGGAAAGCCCGCCAAAAGAAGGTCATGGTCGGGAATGTCTTTTGCCTTGATTTTTGTAATATCTCCATTGACGGGTTCATCGGAAGGGAAATTTGTTGAATAGGTTTTTTGAGCGTATGTGTCCCACTCGCTGGTAAAAACGCATTTACCGCCCGCTTGTTCAAAACCTTTCCGTATGCCGCCAATGCCTGCAAAAAGATCTATAAAAGTAAAACCGGCTTCTTCTTCTGCGGCTTTTTGTGTTGTTATCTTCCTTTCAATCATGTCATGAAGACGCTCAAGGTATATCATTTTTAACTTGACTTGGCGATTTAGCCATCTGTGTACTGTACTTGGGTTTACGGAGCACTCTCTGGCAATCTCGGTTATGTTGTAAAACCGCTCTATCTGGTCAAGGACAAAAGACGTATTATAAGCCTGTTCCGGCATAATCCCCTCCTGTACAGGGAAAGTTTATTGCATTATGCAATGGGTTTTCCCTTTTGTCAAGGGAGTCTTTGAAAAATTTAACAAAAAACCTTTCCAAAGACGATAATTAAAGCATGGATTTAAATAATTTAACGGACCTTGGGAAATTTTTATACGGCTTTGGCGTTTCAAGGGCATATTTCAAGATGTTATCTGAAAATGATAATTCCAAAAACCAGATTTATCTTGGCGGCAGTTTCAAGGTCTTGCAACAGCTGCCTTTTGGAAAAATACGAGAATATCCAGAAACGAAGAACCCGAATTATAAAGCGCCTGTAAATCTCTGGTGGATTAATGATAGCGGCCAAACGGCACAGGCTCCTAATGCCCAAATGATACTTTATACCAAATACCCTGAAGTAAGGCTGTCCGGTTTTTTAATAAGTTGCCCTACTGCTCCAGGTGAAGATTTCAGGGCGATAAAACCGGAAGACAGGCACAATAATAATGACAAGGACGGCAGGGTTTTAATATTTGGCGTTTGTCCTGACGGCAGGATTTTTGCTTTCCTCGTCCGTAAAAACACAGTATTGGCAAAAACCATAATAAATGAACTTAATGATATACAGTCAGGAAAGACGATACAAGAATTCCCTTTAGCGGGGATTAAAGGAACTGATAAAACCGGGCTGTTATCAAAACTTCACGAGATTGTTTCTATTGGCTGGCACGAGTCAATACGGCTTGATACAAACGGAAATAAAAAACCCTATAACGCAAAAAATGGCGGCGGTTATACATTGGAAGCATTGTTTGGGATAACCCCTAATAGCATAGCAGAACCGGATTTTAAAGGCTGGGAATTAAAAGCCTTTAGCGGTCAAAGAATTACTCTTATAACTCCTGAGCCCGACAAGGGTTTTTACCATGAAAGAGGCGCAAAAGAATTTGCCCTTAGATATGGTCATGATGCTCCAAATGTAGTCAAGTATTTTACAGGTACGCATAAGGCGGACGTTTATAATACTACATCAAATCTTGCTCTTGTTATAAAGGGTTTTGACTATGACAAAGGTACAATTACCGATATGGGCGGAGGTTTGCATTTAATTGACAAGCAGAATAATCCTGTTGCCATTTGGTCTTTTAACGAACTATTAACCCATTGGGGCCGTAAACATTCCCATGCTTGTTATGTACATTATAATGTGGAAATGCATAATAATAAAATAGGGTATGTATATTTGTCGCCCGTTTATTTGGGAGAAAAAACCGAGTTGTCATTATTTTTAAAAACAATGCAGGCAGGTTTGATTTTATATGATCCTGCTACAAAGGTAATGCTTAATGAAAAGGGCAATACAAACGTGAAAGCAAGAAGCCAGTTTAGAATAAATTTTAATAATCTGACAAAACTTTATGAAAGATTTTACCTCGAAAATGTATAATAATGGCGGGTGAAACCCGTTTTCCTTATATATCCTTATTAATATTTTATTAATAAAATTGGCAGGTGATAATAATTACTAACTCATGTTACGCAAAGCATAGAGTTCCATACTGTGAATAGCCTTAAAATGTGTCATGATGACTCGTTTTAAGCTTATTTTCAACGAATTTTTGACTGTTTTATTCGCCTTTGCACAAGGTGAGTTACTAACAAATAATGTATTAAAGAGATTTGATAAAATTATTTAAACATATTCTTGAATAATGTTTTGTATAAATTTTGGAACAAAATCCCCGCGCCAAGAATGGCGCGGGGCGATGAATAATCCGGGGTAAAAAACATTACCAAATATATTACTCAAAATTCAAAACGGCCTGTTATGCGCCGTTGCCTTTTTCTATCTTTTGCATTTCTTTTATTTTTAAATATTGAGATGGTGTATATACTTTTATGGTTGACTTCTTATAGTCGTCTATATTCCGTGTTATTATATAATCCATCTTGTTCTCTACTGCCGTATAATATTGTACCGCATCTTCAAAATCACTAAATCCCGATTCTAGTGCTTTCTGTATGATTTTACCATCAATATTTAATACGGTTAATATTAACCTTAATTTTTTAAGAAAATTTATTGCCGTATTATGGTCTTTTAGTTTTCTCTGTATATAATAAGTGTTTGTAAAAATAACGGTCGATGTATACCCTTTATATTCTCCAGATTCTATAAGATTTACTAATTTTATCGCTTCATTTATGTCATTTTCCAGTGATTCATCTCGTTTAATAGAAATATCCAAAATAATATCATTGTCAAAAAAGAGTTTTTCCATCAGATATATTTCTCCATCAATGCATCAGTTAAAAGTTCTTTGTAATCCATCTTTCCCTTTACCTTGAATATTCCAACCAGTTCTTTTGTTATTGGGCCTAATGAATTGTGCCCGGCCTTTTTATTGGCCGGTGAGGATATTGAAGATAAATATTCTTCAACCAATTTTGAAACGCTCACTTTTTGATGTTTTGCGTACTTTTTGGCGTTTTCTATTACATTTTGGTCAATGTTTAATGTTAACTTTGTATGCATAATCATCTCCTACGTAATAATATATATATTGTTCACGTATTGTCAACAAATTTTTAGTTTTTTTCAAAGAATTTTTAGGCAATGGCACATAACGTTCCGGCTGTTTACGCTGTTTTGGTGGCCCGGATAAGCAAATGCGTAACATTTGCAGGGCGGACAAAATATGCCGGAACAACGGTGTGGGAATGAAGCGTAGCGGAATGACCTAGCCATTGCGGAGGCCGAGCCGCCTACTGGCCCGGTAAGGCCTACAGGACAAAAAACGTAAACAGTCCTGTTATGCGCAGTGCCCGTTTTTATTGCTGGAAAATTATTTGCATGGTTTCTTTATCAACTCCATCAGCATGTAAATATTCTGAGAATGTCTTTAATCCATTTTCAACTGCATTTCTTAATTTTTTATTTGGTTTTATATTTGGTTCCCACCACCATTTTTTTATCCCGAATGGCCTGCCTGTTTCTTGTTTTATTGGTTCCATGCGTGCAACTATTTTGTCCTGATATAATACAGGTAATACATAATAACCATATTTCCTCTTTTCTTCCGGTATATATACTTCCCAGCTATACTGAAAATTAAATATTTTTTGTACCAACATTCTATCCCATAAAAGATTATCCAATGGAGCCAGAAACCTGATACAATTATCATAACCAGATTCTATATTAAGCAAATCCATATCCTGCCGGCGGATATAAAAAGTTTCATCTATTCCGGGAACCATTATCTGTACAATGGCACCTTTCTTTTCCAGAGATTCAAATGTACTTTTCCTTAATTGACTATCGGGAAGAAAATAACCGTTCCAGCCACCGCCATTTCTTGGCCAATGTATACCAATACTTCCAATTCGGCGTAAAAAATACCATTCATAAAAATCACTGTCTCTTTTAAATGGTTCTTCAGTTTTTGTTATTCTTTCAGGAAGTAGATTTTGTATTACATCATATACTTTTTGTACGTTCTTTTTCTTATATACTCCGATTTTACCTATGCCAAACAAATAATCAAGGGCAGCCCCTGCTATTTTGTGGTGTCCCCAACGGGTCGATTGGCATTTCCCTAAATCAATATCATTCGCTCCAAGCGGCCCGCGGTTTTTAAGTTCTTCCAG
>JAISAQ010000055.1 GCA_031266775.1 Treponema sp.
TTGCCGCCCACCGAAACCGCGCCGGCGGTCTTCCCATGGAAGGCGTTGATAGTGGAGAGGATTTTCGTCTTGTTTGGTTTGTTGCGCTGGGCGATCTTGCAGAGTTTGATAACCCCTTCAATGGCCTCGGCGCCGCCGCCTGAGATCTGTGCCTTGGTTAATTTTTGACCGGGGGTGGTCAACGCGAGATTCCGGTAGAACGCGGCGGCAATGTTATGGTACGACACCGCCCCCATGATGTAGGACTTGGCTTTGAAGACCTTTTCAATCTGCTCCCAGATAAAAGGATTGTTGTTCCCCACAGTCATAACCCCGACCGCGCCCATCATATCAATATGCCGCTTGCCCTCATGGTCAATAAAACCGGCGTTTTCCGCTTTTTTGAAATATTTGCCTCCGGACAAAACCACCTTCAGCTTGTTGGAGTACGTCTCCTGAAGGTTTTTTACCGTATCGACATCCATATTAATGGCGTCGTCAACCGTGTAAAATTCCTTGTACACATCCTTGATCTTTTTCATGAAAAGCCCCCGTTTAATAGAGTTGTTCAGAAACTTCAGTTTATGATATTTTTCCGGTTGAAATTTGTCAACCGAGGCCGTTCCAAGACTTCAGTTTAAGGAGCCGGTTTTGCCGCGCCTATTTGCCTGGTTTTGATCCTATCAGCGTAAAGCTCAGTCCCGTCTGGTAGCGTTCCGCGCTTTCAGGATTGGTGATCTTGTCGGACGCGTAGAAACCAACGGAGCCGGTGGAAAAATCCTTGGCGTGGGCGTAGAGGGTGGCCCAGACTTTGCCCTCGCTGTCTTTTATGGTTATTTCAAGAAATTTGGGCGCCTTGGGATCTCGTTTTGCGGGTTCTGTCATGAATCTCCTCCATAAATTTGAACAATTCTGTTCTTTCACATAATAGTGTTTCCCGGACATGTTTGAATAGACGGCAAGGCGGTTTGACAAAGATCCCTCGGACGGATAGCAAAAATCGCCTGAAAATGCGATAATTTCTGTTGTTATGAAAAAGAAGATCAGGACTTCCAGCAAGACCGCCGCGGCTCCGGTTATAGCCGCCCTTATTTTTGCGGCGCTTCTTCTGTTCCATTTTACGGGGATTTTTGATTATCTGGAATTCAAGACTTACGATTTCCGGGTACGGATCATGGCCCACTACAGCCGTCCCTCCGACGACATCATCGTGGTGTTGGTGGATCAGGAAAGCATCAACTGGGCCCAGGAAAACAGGAGATGGTCCTGGCCCTGGCCGCGCGCCGCCTACGCGGAGATTATTGAATATATGAACGTTTCGGGGGCCGCGTCGGTTGCCTTTGATATAATTTTTTCGGAACCGTCGGTTTACGGTTCGGAAGATGACGCCGCGTTTATCAAGGCGTCGGAAGACTACGGCAGGGTGGTTCAGACGGTGGTTGTCTCCGGTTTGGGAACGCCGTGGCCCGGCGGCCTTGACAAGCCGCTGTTCAGTCTCGACGAGGAAGGCAGGGCCGCTTTTCTTGGCGCGGACGAAACGGGACGCGGCGGGCAGTTTCCTGTAGAAGGACTCAGGGATGCCGCCGGGGTTCTTGGGAGCGTGACCAACAGTCCCGATTCAGACAGTGTAATACGCCGTACTTCTCTTTTTACCCCGTTTAACGGCAGGGCGGTGCCGGGTCTTGCCGCCGCTTTACTTTTGGCTGCCGGCAGGGACAAGGAGCTTTCGTACGACGGAAAAATGAACGTGTTCCGCTGGGGAGACTACACCATTCCCCTGGACAGGAACAGGCAAGTTCTTCCCCATTTCCGGGGAGATCTGGATCGCTACATACCCTATTCCGCGTCGGCAATTCTGCGGAGCGCCGAAAGCCTTGAAAAGGGCGAAACTCCCCTTCTGCTTCCTGAGGAATTTACCGGGAAGTATGTTTTTGTCGGTTTAAACGCCCAGGGACTTTTTGATTTTTTTAATACCCCCGTTTCTTCAATATACCCCGGAGTGGGAATGCACATTACCGTTCTGGATAATCTTTTGGAAGCCGACTTTATACGGGAAAGCCCCCAATGGGTCAATGTTCTTGTCATTCTTGCCGCAGTGGTGCTGACATCGCTCATCACCCTTTTTTCAAACCGTATTCCCCTTACAATAGGCGGCGTTCTCCTTATGATTGCCGCCTTTTCCGCCCTGGCAATAAACGTTTACTATTTTTTCAACCTGTGGATTCCCATGGTGGCGTCCCTGGCGGCCGTTCTTGGGGCCTTTCTTACCGGCACGCTCTACAACTACGCGACGGAAGGCAGCCAGAAACGGTTCATTAAATCGGCCTTCAGCCAGTACCTTTCCCCCGTGGTTATTGACCGGATCATCGCCGATCCTTCCCAGCTCAAACTGGGCGGCGAAACAAGGGAATTAACCGCGATCTTTACCGATGTCAGAAGTTTTTCTACCATATCGGAGGCGCTTAAAGATCCCGCGACAAATGAACCGGACCCCGAAAAACTCGTTAACCTTCTTAACCACTACCTTACCAGAATGAGCGATATTATTCTGGACAACCAGGGAACCATAGACAAGTACGAAGGGGACGCGATTATCGCCTTTTTTGGCGCTCCCCTTCCCATGGAAGATCACGCCGCGCGGGCCTGCCGTTCCGCCATTTTAATGAAGAAAAAAGAGGCGGAAATCAACAGAGAAGTTATTGCGCTGGGCTTGGTGAACAGTGATGTGCAAAAAGCCCTGTTCAACAAAAAAATAACCCAAACCATAGACGATCCCGCGCCGCTGTTTACGCGGCTTGGGCTTAATACGGGGAAAATGACCGTGGGAAACATGGGAACGCCGAAAAAGACGGATTATACCATCATGGGGAACGCGGTCAACCTGGCCGCCCGTCTTGAAGGGGTCAACAAGCAGTACAACACCGGAGGTATTCTGATAAGCGAATATACAAGGGCAAAAATAGGGGACGAATTTGTCCTGCGGAGCCTTTCGCGCGTCCGCGTGGTAGGCATCAATACGCCCCTCCGGCTCTACGAACTTCTGGATATACGGAGCGAAGCGCCGGAATCCCTTACCGGCATGACGGTAATTTGGGAGCGGGCTTTTGAAGCCTATGAACACAGGGATTTCGAAAAGGCGCTGGAACTTTTCGGCGGCATAGCCGAAGCGGATAAAGGGGACATGGTTGCGCGGCTGTATGGCGAGCGGTGCCAAAATTACCTTAAAACGCCTCCGGATGACAGGGAGTGGGACGACGGTGTAGACAATCTTACTCAAAAATAGGAAACTGAGCTTGTTCCAAAACCCGGTTGGTTTTGAAACTGTTTATGTTAGGGGTGTTTAACGTGAAAAAACTATTAATCGTAATGGCCGGCCTTTTAATTGCCGGAACTGTTGCCGCGCAGGCGGCCAGGGGAAGTACTCAGTATGTGGCCGCCAAAACCGTGGCGCTGAAATCTTCCACGGGATTTTTCGCTTCGACCCGGGGAACTCTTTCCTACGGGGCGGCGGTTACCGTACTTCAGGTAAAGGGGAAATGGGTTGAAGTCCGTTCGGCTGCGAACGCTTCGCTTTCCGGGTGGATCGCCGTTTCCAGCCTGACTTCCAAACGTATTGTCGCGGGCGCTTCTTCTACCGCCACAAATCAGGAAGTTGCCATGGCCGGGAAGGGTTTTAATCAGGAAATCGAAGACGCCTACAAGGCGAGCGGTGAACTTAATTACGCCGATGTTGACCGGACGGAGGCCCAGGCCGTGTCCGAACGGGAATTGTACGATTTTATTGTTGAAGGCCATCTGTCCCAGGGAGAATGATCAAGATGAAAAATACCGGTCAAACCGCGCTTCTTTGCGCCTGTTTATGCGCATTCCTTTCCTGTCAAACCGTAAGTTCCATAGTCAGCGCCGGAGCCCAGGCCGCGGGCGCCGCCGGTGTTATCGATCAGAATACCGCCAGCGCGATAAGCCAGTCCGCCGATGCCGCGGGCAGGGCGGCCGAAGAAATTACCCCGGAGCAGGAGTATTACATAGGCCGTGCGGTAGGGGCGAACATCCTTACCAACTACAGGATATACCGGGACAATCTCGATCTGCTTGCCTATCTTAACCGGATCTGCGGGGCCCTTACGATCAATTCCCCCAGGCCCGAGATCTACAACGGCTACCATGTGATGATCCTTGACAGTACGGAGATCAACGCCTTTGCCACGTCGGGGGGGCACATCTTCATTACCCGCGGGCTTTTGGCCTGCGCCGGATCGGAAGACGCCCTTGCCGGTGTTATTGCCCATGAGATATCCCACATTCAGCTTCAACACAGTATCAAGGCCATTAAGACCAGCCGTATTACCCAGGCGCTGCTTGTAACCGGCGCTTCCGCGGCCGGTGCGGCCGCAGGCTATGATGTGGTGGAGCTTACCAGTGTGTTTAATGAATCGGTAGGGGAAATCGTCACAACCATGGTCAATTCAGGTTACTCCCAAAGCCAGGAGTTTGACGCCGACGCTACGGCCCTCTCCCTGATGTCCGCCGCGGGTTATGATCCCGCCGCCCTTATCGAAATGCTTAAAGTGCTGGAAAGTAACCAAACAGGCAGCTCAGGCGGTTTTGGCAAGACCCATCCAACTCCTGCCCAGCGCATCGGCAATGCCGAAAAAAACATGCCGAAATACGCCGCGGTAAACACAAGGCCGTTCAGGGCGGAGCGCTACCGGAAGACAAGATAGCGCCGCCTGAAGCCCGGACAGCCGGTGTACTCTCCGCCAGGGGATGACGCCGGTTTCCGGGCATGAGCCGTTCTTTCAACAGGGAACCTCTGGAAACTCTACACAAAAAGATAAAATCCTGATAAAATATTTTCATGAAACAACATGGATTTTTTGATGAACATGACCGGTTGAAGGAACTCAGCAAGCTCGGAGACCCTCTTGAACGGCTCAA
>JAISAQ010000068.1 GCA_031266775.1 Treponema sp.
CCCACTGCACCCCTTCGCCGTCCGTTATCTTTTCCACCAAGCCAAGGCGGTTATATTCAAACGCCGTAAAACTCCCGTCCGCCCCCGTCTCACGTGATACCTTCCCTATCTCGTTCCACCCTTAATGGGAAAATTTCAGGACAAACTCGTTGCTCCAGGACTGGCCCGGCTCAAGGGACACCCGGAGGAGGAGCGTGACGCAGGTGGACTGGTACAGATCCGCCGTTCCGCCCGGCGCCCGGCAGGGGGCGCTTACCGGAACAATGCGGGCCTCGAAGGTTTTTTTTGACCCCAGGCTGATCTGGACCTCGTTTTTAAGATCCTGAAATTTCAGGGATTCAACGCCCGGTATGCCCCCCCGCGCGTCCCCCTCAGGCAGAACGTTGTTTCCCCTGAGTACCCGCACGAAGTCTTCGCCGTATCCGGGAAATGAAAAATCCGTCCGGGAAGAAAAAATAAAATCCGTTTTTTCCGCGCCGTTATTGGCAAGAACGTATGATACGGCAAGGGCATCCTTCCGGCTCTGAAAGGTTTTTTCCATGCCTATGGCGCCGCAGAAAGCCTCTCCGTTAACAGGAAGCGTAAAACGGATCTTGAGCCTGCCGCGGTCCATTTCGCCGGGAATGAACTGTTCGTCCCCGCAGTTCCGGAAAAACGCCTCCCCCCCGGGGGAAAGAAAGGCGTCGGTAAAGGCGGCCCGCCTTCTCCCTTTTTCACGGACTTCTTCCGCCCCGGCGCGTTCCCGGGGGACAAGGGTGTCAAGATAATTCCAGTTTTTCGGAAGATAATCCAGTTCAAAGATCCCCGCGCCGCGCGGTTCTATATAGCTGTTGATCTTTTCATCCTGTAAAAGATACTCGATCCCGCCGTCCAGGTTAACGTCGAAATGAAGGAGCGACGGATTAAAACGGCCCTTTTCCCTGGTAATTTTTTCCGCCCCTATAAGGGCCCGGTACGCCGCCCTCCGCAGTCCCGGCCGGAAGATTCCGCCCTCAGGCGGGGGCGCGTACAGATCGCAGCCCTGGGCCTTCCACAGTTCCTCCCGCGCAGTACGCTTGCGGGCCTTGTCCCCCCGCAGCTGGTTGATGAGCGTATGCACATACATCATCTTTGAATAAACCCCGCTTGACTCGGGGTAGTCGATGATAAAGCGCCGGGGGCCCGAGCATCCCCTGAACACGGAGCCCGCGTAAAGCGGGACTTCCCCAAGGGAGCCTGGGAAATAGGCCTTCTTCGGCTTTTCAAGCGAACGGCTGAGCTTTCCGGGCGTGGTATATTCGACAAAGGACTCACAGCGGGAAAGTTCCTCAAAAAAACGCTGAAAGACATATTCGGGGCTGTCCCCCTCGCCGGTAAAAAGCGGCCCGGGAAACACCGACACCGTCCAGGAGCCCGGCGGCAGCGTCCTGGCAAGGCCGTTGAGAACGTCCGACGCGTTCTTCCGGGCAAAAGCTGCCTTTAACTCGCCAGAGGCGGGAAAAACCGTGATGATCTTCCCCTGATCCTCGGTGACACAGGGAAGGTACAGATCGCCGCCTTCAAGGCCGGCAAGAAGAAACTGGCTGTCCGAAAGAAACGTGTACCCCACCCCGCAGGCGCTAAGGGGGCTCACCAGATTCTGCTCCCAGGCAAGCGCGGGAAGCCAGCATCCTTGAGGCCTTTTCCCGAAACTTTTCCTTAAATAGGTGGTCAACAGTTCCACTTGTCCTATCTTGTCCTGCGGGGGAATGATGGGCATCATGGGCTCGTAAAAACCGCCGCCCAAAATTTCAACCTGCTTGCGGGAAAGAAGATCCCGTATGAGGTAGAAGAATTCAGGATGAAAACGCTCCAGCCGGTGCAGCAGCACGCCCGAATAGTAAAGCACCGCCTGTATTTTAGGAAACTGGTACAGGGTCTGCAGAAAGGGCTTTACGCGGCGTTCATAGACGGCCTCAAATTCGTCGTCGCCGGCGCCGAGGGGAACGTGGTTGTGGGAGCCCAGGATAAGACTGATGATACGGCTCATCCTACCCTCCCAGCGCCCTGAACAATACGGCCGCGGCGGAGGTGAAGATCAGGGAAAGAAGCCCCATGGAGATGAGGAGAAGGGGACTTCCCCTGAGGAAGGACGGAACCGCCTCCAAAAGCGAACGGCGCCGTATCTCCCGCAGAACAAGCATCACCGCCATGACGCCCAGGGTAAAACCCGACGCGGCAGCCAGCGCCTCCGCGAAACCTGCGGCAAGGAGCCGGGCAAGCAGAAGGGCAGAGCCTGCCAGCCCGTCGTAACCGGTAAGGGAATCAAAGACCGGTGGCGGGGCCGCCTTCTTTCGAAACGTCAAAAAAAAGGATTCAAGAACCCGGCAGAGGACGGCGCTTGCCGGGAAAAGAACGATGTACTCAAAAAACCCAAGCAGGGGAAAAACGGCCTGCAAAGATGCCCAGAGGACGACGACGCTCGTAAAAAGAATGCCCATTTGAAAAAAAGGAAAACGGCCGTCTTTTTCCTTGTCCGCCGCAACGCCGCACATTCCCAGGCCAGAGAGGACAAGGTTAAAGGACAGGCCCGAAAAAACGGCAAGGGCAGCGAGAGAGGCGGCGCGGCTCACGGTTCCTCCCTGGGATTAAGGCGGCGGTAGATCCCCGTTCCGTATCCAAGGAGAACAAAAGCCCCGGCGGAAGACGACACAATGCGGGCCGGCAGAAAATTTCCATTCTCAAACGAAAAAATCCGTACAATCCCCTGCGCGCCGCCGGGAAGGGAAAGGGAAAGATAGCCCAGCGGTTCGCGTATAAGGGAAAAGGCGGCAACAAGAAGCCCCAGCGCCAAAGCCTCCGAACAGGCGTCCACGGCGGCTTCAAGCGCGTCGCCGGAATTAACCCTTTCATAAACGCCCGATCCGGTAAAGACCAGCGGGACGAGGGATACAATGAACATCATCTGCGCCCCAAGAAGGGGGCAGATGAACCAGAGCAGAAGAAGGTAAAGGCTCCCTATAAAGGATGATAAAAAAAGAAGGATGACGGATTTTCCCTTTTTGGGAAAAACAGCCTCCGCCATGGAGGCGGCGAACGCCGAAAAGACATACACCCACACCAAGGCCCCCGCCGCGGCAAGGGCAAAGGCAAGCCGGGAGGACGCCATAACAAGAAGCCCTCCTCCCATAAACGTGCCAAGAGGGGCGCGTTTCCCCCAGAAGGGATGTGTTTCTTTCACGTTTTCCCCCCCGTTACGGTCTCCGCCTCGATGCGGTGTATGAAGATCTCCATAAGCCCTTTCCTGAAACGCGGCATAAACTGCTCGGCGTGAACCGAAAGGGGGACAATTTCATCCACCTTTCCGCCGGGCCCCAGAAAGGCGGCGTAAGGCGTCATGATCCCCTCTCCCATCACCGAAAAAACAAAGACGGCGCCATCCGAATCCGCCGAATCCGCCGAATCCGCAAGAGAATACCAGGTCCCCGGAAGGCCGGACCCGCGCCTCTGTCCGGACGGCGGAAGCGGAGCGCGAAGGCGCCGCATCTCGCCGCGCTGTATCAGGACACGGTTCACCGTCCGCAGAAATGAACGATCCCGCACGGACTGGGTAAGGGACCAGAGCAGAAAACCGGCGAGGAAGAGCCCCGCAATCCACCCAAGAAAAACGGCGGCGTCCGTAAAGCCGGAAAAAAACCGCTTTTTTCCTTTTTCAGCATCCCCGCTCACCGGAAAAGCCCCTTTCCGGCCGGCGCACGGCCTCCGGCGTACAGGCAGCGGAATTCAACGCCGCGTATAAAGACGCTTACGGCGTTAACCGCAAGGACGGCAAGAAACGCGCCGTAGGGATCAAATCCCTGATAACGGAAAAACCACGACAGGAAGCCCGCCAGCGCCGCGCCGGCAAAGATCCCCGCGCCCGATTTTGCCCCGGTCACAGGCTCACCGGCAAGAAGAAAAGCCGCGGCGATGATCCCCCCGGAAAAAACGCCGAAGAGTATGTCGCCGCTTCCCGCCGCCCCGCCAAAGGGAATGCCTCCGGCAATTCTGACAAGAACGGCGTACACAAGGAGATACACGGCGGGAACCCGGACGCGGACGGCCTGAAAGGCCGCGACGGCAATGGTTCCCGCCAGAAGGCACGCAAGCCCCCGGTCCGCGATGATCCCCGGCGCACCTGAAACGAAGAGATCCACATAGCCGGAAGGAAGTTCGGCCCCCAGAAAGGAAAAGACCGAGCCGTTGAGCGCGGAACTTATTACCCCGTCAAACCGGCTTGCCGCCCACCCTCCCCCGCTTCCGGCAATCTTGAGTATGCCGAGGGGAGAACCCTGCGGGCTGGAAAGGCCGGCGGCAAGCCCCCCTGAAATGATGCTTAAAGGAGACCCCCGGAGCGCCGAATCAAAGGCGTCCGGCCAGGAAACCCGGAGGAAGAGCCAGCCTGCGGCCGCGGGGTTCGCCCAGTTTGATCCAAGGCCGCCGAAGCTGTGTTTTACCACCACTATGGCGAATACCGCCCCCAGAACGGCGTACAGGGGATGTATTCTGTTGGGAAGAAGCAGGACAAGCACCAGCGCCGACGCGGCGGCGCTTCCGTCTTTCAGGGCGTCAAAACCGCATTCCCGCCGGGTCACAAGCAGTTCCGCGGCGCAAGAGGAGGCCAGCGCGGAAAGGGCCAGGACAAGGGACGCGAAGGAATCGGTCAGGGAAGACTGTACAACGGCGGCCAGGGCGCAGAAGGCTACCATCCACATTCTCTCCGGCGAGGGGCGGGCCAGGCTGACCTGCGGGCACTGCCTCGGAAGAAACTGCTGCTTTGCCATTACGCCCTCCCCCCGGCGGGACCTGAATCCCCCAGAATGCACGCGGAAAGGGGAAGGCGTGAAGGGCACACCACGTCGCAGCAGCCGCAGCCATGACAGCCGCCGGAAGCGGGAACGCCGCGGTCCCCGGCGGGGGACGCGTACACCGTTCCCGCACGCGCGGAAACGCGGGAAGAGGCCGCGCCGGAAAGGCCGCGCAGGGTCTGCTTGTAAAGCTCTTCGGGATCAAGGCCCACCGGGCACACCGCCCGGCATTCCCCGCAGCTGATGCATTTCTGCGCGCGGCCGCGCGCCATCCTGTTTTCAAGCATGGCGAATACCGCGTAGCTTATCCTTGTGACAGGCTCGTCAAGATCCGCCACCGGCCGGCCCTGCAGGGGAGATCCCGTCGCGATTCGTTTCGGCTTGTTGACAAAACCGCCGCATTCGGCGAATACCTCCCCTATGCGGGTCCCGACGCGAACCTTCATAACCTGCGGCATCTTGACCGCGGACCCCCCCACCGCCACATAGCGGTCCAGTATGGGTTTTTTGAGCTTGACCGCGTCGTGAACCGCCGCGAGCGTGGCGGGCCCAAGGACAAGCAGGGAACCAAGTTCAATCGATTCCTTTTTGGCGTACCGGCGCAGCACCAGTTCCAGTTCCCGCCGGTTGCGCTGGGGGTAATGGGAACCGGCCAGCATAAGGGAGGCGGGAATATCCCATCCGCCGGATGCGGCCATAAGGGCCTCCCCCAGATCGCGCTCCCCGCGCGACAGGGCAAAGACAACACGGTTTATCCGTCCCGCCCGGCTCATGACAAGCGCCCCTTCGGCCACCGCCCCTATCCGTTCCTGGCACAGGAGCCTGTCGGCGGCAAGCCAGGGATCGTCAAAAACACAGCTGACAACCAGCGTACAGGGTTCCGGGGAATTCCTGATGGAAGAAATCATGTCCGACACCGGATAACCGGAACCTTCCATTTCGACTATGCCGTATTCGGAAATGATACGCTGAAGTTCAAAACAGGTAAGGCCTTCCCATGGAAAGATCTCTTCCTTTTTGCCCAGCTTTTCAAAACTCCCCTCAAGGCGTATTACCAGGGCGTCGTTGACGGAACCGTACCCTTTCCAGGACACCGTGCGTACAACCCGGCCGGGAACGGTGGCGTGGATGTTGGCGGACCCCCGGCCCTGCCCCCTTGCTACGATCATGCCTTCGCGGACCGTATCCCCTACGGAGACAACGGGATAGGCCCGCGCCCCCGAATACTGCGCCAGGGGAATTATTGAAAGGCCGGGAAGACAGGCAACCACACTGGGACCCCTCGCAGGGACCGAGGGATCTTCCAGAGAAATTCCCCCCCGGGGAAAAGAATACACTTTTGTCATACCTATATACGCTGCGGGGCGCTTACCATCCTTCTTTTGTATAATACTATATTTCTTGTTTTTTTGCCTCCCCGCCGGGGCCGAAACAGGGCCGAAAGGGAGCAGAAAACAAACAGCAGAACGGAAACGGCGTCCTCTTTACCGGGAAGAAAGACGTCCGCGCCGGAACTTGAATTTTCCAGAAAATTCGCCAGGGAGGCAAGGGGAAAAGGGGGAATGTTCCGGTAAAGATCCCCGGCGCCGGGAGAAACAGGAAGAACGCCCGGCGTTCCGGGAAGGCCATCCCGAGGAAGCCCCGTTTCGTCCGTAGTATAACGGTAATAGGCGGAAGGGCCGCCCGAAAGGGGCCTGTAGGAAAATTCCGCCTGAAAAGCGGCGTGGGCCAGGTATTCTTCCTCGGAAACAAGCAGATCCCTTTGGGCGGCGGCCGTTTCGCCCCCGGCGCTTACCCGGCCGGGAAACAGCGCCGGAACAAGGGCCACAAGCGAAGCCAGGGTAAACGGCAGGGCCCGGAGGGGAAAAAACACCGTCTTTACGCCTTCCCTGAGAATGGGGACCGCCCTGAAACGGGGGTGATCTTCCCCGCCCCGCAGGGATTCCGCCCGGACCGCGGAGGCAAAGATCCCCAAAACCGCCGCGGCGGCGGCCCCCGAAGTTACCATTTCAAGAATGGTTCCGAACGCCGCCGCCGCGGCATAACAGACAAAGAGAAAGGCGGCGGGAAACAGCAGTTTCCGGTAGGGAACAAGACACTCCCAAAGGTGCGTGTCCCCCGGACGCCGGGAGCGGCGGCAGGCGAACCACTCCGCGAGCGGTTCGGCAAGGAGGCCCGTGACGCCGGCAAGGAGGCCCGCCATGACAAATGAACGGGAGCCGCCCAGGGAAAAAGCCGCCATGACGGGGAAGACGGCGGCGGCGGGGAAAAGGGGCCTTGAAAGAAAGACAAAACCCAAGCCCGCCGCCGAAAAAAGGATAATAAAGGGGTACAGCGGCGCGCCGTACCCGTACAATTCAAGGGAAAAGGGGACGTCCAGGGCGCCGGGAAGGGCCTTCTCGAACTTCGCGAAGCTTTCTCCCGTCATGGGAACAAAGAAAAAACGCCTGCTGTCACGCACAAAAAAAGAACGGAGCCTTCGGGCGTATCCGTCGTTTCGGGGATCAAAAGGGAAGATCCGTTCATCCCAGCGTTCCAGCGGAACGCGTTCCAGACCGCCGAAATCATCAAAAAAAACCCACATGGCCGATTCGGAAAGTACCCCGGAAGGCTCAAGCCCGGCAAGCGGGGCGATTTTCCCGCGTATTTCTGCGTCGGAAACGGCTTCGTCCACGGAAAGAACAGCGTAAACTCCCGCCGCGCCGCCCCGGTATTGCCGCAAGGCCCCGCCCCGGACGGTTAAAACCACAAGAAAAGCGCCCGCCAGAAACGAGATAGCGAAAAGAACCGCCGCCTGAAGCCTGAACGACATGAAAACCTACAAAACGGCGTAGGCCGCGGCGATAAAAACGCCCATGAGGCCGCCTATCACCACTTCCAGAGGGGTATGGCCGTGAACTTCCTTGACAGGGTGAAATTCAACGCCGTCTTTTTCCGCCAGCTGGCGCCCCAGACTGTTGAGCATCCTCCCCTGAATCCCCGAAGACCGGCGGACCCCCATGGCGTCCCTCATGACGATAAGGGCAAAAAAAAGGGAAACCACAAACAGATCCGAACGCAAGCCGTCCCGGAACGCCGCCGATGTGGCAATGGCGGCAACCATGGAAGAATGGCTGGAAGGCATGCCGCCGGAACGCCATATAATGGTCTCCAAAAGTTCCCTGACGCTCCGCTTCCTGCCGCCCAGCAGCACCACCGCCGTCTTTATCAGCTGCGCCATAAACCAGCTTGAGACCGCGGACAGAAAAATGGGATTCTCGAAAAAACCCTTAATCGCTTCCGTCCGCACGGCTATGAGCAGAGGCACTACGCGCCCCCGTTCCCTTTTCCGTTACTCATGTCTACCATTCATACCACAGTGCGGCAAAGTAAACACCCCCTCAAAGGCACGCCTGAAATTTTCTTCCGTTATGATTTCGGGGGACGCCTCTTTTTTTCCGGCCCGGGCGCGCAGCGCCGCGATTGCCGCGAGAATGCCGGGAAGATCCGCCCAGGACGAAAAAGATTTTCCGCGCGGGCTCTGGTAGGGGGCGTCCGTTTCCGCGAGCAGCCTTTCGGAAGGAAAAGAGGCGCAGGAACGCATCGCCTCCCTGTGGTTAAGCAGGACGGCAGTTCCGAAGGAAAAATAGGCGTTTATCCCCCGCCTGAGGAGGGCTTCCCCTTCCCCCACGGTTCCCGGCCACGAATGAAAAATGACGGCGCGGCATTTTTTAAGCCTTGAGGCATGGAAGAACACCTTGTGCATGGCCCTGCGAACGTGGAGCACAAGGGGAAGATCCCCCCGCAGCGCGGCCGAAAGGTGTTCTTCAAAGAGGCCGTCCTGGATCTTTTCCGTCTCCTTCATGGCGGCGTCATACAGATCAAAACCCGTCTCCCCTACCGCGCCGGGCCTTTTTTCCGAGACGAGCCTTTCAAGCAGTTCAAGGCCATCCTCTATGAGCGCGGCCTTTTCCCTTCCGCACGCCACAGAGGCGGGAAGCTGGGGATGAACGGCAAAACAGGGAACAAGGGGAAAATCCCGGCATATTTTTTCATGGTACTCAAACTGCTCCCTGTTCCAGGAACTTGCCGCGCAGAGCACCCCCTCCCGCCTTTGTTCCTCCGGGGAAGCATCCAGTTTCGCAAGATCAAAGGGATGGCAGTGGGCGTCCGTGAGCATCCCTAAAGCCCCCACTCCTCAAGGCGCGCCCCGTCGGCAAGCACCTGGTCCACAGGGCCGTCGGCGCGGATGCGGCCCTCTTGCAGCAGTATGCAGCGGCGGCAGAGGGTACGGGCAAGATCCGCGTCGTGGGTAGCGATGATCATGGTCTGGGAAAGGCCCGAAAGGACGGCAAGGAGCCTCCTCCGGGCGGCGGTATCAAGAAAGGCCAAAGGCTCGTCAAGAAGAAGCAGGGCCGGTTCCATGACGAGTATTCCGGCCAGGGCCACGAGCCGTTTTTCCCCCCCGGAAAGATGATGGGCAAGCCGTTTCGCAAGATTCCCTATGCCCAGCGCCTCAAGGGTCTTTCTTACGCGCTCCCCCGTTTCTTCCCCGCCCTCACCGTAATTACGCGGGCCGAAGGAAACGTCGTCTTCGACGGTAGGCATGAATATCTGATCATCGGGATTCTGGAATACAAGACCGGCGGTCTTTCTTAACTCCCGGAGATTCTTCCCGCCGAGAGGAATTCCGTTTACGGCAAGGGAACCTTCAAGAGGCGGAATGACCCCGGAGAGGACAAAGAGAAGCGTCGATTTTCCGGCCCCGTTGGCCCCCATAAGGGCTATTCTTTCGCCTGAGGCCGCCTTGAAACTAATGTCCAGTAAAGCCGGCTTCCCGTCCCGCCCGCCATACGCCGCCGTAAGCCCTTCCGCCCTGATGATTTCCCCGGCCCCCCCTTCCGTCACCGGCGTATACCCCACAGAACAAAGGAAAAAAGACGGCCCAGAAGAAGGCCGGCGTTGACAAACCTGAAACACACCGAAAAGGCGGAAGCGGCAAGGATAAAGAGGCAATCGGAAACGCCCATGCGGCGGAAGCGGCTCCCGTGAAAACTTCCGTCAAAGCCCCTGCACTTCATTGCCCCGTATACCCGCTCGGCCCTGTCAAAACTGCGGAGGAGAAGCTGGCCCAGAAAGCTCCCCATATCCCCCATTTTAATTCCCTTTTGGCCGGGGGCCCTCAGCATGTAGGCGGTGTTCATGGAGGCGGCCTCGGCAAGCAGCACGGAAAGGTAACGCCAGGTCATGACAAACTGAAGGCCCAGTACGGGGGGAAGGCCGGCCGAGGCAAGCGCCGGGGGAATTTCGGTAAAGGGAGTAGCGGCGGCAAGAACAAGCACCGCCATGACGGTAAAAAAAGTTTTAAGAAGTATTGAAAAGGCCGAAAGCATGCCCGCCGTCACGGTAAAGCTTCCCAGCGTAAAGACGCTTTCCCTGAGCAGGACAAGGCTGCTTAAGCCGCCCATCACGGAAAAGGGCAGCGCCAAAAGAAAACGTGAAAAAAGCGGCCCCGCGGGGGTTCCCGACAGGGCCATCATCACGGCGGGGAAAAAGCAGAAAGGCACAAGGCCGCTTATGTTTCGAGGGGGAAAGGAGATCACCGCCGTCACATAGACGGCGGTCGCGGCGATCTTCGCAAGGGGATGCAGGCGGTGAACCGGCGTGTTGCCCATGGCAAGGCGCTCGATGTGATCCAGTCCCCGGATTTTATGGTACAGCGAAATTCTAAAAGCTCCTTGCTAACCAAAAGTTAGCCGCGAACCAAAGGTTCATAGCGAACCGGAGGTTCGCCGGGATCACGGAGCCGGCGCTTTGCCGGTCCGGGACCTCCGCGCCGCGTGGATGACAAGGCCCGCCCCTCCCGCGAGAATCACGGTGATAACGCTTCCGGCAATACCGGCAAACGCGGTTCCCGCCGCTCCCCCGGAATCTTCGCCGGGCAGCCCGTAACCGGGAAGGAAGGCCGTTGTTTCAACGGCTCTTTCCGCCGCCTCGTACACGGGGCCTTCCCTTTCAAGCCCGGCCGTTCCCGCCGTCTTCTCCATTGACCATTCAAGGCCGTCAGGATAGGCGGAGGCAAAGATGGAAAGAAAACCGCCTGAAACAAGCGCGAGAACAACAAAGCCCGCCAGCACACTGCGCATGGGAACACCCGCCGCGATATGCGTATTTTCAAGCGAGCTGTCGAGCACCTCGGGCCTTACCTGCCGGACATAGCAGAGAACAGCGGCGGTGACAAGCCCTTCCACAAGGCCTATGGCAAGGTGTATGGGCTGCATCAGCAGAACAAAGACGCCGAAGGGAAGTTCGGCAACCCGTGAAAGAGCCGTTTCAAGCACCACGCAGAAAGCGCCGGCCTGGAGCCCTATGACGGACGCGGCAACGGACGCGGCGGCCAGCCGCTTTTTCGTGATTCCCCCTTTGACGACGGGCCTGTAAACCAGCGTATACGCAAAGCAGCAGGCAACGATCCCCATGTTAAAGACATTGCAGCCGTAAGCCAAAAGCCCGCCGTCTGCAAAGAAAAGACACTGGATAAGGAGCACCGAAGCCAGGGTAAGAAGCGCCGGAAAGGGACCCAGAAGGGCGGCAAGCAGTACGCCGCCTCCGATGTGCCCGCTTGAACCTGTACCCGGAATGGTGAAGTTGATCATCTGGGCGGCAAAAACAAAAGCGCCCGAAACGGCCATCATGGGGATCTTCTTTTCGTCGAGCCTGTCCCCCGCCATCCGTTTAACCCCGTATCCTATGGCGCAGACACTCACCGCGGTCATTACCCCGCCCACGGCGGGGGAAAGCAGCGCGTCAGCCATGTGCATAATGATCCCTCCTGTCTTTGTTATGCAAGGCGGTTTATCAGATTCGCCTGATAACCCGCGCCGAAACCGTTGTCGATGTTTACCACGGAAATACCCGGCGCGCAGGACGTGAGCATGCCCAAAAGCGCCGAAAGCCCGCCGAAGGAAGCCCCGTAGCCGACGCTTGTGGGAAGAGCGATTACCGGGACCGTCACAAGGCCGGCGATGACCCCCGCAAGGGCCCCTTCCATGCCGGCGGCGGCGATGATCACCCGCGCCTTCCGTATCTCGGGGAGCCGCCTGAACAGCCGGTGTATGCCGGCCACGCCTATGTCGCAGTACAGTTCGGCGCGGGAACCGTAAAAACGCGCGGTCTGCAGGGCCTCGCGGGCGGCGGGAAGATCCGACGTACCGGCGGCGGCCACGGCGACGAGCCCTTCCCCGCTTCCGCCCCGGCCGCCTATGGAAAGGGTCCTGGCAAGCCCGTCGTATTCGGCGCCGGGAAAGCGGCCCGAAAGGCGCCCGGCGAGGCCGGGGGAAACGCGCGTTCCCAGCACGGGGATTCCCTTTTCCCTCATGCGGACCATGATCGCCTCGGCGTGTTCCTCCGTCTTGCCTTCGCAGTACACCACCTCAGGACAGCCCGTCCTCTCCCCGCGGCTTGTGTCTATGACGGCAAAACCAAGATCGTCCTCACGATCCTCTGAACAGTTATCATCCATCGCTTCCTTCCCGTATGATACGCTCCGCCTCGTCAAGCGGGACGCGCCGTTCCCTCGCTACCCTTGCCCTGTCCTCAAATTCTATCTTGGATCTGAAAGGTTTTTCACCATTTGAGGAAGAGGAAGAACCTTCCGGAGCGCCGCCTCGGAAGACAAGCTTCTCGCGCGCCTCCCCGAAACCGCCGCGCACGATCCGCTCCCCGCGCCTCAAACAAAAACGGTTCACGGGAATTTCCCTTAACCCAATCGTCGAGGAATAACGGAAAAAACATTCACGGAGGGAGCCTGTTTTTTCAGGACGGGCCAGAACCGAAACAAGCGTCCCCGGCCGGGATTTCTTCATCGTAACAGGAACAAACACGGCGTCAAGCGCGCCTGAGTCAAAGAAGCGTTCCATGAGAAAACCCAGAGCTTCGCCTGTCATGTCGTCTATGTTCGCTTCAAGCAGGACAAGCGGCTCCGCGTACTGTTCGCCTGAGCCTTCGGCGCTTTCCCGCAGGGACACGCGCAGTATGTTCGGCTTGTCCATCTTCCGCGTCCCTATGCCGGTCCCGGTTTTAATTTCCCTGAAGATCCCGCTTCCTTCTCCTGTAACAATAAAACGATCCACGGAAGCGGCGAGTATGGCGGCTCCCGTGGGGGTGGTCATCTCTTTGTTAAAGCCCCCCGTCTTGACGGGAAGCCCTCTGACCAGAAGCTGTGTCGCCGGGGCGGGCACAGGCAGAACACCGTGAGCGCAGGTAACCGTGCCGCCGCCCAGCTCAATTTCACTTGAGGTAATGCGGTCGGGGGCAAGCATGTCAAGGCAGACAGCCGCGCCGGCGATGTCTATGATGGAATCAAGCGCGCCGACTTCGTGAAAGGCAATCTCGTCAACAGGAACCCCGTGCACAAGGGACTCGGCGTCCGCCACGCGGGAAAATATGTCAAGCGCCCGCTTCTTCGCGCCTGAGCCCAGGCCGGATGCCTGTAAAAGTTCACGAATATCCTTCCACGAGCGGTGGGCATGTTCATGATGATGTTCGTGTTCATCATGATCGTGGCCGTGATGATCGTGTTCGTGTTCATGGTGATGATCGCATTCGTGTTCGTGGTGATGATGATCGTGGCCGTGATGACCATGTTCGTGTTCGTGATCATGATCATGATGATGACCGTGATCATGTTCCAGGTGTTCCTCGCCCGTATCCACAACGGCGCGGGTGCCGGTGATTCCGTTCCGTTCTTCCCGGCGGAATTCCAGTTTCCAGCCTTCAAGGCCGAGTTTGTCAAGTTCGCGCACAAGCGCGGCAGGGTCCGCCCCCGCGTCAACAAGGGCGCCAAGGGTCATGTCGCCTGAAATGCCGGCAAAACAGTCAAAATGAAGGATCTTCATAAGGCCCCCGCCTTTTCCGCCGCCGGAAGGGCTTCGCGCCGTATTACGCGGTTCATGCTGCCTGTGGCGTAGCCCTCAAGCTCAAGGGCGGCGTATAAAAACCCCGCGGATTTAACCGCGCGGGAAACGGCGTCAAGCATGAAGTCGTCAAAAAATTTCCGCCGCTCTTCGGGGGCGACTTCTATGCGGGCAATGTCGCCGTGGGAACGCACCCTGAACTGGCGGAAACCGAAGGAGCGGACGGCGTCTTCGGCCTTTTCGATGCGGGAAAGTTTTCCGCTGTTTATCTCTTCGCCGTAGGGAATGCGGGAGGCAAGACACGCGAAGGCGGGCTTGTCCCAGGTCGGAAGGTTAAAGCGCCTTGAAAGGGCCCGTATCTCTTCCTTGACAAGGCCCGCCTCCCTGAGCGGGCTTGCAACGCCAAGTTCTTCAAGCGCCGCCAGACCGGGCCGGTAATCCCCCAGATCATCAACGTTTGAGCCGTCAAGCACGGCGCGCACGCCCCGTTTCCGCGCCTCTTCGATTATACGGCCGAATTCCAGCTTTTTACAGTGATAACAGCGGTCGCGGGGATTCGCCGCGACTTCTTTGTCTATGACGGATTCCTCAACGAGGATGTGCTCAATGCCCACCTGCCGGGCGACTTCGGCGGCGCACTTTATTTCGCTTGCCGGAAGCATGGGGGACACAATGGTAATGGCGAGTGCGTTTTTTCCCAGCGCGGCGGCGGCCGCGTGGCAGAGGAAGGAACTGTCCACCCCGCCTGAAAACGCGACGGCGGCGCTCCCTTTTGCCGCTATCAGATCCAGAAGCCGCCGGTATTTTTCATCAAGCGTCATACGTTCCCCCCAAAAGGACAGGCACGTCACATCCCGCAAAGACGGGTTTTAGCGGCGTGCGTAAAAATATGCGTGGAGTTCATCCCCAGGGAAGAAAGCCGCTTCATGCGGCCCTTTTATTCAGGCATATTCAAAAACTTTTGTCAAGCGTGTCCGGGCTTTTCCGGGCGCGGGGACCCGTTTTCCAAAAGCCTTTCCTTAAGCAGTTCAACGGCCCTGTCAATGGCATGCGAAAGGGGCTGTTCCTCAAGGCCGGCAAGGATAAAATGTTCGTTCTGCAGGGGAACAAGAATGCGCTCGCCGGGAGCGGCGAGAATGGCCCCGGCAACGGCAGGGGTAATTTCACCCAGCATGCTGTTGCCTATGACAATGCCTATGGGGCCAAGAATAAAATCGGCATGGGCAACGGAAACTTTGATGGCGTTCTCCCCCGACGCGCCGCGGCCGGCGCCGGCCTTTACCATACGTTCGGCGGCAACGGCGTTCGCGCCAAGGGCGGTGATCTCCTCTCCGCCCGCAAACGGTTTTATTTTTTCAATGAGACCGGCGCCTATGCCGCCGCCCATTCCGTCTATGACGACAATGCGTTTTTTCATACCGCCCCTCCGCGCCCTTCTTTACCTTCTCCGTTAAAAAACGCCGACCATTCGGCCTGTTTTTCCGCGCTGTAAATACGCGCGGGACTTATCAGGAGGCCAAAGATTATGCCCCTTTCCCCGCAGTATTTTTTTATTTCGCCGATTTTCTTTTTCATGTTCGGAATTCCCCCCAGCGTTTTTCTTGAAAGACAGATCTTTCTGAGGCGGGGGAGCTTCCCGATTTCACCAATGACGTCTTTCCATTTAACCACCCTGCCGTCAATATAGCGGTCGTCGTAGTTGGCGGGATCATCAACGTCGGCCTCGGAAACAAGGTCGATAAAATCAACGCGGTGTTCCCGGAGAAAGGACATTTTTTCTTCCCTGTCTTTTCCTTTTAACGAAGGACAGCCAAAAGCCAGAGGCAGGAGCCTCCACAGATGATTCCGCCGCCTGCCGTAAAAAAAGTCCGCCTCGTTTTCCGGCGTGCGGGGATTAAAAGTCCCCAGAATGATTGTTTCCGTTTCCGGATGTATGACATGATCCTGCAGCATGTGCCCTACGCGCGCCACAATTCAGCTTATCATGGCGGGATAAAAACGGATATACTGAAAACGGCATATTATGGCAGAACATACCACCACACCCCTTATACTTACGGCGGGCCGGGACGACGCGGGCCGGAGGCTTGATCGCGTGCTGCGCAGGGCGCTGCCGGATCTTCCGCTTTCCGCGCTGCACCGGCTCCTGCGCAGGGGGAGCGTTCTTGTCGGCGGGAAAGCCGCCGCCGGGGAAGACCGCGTCGGGGAAGGGGCGGTCATAACGGTGAAGGATCTTTGCGGGGGCGGGCCGGAAAGAAGCGGCGCGGCGCGGCGGGAGGCGTCAGGGGGACTTGAGGTACTGTGGCGGGGGGACGGCCTTCTTGCCGTCAACAAGCCGGCGGGCGTCGCCGTTCACGGCGGGCGGGCGGACGGGAAATTGTGCCTTGACGCCATGGTGCGGGACTATCTTGCCGGGGAGCTTCCCCCTTCCCTTTCTTTTAAACCCGGCCCCCTGCACCGCCTTGACAGGCCGACAAGCGGGATCATTGTATTCTCTACGGATCTTCGGGGCGCCCGGTTTTTTAGCGATATGCTCCGCGGCGGGCGCGTAAAAAAACAGTATCTGGCAATCGCCGACGGGACGGCCGAAGAAGCGGGACTGTGGGAAGACGAACTTGTCCGGGACACGTCCCGGAGGAAAACCCTGAAAACGGCGCCGGGCGCGGCGGGAATAAACGGGAAAAAAAGGCTCGCCGCCGTTACCAGAGTGCGGCCGCTTGCCTCCGGCCCGGCGCGCGCCGGCCTTGCGCACACCCTCATCCTCGCGGAAACGGTCACCGGAAGGACCCATCAGATACGGGCCCAGGCCGCCCTGAGGGGGCATCCCCTTTCGGGAGACAAAAAATACGGCGGCAGCAGGCTGAACGGAGGCTTCTTCCTGCACGCGTGGAAGATAGCGATTCCCCGGGCGGACGGCGGGGAGCCCGTCCGCGTAACCTCTCCCCTGCCTCCCCGCTTCGCCCGCGCAGTCGCGGAACTTTTTCCCGGCCTGGATGTATCCGGCATTACGGGCGTTCCGCTTGTACCGCCTGAAAACTCTTTCTATAATTAAATAATGCTCTGGAATTTCTTCCGGCCCTGGAGAAGGATCAAAACCTACGCGCTCATAGGGGAAAGCGGTACAGGAAAAAGTTTCCGCGCCAAACTCGTGGCCCAGAAGTACGGCATTGATTTTATCATCGACGACGGCCTTCTTATCCTGGACAACCGCATCATCGCCGGCCATTCGGCAAAGAAGGAAAGCACGTTTCTTGCCGCGGTCAAGGTGGCGCTTTTTGACCAAAAATCCCACAGGGACGAAGTGGCCCGGAAACTGCAGGTGGAAAAGGTCAGAAAGGTGCTTGTTCTTGGGACTTCCGAGAAAATGGTGAAGAAGATAGCCGACCGGCTTCAGCTTCCCTCCCCTTCCCGGCTGATACGGATAGAAGACATTGCCACTCATGATGAAATTGAAAAGGCGATACGGACCCGCCGCATCGAAGGCAAGCACGTCATCCCTGTTCCTTCTATCGAGATCAAGCGGAGCTACCCCGGCATTTTCTACGACGCCATCCGCATCTTCAAGCGGAACAGGGGCCCGGCCGGCATAGGCCCCACGCCAAGGATACATGAAAAATCCGTGGTACGGCCCGAATATTCAAAACGGGGCAAGGTGATAATTTCAGAGGCGGCCCTTTCGCAGATGGTCATTCACTGCGTCGACGAGTATAATCAGAACATACGGATCAAAAAGATCGTTGTAAAGGACGATGAAATAGGCTACCGTCTTGTCATCACCATAGACGTGCCGTACGGCATACAGCTGGGAGGAAACATTCACGAATTGCAGCAGTACATCATAGACAACATAGAGCGGTACACCGGGATACTCATAGAAGAGGTGAATATCATTATAGACAAGATTATCCAGTAAAGGAGAAGGAAATGAACGTCAGATCCGTTGCGCCTCTGGTCTTCTTGCTGTCCTTCCGCGTTTTCGCGCAGGTTCCGCCCGCCCCTGTAGCAGGGGAAGTCACCGTAAGGACGGCGCATTACGAAGTCATATCCGACATGGGTGACGGAGAGCATCTCGCGCGGGAAATGGAAAACCGGTTCACGGTCTATTCGCGGCTTTTCCGTTTCGAACCGGCCAGGGCCACCCTGCCCCTCAAAGTGCGGGCCTGGCAGGACAGGGAAACCTACGACAACTATGTTTCCGCGCGGCTGGGTTCAAGCCGGGGCGGGGCGGTCTACCTCCACTACAGCCAGAGCGGCCGCCGGGAGCTTGTTATCAACCGGGGCAGCGCCGAAGAACGGTACAACCTTCCCTATCAGGCTTTTATCCAGTATTTGCGGGCGTTCGTTCCCTCTCCCCCGTCCTGGATACGCGAAGGATTCGCCATCTATTTCAGCACGGTGGGTTTTTCCGGTTCGGGTGAAATTAACTACGAGGAAAACCTTTCCTGGCTTGAAACGGTCAGGGGGCTTGGCGCAAAAGCGCCGGGCATTGAAGACATACTGCTTGCCGACGAGAGGGGAATCCCCGGCAATTTCCAGAGCGTCTCGTGGGCCCTTGTTTCATTTTTCCTTACCAGCGGAAGGGAAGAGTATTTCAGGACGCTCACCGACTGCTTCATGGTGCTTTCCGGGGAAAAAACCGCCGCCGAAAATTCCCGTGCGGTGGCGGACCGCATACGCCTGTGGAACACGCTTGAAAACCTGGAGAAGGACTACCGCGCGTACATCAATTCCCGCAGGACCTTCACGGAACTGGTGGCGGAAGGGGAAAAAGCCTACGCGGAAGGCGATTCCGCCGGGGCGGAACTGGCCTTTGTCACCGCCATGAACCAGAAGCCTTCCCGCCATGTCCCCTACTACTACCTGGGCCTCCTTTCCTACGGGGAAAACAGCTATATCATTGCTGAAGAATACTACCGCATGAGCCTTGAGCGGGGCGCCGACTTCGCCCTTGTTTCCTACGCGCGGGGCGTCAACGCCGCCGCGGCGGGCAAAAACCGCGAAGCCATTGTCTTTCTGGAAAAGGCCGCCGAGGCGTCCCCGCAGCGTTACCAGGAAAAGGCTGAAAGCCTCATGGCCCGCCTCAAGGGAAATTCCCCCTAAGAAGGAAGCGCCGGTTTATACATCGGCGCTTCCCCGGTCCCCGGCGCCCGTTTCAGGCCGCGGCCCGCGCCTCCTCCGCCTGTTACGCGGCTTGCGCGGTTCGGCGGGAACATCCTCGGCGGGGCCCGGGTTCCTCGCGGCGGGAAGCGGTTTTTCATGGAAGGGTTTTCCCCGTTCAAGGAAACGCGACTTCTTGATGGTGATGCCCCGGGCGGCAAAGACAAGCCTTACCGCGTTGTCCAGTTCCACCCTGGGCGGGTTCATGGGAAGGACAAAGGCGCGGGCCAGCGCGAAGGTGCTCTTGTAATTTTCCGCGATGCCCGCCTCCCAGTCCGTTTCGTCCTCAAGATAATCCTGTATAAGGGCCGCCAGCGTCTGGCCGGGGAGGTTTTTGAAACCCGGTTTGTTAAGAAGTTCAAGGCCCGCCAGATACCGGCTGCGGAAGCCGCTTTTTTCCTCCATCAGGCGGGAGGCGGCCGGCTGGAGATACCCGTAAAGGCCGAAATTTTCCAGCGCTTCGACAATAAGGGCGGCGCACGGCGACCGTATGATCTTGAAGATCTCCTCGGTAAGCCGCGAAGGGGAAACCGACAAAAGAAGCGGAGACTGCCGCTTTATTTTCCATTTGAGGGAAAGGGGAAGCGTAAAACCAGCCGCCGCGCCGTACTTCACCGCCCGTATCATGCGGACCGGATCGTCCTTGAATATCAGGGAAAGGGGAATAATGGGCCGTATCCGCTTTTCCCGTATGTCCTTTATGCCGCCGACATAATCCACGACGACCTCTTTCCCCGGATCGTAAAACAGGGCGTTCAGGGTAAAATCCCTCCGTAAAACATCCTCCTCAATGGAGCCGAAGGAATTGCCCGTGGGCCCTTCCTTGAGGGACCGGAAGGTGGAAACCTCGAAGATCTTCGGGCCGAAATACACGTGAACCAGCCTGAAACGGCGGCCTATGACACGGGCGTTGCGGAAGACTTTTTTTATTCTGGCCGGGCTTGCCGCGCTCGCGATGTCGAAATCCTTGGGCTTTTTCCCCAGAATAAGATCCCGCACCGCGCCGCCCACAATGTACGTCTCGTAACCCTGCGCCCTGAGCCGTTCGACAATGCTGACGGCATCGCCGTCCACATCGGCGGCGTTGATACCGTGCTCATCCCTTGTATACACAAGGGCCTTTTTGACGGGCTTTCCGTCCTTGCGGGCAGAATATCTAAAACGCAACCAACGCTCCTTCAGGAAAAAACATTACGGGGCGGAAAAACCGGCGTCAGGACGCGCCGTTTCCCCCGGCCCGCTTCCGGCAGGGTCCCGGCCCGTTTCCCCGCTGTGTTTCAAAATCCAGGCAAGAAGGTTTTCGGACACCTCTTCCCGGTTCGTTTCGTTGAGCGTCTCGTGCCTGGCGCCGGGGTACAGGACAAATTCAAGATCTTTCATCCCCATGAACCTGTACGCGTTGACAAGGCCGGTAGGACTTGAGCCCATGCCGCCCGCCGGATCGGCGCTGCCCGAAAAAACATACACGGGAAGATCCCTGTCTATCCTTTCCATGGCGGCCCTGGCGTGTATGCGGTAAAGCCCGTTCACCATATCCCGGTAAAAACCCGCCGAACAAAGCCCCCCGCAGGCAGGGTCCTGTACATAGGCGTCCACTTCCTGTTCATCCCTGGAAAGCCAGTCGAAAGGCGTGCGGTTAGGCCTGAAGGGTTTGTTGTAGGGGCCGTCGGCGGCGGCCCTGGCAAGCGCGGACGCCCGCCTTTTTCCCGCGGCAAAGGCAAGGACGGCCATAAAGAAGGAGCCCGCCCGTATCCTGAATCCGCCGGGCCCCCTTGTGCCCGAAAGGGCGCAGCCGTCTACAGGCGCCGCCCCGCCCTCCGCGTCCTTTCCCGCGAAGGTCTCAATGTAATGCTGGGCAATAAACGAACCCCATGAATGACCCAAAAGAAACAGGGGAAGGCCGGGCCTTTCCTCCCGTATTTTCCTGTTGATGAGGTTTACATCCAGCGTTACCCTGTCAAAACCGCCGCGGTCGGCACAGTGGCCCGGAAGCCCCCCGCGCCCGGGATCGTTCACGGCCTGGTCGGCCGTCCTGCCGTGGCCCCGCTGATCGGCGGCCCACACTTCAACGCCCGCCCCGTTAAGCCGCCTGGCAAGCCTCCCGTAGCGCAGGGAATGTTCGGCCATGCCGTGAACAATATGAAGAACCGCCTTAGGGCCTCCGCCGGGACTCCAGCGGCGGAGAAAAAGTTTCACGCCGTCATCGGATGTAAACCACCCGGCGGAATCAGCCTCAAAAACACCGTTCATGCCTCATTGTACCGCGCTGTTTATGTTGTTGCAATGATGGTATAAAATGATGGTGTGAGCATGGAAAGAGGGGACATTGTCACCGCTTCGGTAAAAGAAATAGCCGCGGGAGGGGCCGGGCTTGCCTCCGTGGAAGGCATGAAGGTCTTCATAGCCATGACCGCCCCCGGCGACACGGTAAGGGCCCGTATCATCCGGAAACACAAAAACTGGGCCGCCGCGGAACTTGCCGGCATGCTTGAGCCTTCACCGCTGCGGAAGGAACCGGCCTGCCCCCTGTACGGGATCTGCGGAGGCTGTTCCCTTCAGCATCTCTTGTACGAATCCCAGCTTGAAGCCAAAACCGCCATACTAAAAAACGCCTTTACCCGCATAGGGCGCACCGGCATCCCCCTTCTTGACGCGGCGGCCTCCCCGCCCTGGGAATACCGGAACAGGGTGCGGCTTCACCGCGCCGGAAAAAACCTGCCCGCGGGCTTCAAGGCAGAGGGGAGCGGCAGCGTAATTCCCGCCGCAGACTGTCCTGTCGCGGAGAACGGTGTCCGCGCGGCGCTGAAGAGGGGAACGTTTCCCCAAAGGGAATGTTTCACCATTTATTCCCGGAACGGGCTGTTCCTCTGCGAAGGAGGGCTGGAAAGGGGCCGCACGCGGCTTCTGGACCAGGAGATAACCCTTGACGCGGGAGTGTTTTTTCAGAGTAACGCCGTCATGCTGGAAAAACTCATCGCGGATCTGCTTGAAACCGCCGAATCGGCCCCCGCGGGCCTTCCCGCCGCCGATATCTACTGCGGGGTGGGAACCTTCGCCCTGTTCCTCAAGGACCGTTTTTCCCGCGTCGATCTGGTGGAGGAAAACCGGGCGGCCCTGGAACTGGCCCGTGAAAACGTACAGGGTAAAGGGATTGCGTTTTTCGCCATGAAGGACGAAGATTGGGTTAAAATGAAAAACGGCGGAAAAACAGGCGGCACAGAAGATTACGGCTTTGTTGTGGCCGACCCGCCGAGGCGGGGCCTTTCCCCCGGCATGAGGCGCTGGCTTGCCGCAAAGGGGCCGCCGCTTTTTGCCTACGTGTCCTGCGATCCCGCCACCATGGCCAGGGACAGCGGGGAGCTTGTGCGGGAATACGATCTGGAAAAAGTGTACTTGTACGATTTTTATCCCCAGACCGCCCACATTGAAAGCATGGGGGTTTTCAGGCGGAAAGGCGGAACATGAGGCGGGGCGTTTTTCCGGGACGGTTCGCCCTGTTAGAGGCGCTTCTCTTTATGCCCTTCCTCCTTTCCGCCCAGAATCCGGGCAGGACGGGCGGGGGGCCTTCTTCCGCCGATCCAATCTGGCGCCAGGCCCTTGGCGGGGAAGTAACGGGCCTTCCCGCGGCGCAGGTTCACTCGGCGGTGGTGGTGCTGGACGGCGGAAACATCAAGGCGTATTCGGACGGCGGCCGCCCGCTGTGGACCTATTCCGCCAGGGGAAAGCTCAGCCCCTATGTCGCCCGTTCGCGGGAAGGAACCTGCTACATTTCCAGAACCAACGGGACCTTCATCTCGGTTAACAGGGCGGGCCGGGAACTGTGGCGGGCGTATCCCGGCGGCCCCCTTTCGGGAAACGCCGTTCCTGGCTGGGACGGCCGGATCTACGTTCCCACGGAGAAGCGGATCTCCTGCTATACCGCGTCGGGCTGCCTCCTCTGGCGGCGCGATCTTGCCGCAGGCATTTCCCTCAGCCCCCGGCTCGATCAAAACGGCGGAATCCTGGCCGTGCTTGAAAACGGCGATCTCATACGCGCCGATCCTTTCGGCCGTATTTTTTCCCGCCGCCTTTCCGAGGTTCCCCGGGCCGTCCTCTCAATGGCCCTGCCGGGGGAAACGGGAAACAGTGAAACGTGGGGCCGTACCCTTATCCTTTACGGAAACGGCCGCGTGGAAATGCTTGACCCGGCCAGGCCGGGCGGGGCGCCCTACACCTTTCCGAGGCTTCCCTCCCCGCCCCTGGCGGCGGCAAGCCGGGAAAACATGGCGGCGGCGGTTCTTCAAAACGGCGAAGTCATTCTTGTTTCGGGAACGGACGGCGGTTTTATCTGGACGGGAAAAAGCCATCTGGCAATGGATGCCGCCGGACGGACGGGAGACGGCGGGGAAAACATCGTGATGCTCTACGACGAACGGGGCGTTTATGTGCTTTCCAAATCGGGGGCGACAGGCTTTACCGAAGACGGCAGGCGGCTCTGGTACATACACCTTGAAGGCGCGGCGGCCGTTCCCGCCTTCGGGGACGAAGGGGTTCTCTATTCGGGAGGCGCCGACTGGATCCTCTACGCCTACAAACTCGAAGACCGGGTGCGGGAAAAACGGGAATCCCTCTACGGGCCTCTTCCCGGCGGTTCCTACGGAACGGGAAACCCGCCCCCCTCGTCCTGGGCGGATGATCACTTCCGGTTTGAGGAAGAGAGCCTTGAACGGGAATTTAACCGTATCGAGGCGGCGCTTGAAGCGGGGGAACTGGGGGAAAACGAGCTTGAATACACGGCCTACCTGATGGAAGCCGCCGGAAGCAGCGCGGATCTCCTGGGACCCGCGAAGGCCCGCCCGCCGGTACAGGTGCGGTACCGGGTACGGGCGCTGCGGCTCCTTTCCGTTTTCGGATCAAGTGAAATCATACCCTTTCTTGTAAACGTATTTACCCGCGACGGCGAAGCCCCGGTCAAGGCCGCGGCCGCCGCGGCGATAGGCGCCATAGGACTTGATCCCGGCGGAAATGCCCTCAGGGTCTTTGCCGCGGCCGTCTACTCTCCTGTTATACTCAGGGAAGAACAGGTGCTGGCCGCCATCGCGTCGGCGTGCGGGGCCCTGTGCCGCTTTTCGGGCCCTCCCCTGAGCGATACCGGGGTAAAGATCCTCACCGCGCTTTCAGGCGATACAACGCCGTCTTCCGTGCGGGTCATCGCCCGGCGTGAACTGGACACCCTGCGTCCCTAAACATATAATTGAAAGAAAGTACCCAAGGAGGGACGATGTATGACCAGGAAATACGGATATTTTGTATCTGTCCTAGCCGCCCTTTTTATCGCCGGAAGCGGAGACGTTTACGCGCAGGTTGACCGGGACGAGCTTGAAAAGAGCCAGACCCCGGTAGCCTTCATCAACTACGAGGGCCCCCACGCGCGGATAGAAACCCGCGCCCAGATACGAAATATCGGCTACAGCCTGGGATTGCAGGTCAACGCGGGAACGGCCCGGCCCGGCGCGCCGAACCGGTACTTTGTCATCCACCTTGTTACCGCCCCCGAGGCCGGTAAACTGGACGCCGACATCTTCGGCCTTGGGGTCGATACCGGCGTCGATCATATCAGGAACCTCAGGCGTATTGTGCAGGGGTATCTGGAAGGATCATACGGTTATACCGAACAGGACGCGTCCCTTCTCGCCGAATACATCACCATATACAACGCGGTGTACCGGGGGCACTGGGATTACTTTACCGGCCGTTACAAGAACCCGGTAGTGTCATATCTGAGTTCCGAAAAGGCCGGCCTTTCCATACGTTACGACGAATGGCCCGGCCAAACCCTCATGCTAATCCCCCTGGGGCCGGGCGGTTTAAGTTCCGTGGACACTTCCTCCCTTTCGGATTCCCGCATAACGGAAGAACTGCGGCGTGAAGACGACCGGGGCATAGAACAGCGGCGCGACATGGTGGACCTTAAGGAAAGAGAAGCCGGACAGGCGGAACAGCGCGCCACCGCCGAGCGTGAAGCCATACGGGAAGAGGAACGGAGAATAGCCGAAGAACGGGCCCAGGTTAACCGCGACCGGGACGATATAGCGCGGGAACAGGAGCGTAACCGGGCGGACCGGGAAGCGGGCAGAATAACCCCCGAACAGGCGCGCGGCAGAGAAGAGGCGCTTGAGGAAAGGGGAAGGGATGCGGACAGAAGGGAAGAGAATCTGGAAAACCGTGAAGACGCCCTTGCCGAACGGCGCGATGAGGCGCAAAGATCACAAGATTTCGCCGAACGCAAAACCGATGAAGCCCAGAGGGAACGCGAGGAAATAGCGAGAGATCAGCAGGAAATTATCGATCAGGAAGGCAGCCGCCCGGCCGCGGCCGGGATCATCGGGGTCAGCATACTAACGCCCGATTCATCCGCCGGCCGCGTGACAAGCATTGATCCCCTCTCCGGCGCCGAGCTGAAACAGTCCGCCATTTCAACGGTAAGGGCAAGAACCTTTACCCGGGCGGGGGACAAGATCCTTGCCGTAGCCGGCGAAGACCGGGGCAACTACGCCGTAAGGCTCGTCGAAATTTCGGGCGATACCCTTGAGATGGTAAAACAGGGCGACGACGACATACACCCGCAAAGCCTCCTCTGGGTAAACGGGGGCGATCTTTACGCGGTAACCTTTTCGGACGGCGCCGCGCGCCTTGGCCGTTTCAACACCGATCTGGCGCGCCAGGCGCTTTCCCCTGTTACGGTGCATCCTCTTGCCTCTGTCATCTTTTCGGGAAACTACATCATCACCCAGCGGGCCGACGGTTCGGTGATGCTCCTTAACCAGAGGGATCTCTCGGAAGCGTTTCCCGGACGGAACGGCGGCTAAGAGAAACATAACGCCTGTTCCCCGATTTCGCGGTAAAATTTTTCATTGAACTTTGGGATATTTCCAAAGGAAAATGTATACACTAAAATTACGGGTTCTGCCCGCTTTTTATATTTGAGTCTGTTCCAAAAATTTAATTTTAAGGGAAAATATGGAAAACAAAAATTCCGGAACAGATTTAACAGAAGGCAATGTATTCAAAACATTAATAATGTTTGCTTTACCTATCCTCCTGGGTAATATTTTTCAACAGTTATACGGTTTTGTTGACAGTATGGTTGTAGGAAGGACACTTGGCGAGAATTCATTGGCGGCAGTTGGTTCCAGTTTCGGTATCAGCAGCATTATATTGGCAGTGGCCATGGGAATAACAACAGGTTTTGGAATCATTATATCAAAAATGTACGGAGAAGGGAATAAAGAAAAAATACAAAGTACAGCAGATACAGGATTATGGGTAGTTGTTTTATCAGGCGTGCCTATAACACTATTTGGAATAATAAAGTATGATGTATTCCTGAAAATATTTAATGTACCAATAGAAATTCGGGATCAAGCGGGCAGTTATCTTAAAATAACTTTTATAGGCATTCTTCCGGTATTTATATACAATGCCTGTTCCAGTTTTTTAAGAGGAACAGGAGATTCAAAGACCCCGTTACTATTGCTCATTATTGCGGCATTAATGAATGTAGTTTTGGATATATTATTTGTTGTTGTCTTTCAATGGGGAGTTGAAGGGGCGGCGATAGCGACGGTAGCATCACAATTTTTCGCCTTTTTTGCCTGCTTGTATTATGTAAATAAATACAATTCTCATTTTAAAATAAAATTGAAAAATACATATTTCAACTTTGACATTTTTAAAACCGGAATGACAATAGGAATCCCGGCGACATTACAACAGTTGTTCATCAGTTTGGGAAGTTCAGTTTTACAAATATTAATAAACGGATTTGGTCCAATTTCCATATCAGGTTATACTGCGGCATCCAAAATTGACGGTTTTGCAACTATGCCCGCCGTTAATATTGGCAGAGCCATGTCGAATTATGTCGCACAAAATGAAGGAGCAAATAAACCGGACAGGGTTAAAAAAGGTATACAAACGGCCTGCGTTCTTTTGGCTGTTGTATCCATAGTTATTTCGTTTAGTATTTACCTGTTTGCGGACAAATTGATTCTGGCATTTTGTGATAGTGGTGATGTTGTAAAAGCAGGGGTAGAGTATTTATATACAGTAAGTGCGTTTTATATTATATTCTCCTTTATGCATATATTAAATGGCATTTTATTGGGGAATGGAAAACCGCATATATCGATGATTTCAACGATCATATCCTTCTGTTTATTACAGGTTCCAACGGCTTATTTTCTATCCAAATCAATAGGTGTAACCGGGATATGGATTGCAGCCCCTGTCGGGTGGATTGGCGGATTTTTGATGCGCTTGATATGCTATAAAAAATATTCAAAAAAAATATGAATTTACAAATCAACAACCCCGCCGCAAGCGGTCGGGGTATGTTGTTCTCATAAGGTATTTGACTCAGGGTCCATACCCTTGGTTCCGCCCCAAGGGGCTTGGACATGGACCCGTCGCAACGAATCA
>JAISAQ010000096.1 GCA_031266775.1 Treponema sp.
GGGGAAGCAAAGGCTGTTTTAATGAATGTAAATTATTATCAAAATATCATGGACGCAATAAATTTACTCAAAATTTTATCTATTGGTGAAAACGATATAAAAAACGGGAATATACTATCCGAAGAAGAAATGGACAAAAGAATTGAGAAAATATTGGAATGAAGATGAAATATAAAATTATTTGGTCGAAAGACGCGGGAGAAGAATTTATTGAAATACTATCATGGTATAAATATAATGTAGGGAAGAACATTGCTCAAAAAATATATTCAAAAATTAATGCCCAAATAAAAAAGTTAAAAGATATGCCCGGAATTGGGAAAACGGTACAAATATTGAAGGACATCGGCGTAAATGATTATAGGCAAATAATTCAGGATAATTGGATACTATATTACAAAGTTGAAGAGCAAAATGTAAACATAATATCAATAATTGATGGAAGAAGAAATTTGGAAGAAATATTATATAAAAAGATAATAGACGGAAAAATAAAATAGAGAAAACAAAATGGTGTAAGGGCGGTACTTGAGCCTGTCATATTTTTGTGCCTGTTACGCGAAGTACCCCCTCCCCCGTTTTCCATTGTATTATTGATTTATTAATACATTCAATTTACTTATTATTTCACTGATTTCTTCATCTGTGGCTCGTGTAATATATTCTATGTTTCTTTTTGTCCAATCCAAACTTTTTATCTGATCGGATAAAACTACACCGTCAATTTTTCCGTTCTTGATTTTTACTTCAAATGGATAGTTTTTTTCCTTATTTGTGATGGGACAAAATAATCCCAAATTTACTTTCTCATTATATTCTCCGGGAGAAATTACTATCGCGGGCCGTTGACCCTTTTGTTCATGTCCTGTCTGCGGGTTAAAATCAAGCCATATAATATCCCCCCGTTCAGGAACATATTCTTTATTCACCATATTTCTTTTCCTACAGGCCCATTTGTTTCCATTTCTTTGTGGATATTTTGTTCATTGATCGCGTCCAACATTTCCGATAATGCCTTCTTTTTTTTTGGTGTTATAATTATTTCATTTCCCATTTTCTTTATTTCAACAAAGGACCCGTCCTTTAATGAAAATTCCCGTATAATCAAGTTTGGAATCCGTATTCCCAGGCTGTTTCCCCATTTCTTTATTACCGCTTCCATCATTATAACTCCTGTATAATAGTATATACTATGTTTATACATTCGTCAAGTCTTTTTTGGAACAAGCTCCTATATTTCATTGATTCTTGATAAAAACGCAGAGGGCATTTCGCACAACCGGAACGTAAAGCGCACATATTCGCATCATACCGGCGGCAGATGAGAGCACCGGACACAGAATGTATGCGTCTTAACCACATACTGCCGGGCGTAAAACGCATGCGCCTTAACCACGCGCCGCCGGATATAAAACGCATGCGTTTTAACACCGTACATCTGGATGTAAAGCGCATTATTTGCTATACTGCCTCCATGCCTACCGTCGACGACAAAAAAATCATTTACTCCATGTACCGCGTTTCAAAAAAACACGGAACCAGGCAGGTGCTCAAGGATATCAGCCTTTCGTATTTTTACGGGGCCAAGATAGGGGTCATCGGTCTTAACGGATCGGGAAAATCGAGCCTTCTTAACATTCTTTCGGGCCTTGATACGGAATTTTCAGGCGAAGTATCCGTCAGCCCCGGATACACCGTCGGCTATCTGGAACAGGAACCCCGCCTGGAAGCGGGAAAAACCGTAAGGGAAATCGTGTCCGAAGGGGTAAAGGAACTTACCGATCTGCTCGCGGAATTCGACAAGGTAAGCGAGGCGTTCGGGGAACCGGACGCCGATTACGATAAACTCGGCGCGCGCCAGGCGGAACTGCAGGAAAAAATTGAGGCCGCCGACGGCTGGAACCTGGACAGCCGCCTTGCCCTTGCCATGGAAGCCCTCCGCTGCCCGCCCGCCGGTGAAAAAACCGATCACCTTTCAGGCGGGGAGCGGCGGCGGACCGCCCTGTGCAGGCTGCTCCTGAAGAAGCCTGATATACTGCTCCTTGACGAACCCACCAACCATCTGGACGCCGAAACCGTCGCGTGGCTTGAGCGTCATCTCCGCGAGTACGCGGGAACCGTCATAGCCGTTACCCATGACCGCTATTTTCTTGACAACGTCGCGGGCTGGATACTGGAACTCGACCGCGGCGAGGGAATTCCCTGGAAGGGAAACTACTCACAGTGGCTGGAACAGAAAGAAGCGCGGCTTGCGCTTGAGGAAAAGGGTGAAAGCGAAAGGCGGCGCACCCTCAAGCGGGAACTCGAATGGATACGGATGAGTCCAAAGGGACGGCACGCAAAAAGCAAGGCGCGTATCACCGCGTACGAAAAGCTTTTTCAGGACGACGAACGGGAAAAACAGCGCGGCACAGGCGCGGAAAACCGCATCACCATTCCCTCAGGCCCCCATTTGGGAAAACTTGTCATCGAAGCCTCTGCCATCTCCAAATCCTACGGTGAAAAAATCCTCTTTGAAAATCTCTCGTTTTCCGTTCCGCCGGGGGCGTGCGTGGGAATCACCGGGCCCAACGGCGCGGGAAAAACCACGCTCTTTAAAATCATCTCGGGCGAAGAAAAGCCTGATTCGGGCGAAATAAAAAAGGGTGAAAGTGTCAAGATTGGCTACGCCGATCAGATGCGGCGGGATCTTGACGGCAGCAAGACCGTATGGGAACAGCTTTCAGGCGGGGCCGATATAATCAAGCTGGGAGGCGCGCGGGAAGTCAATTCACGGGCCTACTGCGCGTGGTACAATTTTTCGGGGGCCGATCAGCAGAAGAAAGTGGGTGTCCTTTCAGGCGGGGAGCGGAACCGGCTCAACCTTGCAGTGATGCTCAAGGAAGGGGCCAACGTGCTTCTCCTTGACGAGCCCACAAACGATCTTGACGTAAACACCCTGCGGGCCCTTGAAGACGCCCTGGACGCTTTCGCCGGGGTAAGCCTTGTGATAAGCCACGACCGCTGGTTTCTTGACCGTATCGCCACGCACATCCTTGCCTTTGAAAACGGGGAGGCGGTCTGGTTCGACGGCAACTGGTCGGAATACGCCGAATGGAGGGGGCAGCACGGAGGGGAAGACAAAGAAGGTATTGCCCGCCGCTATGTTTACCGGAAGCTGGAGCGGTAAACCGGCAGTCCCCTTTGGCCGCCCGCCGTGCCGTGCTAAAGACGCAGCGGAGCTTCACCTTTAGCGCGCGTTTGACAAATTCCGGAAAAAAAGATATGATAGGTAAAAGGGGTTACAAAGATTAGAATACGTACCAATCAGCTTGTCTACATCATCGATCTGCGGGGGGAAATGAGCCTGTTTGACTCAAACAGGCTCAAGGAAGTGGTGATGAAGATGATAGAAAAAAAAGTTGAACGGCTCATCATAAACGTAAAGGACGTGAAGACCATCGATTCAAGCGGCATAGGCGCGCTGATCTTCATCTCTTCAACATTCAAAAAAATGAACCTTGAGCTTGCGATTGCCAATGTTCACGGCGCGGTCAGCACGGTGCTGGAAAAAACAAAACTTTCGGGGTATTTTCCGCTTTACGAGAAAATCGGCGACGCCATCAGCGCCCTTTCACACTAAAGGGAACCTCTAAAAACCCAACCGGGGTTTCCAGAAGTCCCCTACACCTGCCCGGTAAGGAAGTTCACGTCCGTGTCGGTAAAGGGCTTGCCGTAAATGTACTCAAAAAGAAAACGCATGTCCTCCGGGGCCATATCGAGAAAGCGGCAGCCGAAATAGCCCATGGAATTATCCTTGTAGCGCCTGACTATTCTGGCGTTGGCGTTGACGCTGCGGCGCGGCATGATGAGCTTTACCGAAAGTTCGCTGTCGGGCAAGAGGGCCGAAGACAGGTTCGAATGAGGATAGGCGAAAAGAAGTCCTGACGCGCTGATGTCGATAACCTTTCCCTCAAAAGGATCGTTCTTGACTTTTCCGCTGTCAAAATAGCCGTTGATTTTGAGCGAATACGCAAGCACTTTGGCAAACTGGTAAAGCGTGTCTATGACCCCGTAGTCAAAGGGAAGCTTTCCTTCCTTGTTGATCCAGATGTGAATGTAGCCAATCACGTATTCCTGAAAAAGAACGGGAATCCACGCGTCGGAAAAAATGCCGCTGTCGAATTTCGCCTTGACAAACCGGGCGCACGCGCTGTCCACATACGCAAGATCGACGCCGGTGCTTTCAAGGTAGCGTTTGAACATTTCTCCGGTAACAATGCGCTTCCTCGGGTACGGATCGGCCTGGGGAAAGCCCGCCAGCGTCGAAGGCAGGTAAAAGGTCTTGCCGGTTTCGGCGACGACGCGCTCTTCGGTTGAGGAGGGCTTTACCCCCTTGAAGATCACGAGCTTGTAACCGTTGGCGTAATTCTTGATCCACAAGGCCATCTGATCAATGAGCCCCGAAAGGTTCCGGGGATCAACATCCCGCATGAAATCGCCGGTATCGCCGCTTTCATATTCGGTAACTTTGGGAAAGGAAAGGGAATAACGGTCCCCAAGAAAGGTAAGCTGCACCTGCAGTTCCGGCGGGGTAACAACCCTTGAATAGGAACGGTCCAGATTCTTGTACAGAAATTCCGGCGCGGCGGCGACTATAGATTCATCCTTAAAGGAACTTACCTCAACAGAAAAAATGACAACCTGTCCCCGGTAATCGAACATCAGATCGAGCTTGCTCCGTATTTTGAGCCTGCTGATGGGCCTGTCCGCCTTGAAAAAAAGTTCGCTTTTGGCGGGCTTTTCCAGGAGAAGAATATACTCGGTTCTGTCCCGCAGATACATAATGGGGATCTGTTCATCGTACAGCACTTTAAGGAGAAAATCCTTTTCTATGCGCTTAATCGGCGTCGCCATATTATTTCCTAGAAAAAACGTTCATATGGGGAAAAATCAAGGGAGAAGTCCTTTTCCGTGCCGCGGCTCCGTTTTTCCTCCAGCAGCAGATCGTCAAAATGCCACCCGGCTATGCCCGCGGCGGCCATGCCCGCAGGTTCCGCGGCGGGCTCCTCCGGCGTTTCCGCCGTCTCCCCTGCTTCCACCGCGGGCGCTTCCGGCGCGGATGCCTCCGGCCGGGACTCCTGTGTTTCCGGGGGACGCAGGTACAGTTCCCCGGCTATCCATTCTTCCCTTCCCATGAAACGGACCAGGAAAGAAACGGATCCGCCGGGCTCTTCCCTGCCGCTTCCCAGGCGGAACGTCCCGGGATCTATTTCGCCAAGGGTCCCCAGGAGATTATCCAGAATGAGGCTGTCAACCGAAGAAAGGCGTGAACGGTCTTGCATGACCAGCGCGGAAAGCAGATCTTCCGCCAAACGCCAAGCCTCTTCGGGGGCCTTTCCCCTGCCCAGCTCTCCTATAACCATGTCCTCAGGGTAGCGGGGATCTTCCCCCCGCCGCGGCCGGCGCAGCTCATCGGGAATAGTCCCGTTTTCTTCCTCCTGTGAAACGGATTCCGGGGTAGAAACCGCCTCATCCTGGGAAAAGCTTCCGGCGGCGGAAAAGAAAAGAATTCCGGCAATTACCAGTTTTGTACGAAAGCCCGCACGGACTTTCGCGCACAGGCACTCTTTGTGGATCATCATACGCTGCAACATACTTTTTTATTTTAATAAACCGTCCATGAAAGGTCAAATAGGCCGAAGGCGGCCGAAGGCGGCCGAAGGCAAAGCAGAGCTTCGCCTTCGGCTGGGGAGTTTTACGGCGGTACAACGTAGTTTGGGGGCAGGGCGTGGTTTGGATGCCGTAAAACTCCAAGGCGGGCGCTGGACAGGAAGGGCCGCGGCGGATAGGATCTTTTCCATGAAGTCCTCCGTCCGTTCCGCCCTCTCAAGCGGCTTTACCGAGCCCATACGGGATACGCTGTGGGGCCATATTTATCTTACCCCCGGCATTGCCGCCCTTACAAGATCCGCCCCTTTTATGCGGCTCTTCCGCATCTTCCAGCTGGGGCCGGTGTATTGCGTTTACCCGGGGGCCACACACACAAGGGCAAGCCATTCGGTGGGGGTTTACCATTTGGGAAAAAGGCTCCTTGAAAACCTTACCGGGCGGGGGGCGGAAGACTGGATCACGCCGGAGGGGGCCCTTTCCTTCCTCTGCGCCTGCCTGCTCCACGATCTGGGGCACTTTCCCTATACCCATTCGCTCAAGGAACTTTCGCTTAAATCCCATGAAAAACTCACCGGGGAAATCATCCTTGCCGAACCCGTGCGGAGCCTCCTTTCGGCCGCCGGGGCGGACCCCGTTCTTACCGCGGCCATCGTGGATACGTCCCTGCCCGAAAACGGCAGGGAGCCGCTTTTTTACCGCAGACTCCTTTCGGGGGCGCTGGACCCGGACAAGCTTGATTACCTTAACCGGGACGCCCGTTTCTGCGGGGTTCCCTACGGCGCCCAGGACGTTGATTTTATCATTTCCCGGCTGTACCCCCACCCCGAGCGGGGGGTAGATATCGATTCGCGGGGCATTCCCAGCGTGGAATCCGTTCTCTTTTCAAAGTACCTTATGTACCGCACCGTCTACTGGCACCGGCAGGTCCGTTCGGCCACGGCAATGATCAAAAAGGCGCTTTCGGGTTTTCTTGATTCGGGGAAAATCGCCCCGGAAGAACTCTACGATCTGGACGATCAGAGCCTCTTTACCCTGATCAAAAGCCCCCTTTCAGGCGCCGTGCGCGAAGGCCGGCTCTACAGTACGGCGGCGGAATTCCCCTACGCCGAAGAAAAACACCGCCATCTTAGGGACATACGCGGACGGTCGGCCTCTGAGGAAGAACTGGCCGGAAAACTGCGAAAAGCCGGAATCCCCATCGGGGACGGGGAACTCATTATCGATGTTCCCGAGCCCGTTTCCTTTGAAACCGGCCTTTTTGTAAGGGACGAAGGACGGTATTTTGCCGGAAGTTCCAGCGCCTTTCAAAGTGAAACGGTAAACACCTTTGTAAAATCGCTTTACACCGTCCGCGTCTTTACCGATCCCGTTCATGACGAAAAACTGCAGTCGCTGCCGGAATTTCCCGGCGCTTTTTTGCAGGAACCGGATCCCGCTGCCTGTTAGAGGCGGCTCCGGGGGCCGCTGTGCCCGTATCCGTTCCGCATGTATTGCATATATGGGGAAAATGATTACATTTATAAGGGGGGACACATGAATATTCACAATACCGCCGAAGAAATAATTATCGCCAAGGTTGCGGAAATATTCGAAGCCATTGCCGCCGGGGAAAACCCCGAAAGGCTGTGTACCTGTGATCAGTGCCGCCTTGATACGGTTTGTTATGTACTTAACAGAACCCCGCCCCGGTACATTGTCTCAAACCGGGGAGCCGCCAGAACGAAAATGGAGCCCCTTTTGCGCCAGCAGGAAGAGGCGGATACCGTCACCCTTGCCTATGAGGGAATCAGGCAGATAAACCACAACCTCAGGCCCAACTTCAGCCACAAGGGAAAGGAGGAGGCGGCCGTTCAGGAAGAATCAAAGCCCATGTTCAACATTCCTACCATTGTTGGACGCCTGTTTAACGGCCTTGACTTTTCCCCCATGTCGGGCATCAAAGTGGAACTCCGCCATAACGGGGAACTCGTCGTCATGAAGGACTACAACTGGCAGAACCCCTGCTCTCTTGTTCTCAATACCGAAGGGGCCTTCAGCTTCTGGCCCATTCCCATCCCGGCGCGGTCGGGAAACCTTCACAAAAATTTCGAATTTACAATAACAGCCGAAGCTCCGGGGTTTGAACCGCTTAACCATTTTTTTCAGGTGCCGGTTATAAGCGATTTCCAGTTCTCCAACACCTTCTCCATGAGCCGTATCGTTAAACTGCCGGATCTCTATATGTTCCCTCCGGGCGGGGAAGACTTCTAACAGACGCCAGGGCAACGCCGGCCGGCCGCGGGCATGACCGCGCTTCTTGCCGCTTGCGGCAATACAAGGCGCCTTCCTCTTGCGCCCCTGCGCCTTTCGTATCCTGCCCCCATGTAGACGCGGGCAGGACAGCCGGATATAGTGGACTTGTTCAATAATTTCAGTTATTGAACAAATCCGGTGGTAAAAACGGAGGGTAGGTTAGTGGCTATACCGCCAGCTTTGGGAGCTGGATGTCGGGGGTTCGACTCCCCCTCCTCCGATTTTACGGGGCGCGTCCCCAGCGCCCTGCCGACGCAAGGTATTCTACGGCTTTAAGCCCGTCCATGGCGCCCGAAAGGGGTTTCCGCGCGGGATCCCGTATACAGGCCGCTGCGTCCCGTATCATGTTGGCAAAATAACCTGTCTTTCCGGCAAAGCCGTCTTCCGTTTTTTTAAGGGAACGGAACTGTTCGGCGTAGGGGCTTGGCCCGGATTCCCATAATTCAAAAATCCCGTTTCCTATGCGAAGGCGCCCCCGTTCAAGGGAAAAAGTCATTTCAAAGGCCAGGTGATCCCGCCCCGCGCCAAGCTCCATAACAAAGGGAACGGGCCGCTGTCTTTCCCCCGGCGCCACAGGCGCGCCTTCCCGGACCAGGAGACCCAAAAGCCAGGCGGAGCCCCGCGCGGCCGAAAGGGGAGCGCCCCAGGTTTTCCGGTGTTTAAGCGTCATTCCGGACAGGTACATGACGGCGTCGGCAAGATGTGTCCCGTCGTGCCAGAGCACGTCAAGAAGCCGCCGCGTTCCCATGTAAAGGCGGGCGCTTACGCCCAGAAGCGGCCCGAAGCGCCCCCCGTTAATGAGCTGCTTCGCCTTCCTGTAGTCAAGAGCGTAGCGCCGTTCATGGTTAACGATGATTACGGGGCCGCCTTTCTTTTCCAGCGCGGCGATACGCCGCGCGGCGCGGAGGCTGTCCGCAAGGGGCTTCTCGCAGATCACCACGGGCACGCGGGAAACGGCGGCCAAGGCGCAGTACCGTTCGTGGCTGTCAGGATGGGTAGCGATGACAAGGACATCGGGGGCGCAGGCTTTAAGCATCTCTTCGGCGCCGGCATATACGGGAAGGGGGCCTTTCTTCCCCCATCTTTCCGAAAAAAGCCGCCGCCGTTCCCCGTCCGTGTCGGCGCCGGCCGCAAGGATAAACTCCCCGTCGGCGCAAATCGCCCCGGCATGCGTACAGGGCTTTTCCCGCAGGGCGTCGTCTTCAAGAAGGCCCGCGATGCGGCCAAGCCCCACAATCGCGGCCCTAATCTTGTCCGTTTTGGCCCTGCCCCGCGCCGGCGCGCAATGATCGATCTTCTCTGTCGTATCGATCTTTTCTGTCGTGCCGTGAATTAAGGAGCGAATACATCACCGGCGTCACAAGAAGGCTCATGAAAAAACTGACAGAGAGGCCGCCCACAAACGTCTTCCCTATCGGCTGTATGGTATCCGCGCCCGCGCCGGGGAAGAACGCGATGGGAAGCATGCCGAGTATGGTGGTAAGGCCCGTCATCATGATGGGCCTAAGGCGGTTGCGGCCCGCCTCAATGCACGCCTCGCGGACCTTCATGCCGCGCGCACGGAGGGTGTTGGTATAATCCACAAGGACAATGCCGTTGTTCACCACCACTCCCACAAGCGCGATAACGCCGACCGCCGAAAACACCGACATGGCTTCGCCGCCTATTTTGTAGATCCAGATAACGCCTATAAAAAGAAGCGGTATCGAAAAGAAAATGATAAGAGGATCAACCAGCGATTCAAACTGGCTTGCCATAAGGGCGAATACCATAAAAACGGCCACGGCAATAATGAAAATAAAACGGCGGTTATAGGCAGTCACTTCGGCGGCTTCGCCAAGATAACGCACCGTTACGCCCTCCGGGAGGATCACGTTGGCCCCTATCGTTTCCTCTACCCGCCTCTGCATGTCCGTAACGGCGATTCCCCTGGGAAGATCCCCCGTTACCCTTACAACACGCTCGCGGTTTTCATGGCGTATCGAAGAGGGGGAACGGTTTTCTATAATGCGGGCAACGTTCGAAAGCGAGACGCGGTCCCCGCCGCGGCTTAACACAAAGACTGCGTCAAGGCTGGAAAGCCCGCGCCTGTCTTCGTCGCGGAGCATCACGTCCAGGTCTATGAGCCTGTCGCCGCGGGAAACAACGGCGGCGGTGGCGCCTTCCATGGCGGTTCTTATTTCCGAGGCAACGGCGGAAAGGGAGATCCCCAGCGCGGCGGCCCTGGCCCTGTCAACTTCCACCTGCAGCTGGGGGGCGCCCTCCGTGAGGTTGATTTCGGGATTTTCCACCTCTGGCAGATAGCGGACAATCACATTCCGTATTTCCCCGGCGGTTTCCATGACGGCGCCGGCGTCGCGGGAACTTACCGCGATCTCTATGGCCTGGGTATTCCCCATGCTCCGGCCGGCCCGGAAGGTAACGTCGATTCCCGGCATGAACCTCGTAAAGGGGGTGAGCTTTTCGATGACGGTGTCAGGCGTATCTATCTGCCGCGCCGGTTCGGGCAGCACGATCTGAAGGGTCCCCTGGTTGTTTCCGGACCGTCTTGCCGTCAGTATAATGTGCAGATAGCCTTCGATGTTTTCCTTTACAAGTTTTTCCAGATCCAGAAGCACAGCCTCCGTTGCCTCAATAGTTGAACCCTGCGGCATGGCGACGTTGAGGTTGACAAAATCATCGGTCCGCGTGCGTATAAAGAGGTTCATCCCGATGCCGCTGAACTGCATAAGGGAAAAAACAAGTATTCCCAGCGTCAGAACAAGTACAAGCGCGCGGTGATTAAGGCAGTAATCAATGGCGGCGGTGTACGCCCTGTCCATTGCCCCAAAAAACGTATCCATGGCCTGGTCGGCGGATCGGAGCAGGCGGTTTTTCAGGGGCTTCTGTTTCCTCGTATCGAGTCTGAAAACAGAACCCGCCAGGGCAGGCACCAGCGTTATCGCCACGGCAAGGGAACAGCTCAGGGAAATTACCACGGTAAATATCAAATCGCTGAAAAGCTGCCCCATCATTTCAAGATCGTTCCGGTAGATGATAAGGGGAATGAACACGCATAAGGTAGTGGTAGTGCTTGTAACAATGGCCCGCATCATCTCCTGGCTGCCGAGTACCGCGGCGATTCCGCTCTTGGCCCCCCGCGCGCGGTAATTGTGGATGTTGTCAAGAATGACGATGGACGCGTCCACAGTCATCCCCAGGCCAAGGATGAGGCCCGTCATGGTAAGCAGGTTCAGCGTAAAGCCGAAGGCGGACATGAACATAAGGGTAAGGAGTATTGAAATAGGAATGGAAAGCCCGATGATAACGGTTCCCTTGATGTTTCTGAGAAAAATAAAGAGGATTAGCATCGCGAGGACCGCGCCCTGCAGCGCGTTCGAATACACCTGGGAAAGCGTCGCGTTGATAAGGCTCGTGTTGTCGGAAAGCACGCTGGCCGTAATGCCCCTGGGCAGATCCGTGTTGATCTCCTCAAGGGCCTCGCGCACCCGTCTTGCCACCAGCACCTGATTGCTGTCGCTTTCGCTTGTCACCTGTATGTACACGCCGCTCTGGCCGTCCACATACACGCGCGTAGCGTTGTCGTCATAGGCAAGGCTTACCGCGGCAATATCCTCAAGCCGCACTACCTGGGAGCGGTCCGCCCCTGCGCTGTTTTCGCCGGGGGGCACACTGATGTTCTTTACCACAAGCCGCCTTATCTGCTCAACTTCGGTAAGCTCCTGGCTTGTCATGATTTGATATTCCCGCTCGCCCCTTATGATGCTTCCCCCGGAGGCAAGAACGCTCTGCCCGCGCAGGGCGGAGGTAACGTCATTCAGGGTAAGGTTAAAGGCGGCAAGCCGGTTAAGCGAGACGGCCGCCTTGATGATCTGGGTAGTTCCTCCGGTTACCTGCGCCGAGGCGACGCCCATGACGCGCTCAATGCCCGGCTGTATTTCGTCTTCCGCAAAAAGCCGGAGCTGATCGGGCGGATAGTTGCCCCTTACCACAAGCCGCATTATGGGCATCGCGGACATGTCAAAGCGCCTTACCGTGGGGCTTTCCGTCCCGTCGGGAAGCGAATTGGCAAGGCGGTTCACCAGGGTCTGCGCGTCGGTCAGCGCCTCGTCCATGTCGGTGCCATAGGCAAAATTCAAATTGATATAGCTCTGTTCGAAACCGGAATTGCTGGTAATTTCACGGAGGCCGCGCGAGGATGAAAGCGCCCGTTCAAGGGGATCGGTAACGTTCCGCTCCACATCGGCCGGGCCCGCGCCGGGGAAGCGGGTATACACCGAAAGGACGGGCCTGTCGGTCGAGGGGTACAGATCCACCGCTATGTTGGGAACAAGCGTCGCCGCCACGCCCATGGCAAGGGCATACAGCATGATGATGGTCACCGGCCGTTTGACCGAATATTCCGCTATGGTCATTCAAGTACCCTTACCGGGTCCCCGTCGCTCAGGAAATTCTGTCCCGCCGTCACCACAAGCTCCCCTTCTTCAAGACCTTCAAGAATTTCGACATATTCCTCGTTTTCGATTCCCGGCGTCACGGCCCGCCTTGAAGCGGCGCCGTCGTTTACGACAAACACAACCCATGAACCGTAGGTATTGATAACGGCGAAACGGGGAATAACAGGAACGTTCACCCTTGTTTCGGTGACAAGGCTCACCGTGGCGAACATTCCCGCCCTGATCCGGCTGTCCTTCCTGCCTGAAAAACGCAGCCTGATCCTGAGGGTGCGGCTTGCCGGATCAAGAACGGGATTTATCTCCTCCACCACGGCGGAAAAATGTTCGCCGGGAAGGGCCTCAAGGCTTACCTCCGCGGCAAGCCCCGGATGCGCCGCGGTGGAAAAGCGTTCGGGAACAAAGGTTTCAACAAGAAGTTCGGAAAGATCCCCCACCACATACACTACCGAGGAAGTGGCGACGGTATCCCCCGGACTGTACGGGGCGCCCAGAACGGTGCCCGAAACGGTGGACACCACAGGACTTAGCGAATACACCTCGCCGGGACGGGACGGGTCTACCATGGCCATCACATCCCCGCGGGTCACATAATCGCCTACGCTGAAACGCGCCTCGGTAAGTTTGCCCGGCATGGCGGGGTATATGGACACCTGATTCCGGGCGATCACGTCCCCGTTTATTACCACGCCGGTTTCCACGGTTTCCGGCCTTACCGGGGTAACCCGTACCGCGGTAAGGCTCCGGGTCCCGCCCCCCTGCCGCTCCCCGCCCGCCTGGGCCCTGCCCCGGCTGCGGCTGAAAAGGGTCCACCCCGAAAGCAGGAGAAAACCCGCGGCAAGAATGATCAGCACAGGCGTAAGCAGTTTCATTTTCTTTCCGGTACCCACCGTTCATCCTCCTTCCGGGACGAAATCCGCGCCGCCTTCGCCCCCGGCGGCCGCCGCCAGATCCCCGCGGGCTATGTCAAGCGCCGCGGCAAGATCGAGCGTCATAATCTTGTAGGAAAGTTCGCTCTCAAGAAGCTGCTGCTGCCTGAGCGCAAGACTGTTTCTGGATTCCTCCAGCGCCAGCGATTCCACGGTTCCCCCCCGGAACCCCTGCTCGTTAAGCTCATAGGTGCGCCGGGCCATGTCCACGCTGAGGCGGGCTATCTCCACGCTGGTCCACGAATTGACAAGGGCCGACGCAAGGGATCTGATCCGCGCCGCGGCCGCCTGTTCGGTGTTTTTAAGATCGATGCGGGCCTTTTCGAGTTCCGCTCCGGCCGACCGTATCTGCTGAAAAGCGGCGGCGCCGGGTATCCAGGAATCTACGGGAATGCTGACGGAAACGCTTCCGGAAAGCCTGTCGGCAACAGGATCAATATGGGAAAGGTTCCACCGGCCCTGAAGGCTTACCGACGGCGCGCGCCTTTCAAGGGCGATCCGTTTTTCCGCGTGCTCAAGACTTTCAATATGTTTCCGCTGCTGAACAATGTCGGGCCTGCCTGAAAGGTACTGCCGTATCAGCGCGTCGCCGTCGGCGTTCACCGGACGGATGTCCATCTCCCCGGAAAATTCGATGCCGGCATCCTGGGGCAGTCCCAAAAGTACCAGAAATTCGCCGAGCCTGTCCGTATAGGAAGTCCGGGCGGTACTGAGGTTATAGCGCGCCGTTTCGGCGCCGAGTCTGCTCTGGAGAAAGGCAAGCTCCCCCTTGGCGCCGTTCCTGAAGGCCACACTGTCCTGTTCAAGCTGCTTTTCCGCAAGCTCCAGGTGGTTTTGAAGGTTGGAAAGGTTCGCCCGTTCGGCGATGAGGGTGTAAAAATTTTTGGCGATTTCTATATCAAGCATGCGCCTGGCGTCTTCATATTCGAGCATCCTCAGTTCATAGGCAAGAACGGTCATCTTCATGGCCCGGGAAATACCGGCGTTAAGGGATAAACTCACCCCCGCCGACAGCTCATAACTGTGCTTTCCTGAACCGGATGAAAGAAGCCCCCGGTCATACGACGCGCCGCCCCCCGCGCTGATCCCCGGAAAAATAAAGGACCACAGGTGTCCGGCGGAATACTCCGCCGCTGAAAGATCGATGAGCCTTTTCTTCAGATCAAGGCTCTGATCCAGCGCGCGCTCGACGGCGTCTTCCAGGGTAAGCACAAGCGGATCCTGACCGGCGGCCCCTTCCCCGGATAAAACCGCCTCCGAAAAAGGCGCGGCGGACAGGACCGGGACCGGAGGCCTTAAAAACAAAAAAAAGACGGGCAGCAGCACAGCCGGTTTTATACCCACGTCTCCTCCGGTTTTTATACTGGAATTACTCGGCAGTTTCACTTGTCAAACAATTCCGCTGTTCAACAAGTTTCATATTATATAGAAAAATAAAAAAAGCCTCCACGGGTCTATAGATCCAGCAGTCCCTGTGCCGCGTCCTTTTCCGGCCTCCCGTCTTCGGAAGCGTCAAATTCGGTAAGGTATTTCCGGTAACGGACAGGCAGGAACCGCTTCTGAAGGTCCGCGTTGTTCCGGCTCTCATTATTGATTGAACTGTGGTAAAGCCGCCAGAGATCGGCGCAGGGATCGGGGGAAAATCTTCCCGTCCATTCGCGGACAGCAGTGCAGCGAGGACTCTCGTCTTCGCATACAAGAACGACGCCGCGCCTTTCGTCAATAACGGCCCAGCTTTCCCCGCCGAAACGGAGGGCGAAGTGCCCGGCAAGCCCGGGAAGCACATAATGATCCGGCGCGCAGCGGGCCGCGTATACCGCGCCCCCGCAAAGGACGCTGTTTTCCCGGCCGGGTGAAACAGGGGCAAAGCGAAGAAGCCCCATGAGGCGGTCCGTTTCGCGCGCGGTTTTCAGGGAGGCTTCAAGAACGGCCCGTACGCCGGGATCGCCCCAGTCACGGGAAGCATGTCCGGGCGCAAGGGCCTTTACGCCGAAACGGATCATGGCGGCCTCAACAGGCCGTTCGCTCATCCAGGCGGATACAAAATCCCCATAGGCTTCGGGCGACGCGCCGTACAGATCCCGCGCCGCGCCCGCAAGCGCAAGGGGGTCCGGCAAAAGGCCGTATTCAAACGCCCCTTTCAGGCGGAGACGCCGGAATTCCCGGACGCGGTCTTCCGTTTCCGTTTCGGAAAACCCCCGCAAAGCGCCGTCAAGAATGCCGAAAAGAGCCGCCAGAGAGCGGTCAAAGGGGGGCTTTTTCATGGCTAAAACTCAAAAAGCGGCAGCTGCAAACCGTCTTCATCATCGGAAAGCATACGGCGGAGCCGCCTAGGATCTTCCGGCTTGTCGATGAAGGTTCCCCCGCACGTAATAAAATAACGGGCCCTTTTAAGAACGGCGCCCATGCGCCTGAGGCTGTCGAAAGTTAGGGAGCGGGAACGGCGCGTTTCCAGAATGCGGCGGGCGGTCTTTGCCCCTATGCCGGGAACCCTGAGGAGGGCTTCGTAGTCGGCGCGGTTAACCTCAACGGGAAAAAATTCCAGATGGCGCAGGGCCCAGGCCGTTTTGGGGTCCAGGCGGGTATCGAGGAAGGGGGAAGATTCGTCCAGAATTTCGGCGGCGGCAAAGTGGTAGAAACGGAGAAGCCAATCGGCCTGATAGAGGCGGTGTTCCCGGATTAAAAGATGGCGCGGAGGGGCCGCCCGGTCCATGACTTCGGGAGGCCCCGTCATAACGGGCAGGCGGGGATCTGGAATGCCCCGGCCCGGCGATCCGGGGGGAATATAGGCCGAATAGTACACGCGGCGGAGCGAAAACTTCCTGTAGAGGGCCCCCGAAAGGTTGATGATCTGCCGGTCGTCTTCCGCGCTTGCCCCGACGATAAGCTGGGTACTCTGCCCCGCCGGGGCAAAGGCCGGGGCGGAACGGATACGTTTCCTGTCCTCCTCAAACTGGCCCTGCAACGCGGAAAATTCCCCCATCGCGCCGAATATAACGTCCCCGGACTTCTGGGGAGCGAGGTTCCGCAGACTCCTGCCGGTCGGAAGCTCTATGTTGGCGCTGAGCCTGTCCGCCCAGATACCGGCTTCGCGTATCATCTTTTCCCCCGCGCCGGGAATGATCTTGAGGTGTATGTACCCGCCGTAACCCGCTTCGGTACGGAGAAGCCGGGCAACTTCTATGAGCTTTTCCATGACAATGTCGCTGTCCGAAAAGATCCCCGATGAAAGAAAAAGTCCTTCTATATAATTACGCCGGTAAAAGGCGCAGGCAAGGTCCACCAGTTCCCGGACGGTAAAGGAAACGCGCCTGACATCGGCGGAGGCGCGGTTTACACAGTAGGCGCAGTCAAAACGGCAGACATTGGAGAACAATACTTTAAGAAGGCTGACACAGCGGCCGTCCCCGGTCCAGCTGTGACACACGCCGGCCGGCGCCGAAACGCCAAATGCCCCCGCGCCGGAAGCGCCCGCCGCCCTTCCCGTGGAACCTGAGGAGGCGCAGGAAGCGTCATATTTTGCCGCCCCGGCAAGAACGGCGATTTTTTCCCCTAAATCCGGCAATTCCGCCATAATTTTTTCCTGTAATACTATACACCCGTATAGATAAAAAGACAAGGGCTTTTGCGTGCCCGCGGCGGGCGCACGGTACGTTTTTCTTTTTTTATGATACCATACCCGCATGAAGATACCGCCTTCCCTTGCGGCCTGGGGAAAAACACTTCCGCTTAAAAACGGAGATGTTTTTTATTACGATTCGGGAACGCCGCCCGGCGGCACACAGAAGCCCGCGGTACTGCTCCTCCACGGGCTTGGCGACGAGGCCGACTCCTGGCGTCACCTCATGCCCCTCCTCCACGCGGCGGGGAACCGGGTCATTGCCCCCGATCTTCCCGGCTTCGGACGATCCCGGGCGAAGAGGGCGAACATACGCGGGCAGGCCGCGGCCGCCCTGGCGCTTCTGGAAAAGGCGGCAGATGGAAAACCCGCCGTACTGGCGGGAAATTCAATGGGGGCCCTTGTCGCCGAGGCGGCGGCTTTCAGGCGGCCGGATCTGGCGGGGGCGCTGATCCTTATTGACGGCTGTTTCCCCATGACAGGCGGTCCGGGAACGGGAATGACATTGCTTTCCGCGATCTTTCCCTTCGCCGGAAGAAGATGGTACAGGTCCCTCAGGGCCGATCACGAAGGGGCGTGGCGTTCGCTCTACCCCTTCTACGGCGATCTTGACGCGATGAGCGCGGAAGACAGGGAATTCCTCCGTGAACGAGTTGTTGAAAGGGTGGAAAGCCGCAGCCAGGAGCGGGGCTACTTTACCGCCCTGCGCAGTTTTGCCGCGGCGGGGATCTTTTCAGGCGGACGTTTTTCCCGCCGCCTTGCCGCCTTTCCCGGAAAAATCCTTCTTGTATGGGGAGAAAAGGACGCCGTGATTCCCCGCGAAACGGCAAAGGCCGTACTGGCGCTGCGGAACGGGACGGAGATCAAGACCATACAGGGCGCGGGGCATCTTCCCCAGCAGGAAAGGCCCCTCGAAACGGCGGAGGCGATCCTCTCCTTTCTGGCGGATCTGCCATTTTTCAAAGTACCAAATCAGGATTTTCGGCAAAATGTTTCAGGATAACAATGTCTTCAGTTAAAGAAGCGTTTGTGATGGTTACCCCCGCTTTCGCGGCTTTTTCGGTGGTAAAGAATTCATCATTGGTCAACTGGCCATACCGGATTAACGCGGGGGTTTCCAGATCCCACAGCCCCAGCTTCCCGTGTCCCGCGAGACAGATAATGCCGTAGGCCGCGGAATCTTTGACGGTTACGGTTTTGCCGGGCAATACAGTTAACCGCTTTGCGCTGACCTCTTTGCATTTATAACAGATCCATTCCTCAATAAAGCCCTGCTCCTTTGCCTCCGCCAGAGGCCGAACCGGCCTGGGCCGCATAAAACGGTTTTTATGGAAATCCGGGTCCACGTTGATGTCCCAGTCAAGCACATCCGCCAGGTAGGCAAAATTGCCTTTTTCTTCGGGGGGACAATTCTTCCATAAAAGTTCTTCCGGTACGGAATGTTCAAAATACAGCACCGATTGATACATGGCGTACACATCAGAAGCAAACTGCGGTTCGTAGGTACATAAGCTGCCCGGCGCGTGGAGCACTCCGGGGGGAACATCCCAGCCGGTATCCAGTTCCAGCTTGTAAGCTCTTGAAAGGGAAAGGATATTATTATCCCCCCGGGTAAAATTCCGCAGGGCCTCTAATAACTCCTCTTTAGTCACCTCGGGATTCAAGCCAAAAAAGGTAAAAGGAAACTCTCCGCCATGGTTGTTTAACTGGGCGGGGAAAAAATACATTTCCGGTTTTCCCGACAGGCCGACCCGGGCGGCATGCTGGTTTCTATGGTGGATATGGTGGGGCAGCGGGCCAAGATTATCAAAAAATTTTGAATATACCGGCCAGCGGCCATACCGGTCATACAGCACCTGCCCTATTACGTCTCCTTTAAGTTCTTCAACCGCGTCCCGGAGCAGAACCTTTTCACGCCCGTTTTCATCCACGACAATATAACTTAAACCTTCATCTTCCGCGGTCTTCGGACCGTTCTCCGCGCGGGTTGCGGAGGCGAACCAGCGTTCATCAATGCCGCCGCGTTCCAGCCCCAGGACATAGTAATCATTGGGATGCAGCTTAATACGCCTGCCGGGACGGCAAAAGGAACGGGGAACCCACGCCGGGGCAAGCCGGAAAATACCATTCCCCTTTTCAAGGGCTTTTTGCGCCAGAGCTTTTGTGTTCATGTCACATCTCCATCAAAAAATTTACCGAATCAATAACATTGAATAGATATGCAGATTATCAATGTGCATTCTAATCCAGTTGTTTTCGCAAACAAAAGAAACCGGTTTTTTTTCAGGCAGAATCAGAACTTCCTTTGGGGATGTTTCGGAATACACCGACACGGTAAAATCACGCACAGGAATAGTATGAAAGCTTTCCTGAATATTGATAAGCCCCAATAATTTTACCTTTTTTTCGGGATCGTCAAAAAGGATGCATTCCACAGGTTCAGGCGCGTCATCCGCCGAAAACACCGGGGTCTTGCCGTTCATCAGCGTCCTGATAATCCCGGCAAAAATATCGCTGTGCTGTTCCCGCTTTGCCCGCTCAATGGGAAGAGTAGAATAAAAGACCTTTCCTTTTCCGTATTCCGTCATAATCATGGCGGGCCTTTCGGTAAATATACCAGGAGGGTTTGAATGTATGGAGGCGAATTTGTATTTTGGCTCGCCAAGATCTTTTTGAACATCACCGGTTCCAGGAGACATGTTCGAAAAATTGCTCTTTGGATTCGGAATGGTGTACGGAAAGGTTATCGTTCCCAGCACCTTGCCGGCGGCTTTGCCCGAATACAGCGGCTGGGGTTCAAACATGGCAAGGGGGTATTGTTGTGTATATTCGCCCCTGAATACCGGGAGCCCTTCTTCCGTCGGCGAAACATAGGTTACCGTCTGATCGGAATAGCCTTCAAATTTAATGTTGAAGATCTCCTCAACAAGGGAAGGAGCGGTCCTGCCGCTTATATACACGGAGCCGCCGTTTTTAATATACCTTTTAATCGCGTCAAGTTCGGCATCGCTTAAGAACGGAACATCGGCGAGGACCAAAACTTTTACGGCATCAAGCAGGTCGAGTCTGTGGTTGTTTACAACCGAATAGGCGATATGGTGACTCCGCAGGGAATTTGCCGCTTCCATGACGGCCTCTTCATGGGGCTGGGCATTTCCGTTATCAGGCAGTTTGTCAACAGGAATGCCATTTGCCAGGGTATCCATTTTGGCGAACATATTAAAATAGAGCCCCACGTCATAGGAATGCCGTCCTGTAGACAAATAGGGTTCATAGGCTTCGGCTTCCCGGAAAATCTCGCCGAACTTTTTATACACCCGGCTGTCGATGGTTCCAGCAGGATCTATGGCGTCGATTAAAAGACATGCGCCGTGGTGTAAATACGTAAGCATTACACTCAGCTTCAAAAGATCCATGGATTTGTTGGTGGTATGCTCGGCAAGGGATGTATAACACCGGGAAGTCATATATTCAAATGGCTGATTGCGGGTCAGGTTATAATATACTTTGCAGGCAAAGGACTGCTCGGCTATGCCTCCGTACAGGTCCCCGCCGGCGTAATCGCTGGCCAGGGTTATATTTTCGGTAACCCCAAAACGCCAGAAATGAAGGGCCGTTGAATACTGATGTTCGACGGTACAATCGGGCTTGTGTTTTTTTACTTCCGCGGTGGCAAATTGGGCGAATTCCCCAAGCCATTCAATCCGTTTCCGCTGAAATTTGACCCATTGAGGATCATTCCAGTCAATGACAACCGGCATTTTGCCGCCCGCCTCTTCTTCCCAGCGTTTCCTGCAATTGTCACAGTAACAAACCATGGGCCAAAAGGTCATGTCCAGAAAAATTCCCTCAAACTGGAAATAATCGCCGAGTTCGGCAATCTGTTCGGCGATAAAATTTCTGTATCCCTTGCTGTTCGGACAGCATAAACCATAACGGTTGCCGTCAAACCTGGAGCCATGGTTATGAAGATCCCTCATCTGCCAGCCGGGCTGCTGTTTGTATGCCCAGTTGTTGTAAACAAGGCTGTAGTAAGCTATGACATCCATGCCCGCTTCATGGCATTTATCCACAAGCCGGCGCATTACATCCTCCTTCCCCTTAAACCCCTCGTGCATCTTGCCGCTTTTTGTCGGCCAGTAACAGAGGCCCACATGGGACTGGAGGTAAATCATGGGGGCGTTTATATTTGCCGCTTTAAGATTGTTAAAATAAACATCAGGATCAAATTTCGACAGGAATTCCCTGTCCCATTCCTCAATATGCATATCAATCAAATTTCTTCTGAACCTGTTCTTGTACCAGTCTTTCATAGCAACCTCCAAATAATTAAAATTTATCCTTTTACAGCGCCAACGGTTAAACCGCTAATAAAAAACCTTTGAGCAAAAAGATATACCAAAAGCAGGGGCATCATGGTTATAACCCCCGCGCCCATCAGCATGTTCCACTGGGTCCCATAACGGCCCTGAAAAAAAGTAATTCCCAGGGGCAGTGTATAGAATTCCAGGGTATTAAGAACAAGCATGGGCCACAAAAAATTATTCCAGGCGAACAGGAACACAAAGGTTCCCAGTGTAGCCAGAGCGGTCTTGCTTAACGGCAAAACAATAGCGCTGTAACAGAGAAAAAAACCGCCGCCGTCAATCTTTACGGATTCCTCCAGTTCCTTCGGGATAGTCATAAAAAACTGCCTGAGCAGGAACGTACCGTAAGCGCTGAATACCGAAGGAATGATCACTCCCCATAACGTATTTATCCAGTTTAGGACTTTAACTATGGAATAAATGGGAATCATTGTTACCTGAAAAGGAATCATCAATGTCGCGAGGTAAAGCAGAAACAATTTATCCCTGCCCTTAAAGTTGAGCCGCGCAAAGGCATACGCCCCCAGCGAACAGGTAATGAGCTGGCCCAGGGTTATAGCGATTGAGACTACAATATTGTTTATATAGAATTTTCCGAATGGCGCCGCGTTCCACAGACTGAAATAATTCCCGAATTGCCAATTAATGGGCAACAACCGCGGGGGATAATAAAAAACTTCTTCGGCGGGTTTTAATGATGTAAAAACCATCCAGATAAAAGGAAAAACCATTATCACGCTCATGACAATCAATATCGCGTATACAATAACAACAACAAGAGCATCGTTTTTCTTCATCAGTAATTAACCCATTTCCTTTGATAGCCCCATTGAACAAGGGTAATGCCCATTATGACCAGGAACAACAACACGGCGGACGCGCAGGCCCGTCCCATCCGCATGCTCTGAAAACCCTGTAAATAAATATAATATACAATGGTTGTGGTGGCATACGCGGGACCGCCCTTGGTCATTACAAATGTCTGATCGAAGACCTGAAACGAACTAATGGTACCCATGATAATAACAAAAAACAATGCCGGAGAAACCAGGGGGATGGTTATATTTTTCAACTGCTGAAACCTGGTAGCGCCGTCCATACGGGCAACTTCATAATATGTTGGATCAATGGTTTGAAGTCCCGCCAAGAGGAGAACGATATTGTAACCCAGTCCTTTCCATATACTCACAACGCTGACGGAAAACAGAGCCCATTCGGAACTGCTTAAGAAATGAGGACTTTGAACGCCAAAGAGTGAAAGAAGATAATACACAAGACCAATGTCGTCCTGAAGCAGCCAGCGCCACAGCATGGCAACCGCCGTCATTGTCGAAATTACCGGTATAAAGAAAATGCCCCTAAAGGCGGTAACCCCTTTTATTTTCATGTTTAACAGCAGGGCAAAGAACAAAGCCAGGGCGATTCCGCAGGGTACGGTCGCAAGAGTATACACGGTCGTATTGACAGCCATTAATTTAAAACGATCATCCTGAAACAACGATAAAAAATTACTCAGCCCAATCAATTTCGGAGCCTTGATTAAATTCCATTCGGTAAAGGACAGATACAGAGAAGCTATGATGGGTCCGATGGTAAAGGCCAGAAAGCCAAGAATATTGGGACTGAGGAACAAGGCCGCGGCAACGGCTTCTTTTTTTCTGCTGTTCATCATAAAGAAAATCCTGATAAAATTTGGATGCAACAACACGGCGCGATCACGGCGGCGGTTCTGACTGCCGCCGTGATCCTTACGGGTTACTAAACAAGTCCATTATCTGGACTGTATGTCTTTGACGGCCCGCATGAATTCATCCATGCCCTCTTTGGCGCCGACTTGACCCAGATAAATACGATCCATCGCGTTTGCCATTTCGACTTCGCATTCGGTCCGGAAGGGATAGTCAATCCAGGTGGAGCCATCCATAACGTCAAAGAAAAGTGATGAATGGGGGACAGCGAGCGGAGATTCGAGCATCCGGGGAGCGGAGGACGCGCGGCCCGGAATGCCCCTGTGGCTGGCGCCTATTATTTCCCCCAGCTTTTCGGAACTGGTGTAAGTTTTAAGGAAATCCCAGGCAATGTCAGGGTATTTTGTTTTTGACGAAATGGAGAAGGAACCTCCCTCGGTAACCCGCCTGCCGCCGTTTATGCCAATAAAGGGGTAGTTCATCACATCCATATTTGTGTTAGGCATATCCGTTTTAAACTTCATGACCCATTCAGAATTAACGGGATACATTGCAATACGTTTTGCGGTAAAAAGCGACGTCGCATCCCCGCCCCGGTCAAAACGGGCCTGAGTACCATGTTTAAGGGAAAGATCGGCGAGCCACTGGATAGCCGCCACCGCCTCAGGTTTGTTAAGGGCGATGTTCCCGCCGGAATCAACAGGATTGGCTCCCGCGCCATAAACAAAATCGTACAGGGTCCAATCGCTGGGATAAAAATATGAAGCGTAATGATCGGCGTTGGTCAGCCTTTTACTGATTTCGATAAACTCGTCCATGGTATAACCTTCCGGCCTGTACTCAACGCCCATTTCGTTAAAAATATCAAGATTGCACATCAGTACTTCGGCGGAAACATCGTAGGGTAAACAGTATACCCCGCCGTCCACGGTATAGGCCTCCATCATGCCGGGCCAAAAATCGGAAATATCAAAATTTTGAGCCGTTATATACGGAGACATATTCAGCAGTGCGCCGTTACGGATAAAGAAATTGGAATTCATACTAACCATACCAATTATATCCGCCTGCGCGTCGGCGGCAACCTGGGAGTTTAGTTTAGTCCAATATTCACCCCATGGGGTGCTTTCCACAGTAATTGTTACATTCGGATGGGCCGCGGTATATTCATCAATGCCTTTCTGCCAGAACGGCATGTCCGCCGCGCCGAACCAGAAAGAGAGACGAAGGTTTCTGTTGGGGGGGGGGGGGGGGGGGGGGGGGGGGGGGGGGGGGGGGGGGGGGGGGGGGGGGGGGGGGGGGGGGGGGGGGGGGGGGGGGGGGGGGGG
>JAISAQ010000071.1 GCA_031266775.1 Treponema sp.
ATATGCAACTTGCCGCACAAGCCTTGAGGGCAGATTATATATTTGTGACAAATAATATCAGGGAATTCAAAAAGGTAAAAAGATTAAAAATAGAAAATTGGATATAGAGATATTGTAAAGCGGGGTTTACGTTGCATAAGTCGGCAACTTCGTTGCCGCGGACTGTTTACGCTTTTTGTCCTGCAGGCCTTGCCGGGCCGGTAGGGCGGCCCGGTCTTCGCAACGGCCAGGTCATTCCGCCGCGCTCCATTCCCACGCCTCACTTCAGATCAACCCGTTAGTTCCCCGAAGCGGCGGCGCGGCGCTGCTCCCGTTTTCTCGCGGGACAATCGTCAAACGCGCGGGTAAACCACCTGCAGGCGCGGCAGTGAAGGCAGCGCTCGCTTTCCTTTCCCCGCTCGGTCTTTTTTACCCAGTCGTAGTCGGCAAGTATGTTCCGGGCGTAGGCGGCAAAATCCGTAAGTCCCCCGTCCACAAGGATCTTTCCCTTTTCAATGGTCCCGACGCTGTTGGACGCGATGACAGGAATGGATACGCGCTTTTTTATTTCTATGGCCGTATACACACAGGAATTGAATTCGACGTATTTTTCGGGAACGGGAACGGCTTCGCCCAGTGCCCCGGTGGAGATGTCAAGGATGTCGCACCCCGAGTCTTCAAACAGTTTGGCAAGAACGGCGCCGTCTTCAAGGGCGGGAGTCGCCCCGCCGTACCGTATGCCGATGATGAATTCCCCGCCGCATGCGGCCCGTATCTTTTTTATGATGTCCGTTACGATGCGCGCCCTGTTTTCGGCGCTGCCGCCGTATTCGTCGCCGCGTTTGTTGGTAACGGGCGAAAGGAAATAGCTTAAAAGGAAACCGTGGGCCCCATGCAGTTCCACGCCGTCGATTCCGGCCTTTTTAAGGCGCAGGGCGGCGGCGGCAAACTGATCTTCTATTGCCGTAATTTCGGAGGAGGCAAGTTCCCGCGCCCTTCCTCCCGCCCGTTTTGCGCGGCCGGGAATGCCGGAGGGAACAGGCCCGGGGACAAGCGGCTCCCCGGTAACGGATTTGATTCCCGCGTGGTTGATCTGAACGGTGACAGGCACCCCTTCGGCGTGGCAGATTCCGGCGAGTTTTTCATAGCCTTCAATAAAACTGTCGGACCAGATGCCCGCCTGGCTTTCGGCAAGCATGGCCTCGGGGTTAACGGCCGACGCTTCGCTTATGATAAAGCCCGCTCCGCCCTTTGCGACCTTCCTGTAATGCTCAAGGCGGCGTTCGGACATTTCCCCGTGAGCGGACCAGCCGAAGCAGACTACCGCCGGAAACACGATGTGGTTTTTAAGAAGCCTTCCCTTGAGGCGGCATTTTTCGAATATCATGGCTTTACGACGATGTTCACGAGCCGTCCGGGCACGGTGACGATCTTGACGATGGATTTACCGGCCGTCCATTTGAGGACCCCCGGCATCAGGAGCGCCGTTTTTTCAAGGGCCTCTTTTCCTGTTTCCGCCGCGGCGGCGAACTTGTCCCGTATTTTTCCGTTTACCTGAACCACGATGACAGCCTCCTTGTCCTCGGTAAGTTTTTCATCCCATGCCGGCCACGCGGCCTTCGATACCGATTCCCCGTGCCCAAGATGTTCCCACAGTTCTTCTCCCAGGTGGGGGGCGTAGGCGCTCAGCATGATCACAAGAGGTTCCCACAGGGAAAGGGGAACACGGTCCAGTTTCGCCAGTTCCGCCGAATAGATCATCATCTGGCTTATCGCCGTGTTGAAATCAAGCGATTCGGTGTCGCGGCTTACTTTTTTTATGGTCTTGTGCAAGAGCGGCGCCAGTTTCTCATGCCAAGGCGGAAGATTCCCGGAGGATACCGCGGCATCTTCCGGAGAAGATACCGCTTTTTCCCCTATGGACCAGAGTCTGTCCAGAAACCGCGATACGCCGGTAAGCCCCGAGGTAAGCCAGGGCTTGGTGACTTCAAGGGGGCCCATGAACATCTCGTAGACCCGCATCGAATCCGCGCCGTATTCCTGTACGATGTCGTCGGGGTTGATCACGTTCCCCCGGCTCTTGCTCATCTTTTGATTGTCTTCGCCGAGTATCATCCCCTGGTTAACAAGCCGCCTGAAAGGCTCGTCGGTGTTGACCAGTCCAAGGTCGTAGAGGACCTTGTGCCAGAACCGGCTGTAAAGAAGGTGAAGCACCGCGTGTTCCACGCCGCCGACGTAGAGGTCTACCGGAGCCCAGTAATCTATGTTGTCCCTTGCGGCAAACGCCTTTCCGTTCGTGTTGTCCAAGTAGCGGAGGTAATACCAGCAGGAACCGGCCCACTGCGGCATGGTGTTGGTTTCCCTTTTCGCGGGACCTCCGCACCGGGGGCACACGGTGTTTACCCAGCCGTCTATCAGGCTGAGCGGGGATTCGCCCGTGCCCGCCGGCACGTAGGAGCTTGTTTCCGGAAGGCGGAGGGGAAGTTCGCTTTCGGGGAGGGGCACTATGGGGGAACCGGATTCGGCCCCGCAGCGCGGGCAGTGAACCACGGGAATCGGCTCGCCCCAGTAACGCTGGCGGCTGAAGATCCAGTCCCTGAGCTTGTAGTTTACCGCGTGTTTGCCGTGTCCCCGCTCTTCAAGCCACGCGGTAATTTTTTCCCTGGCTTCGGAAGTGGAAAGACCGCTGAACCTGCCTGAGTTAACGAGCCAGCCTTCTTCCGTGGAAACCCCGGCGGGGCCCTTGTCCGCCGTTTCCGCCCGCGCCGCCTCCGCACCGCCGGGAGGCGCAAGCGAGACGACCTGCAGTACCGGAAGCTTGAAAACCCCGGCGAAATCCCAGTCACGCCCGTCATGGGCGGGAACGGCCATAATAGCCCCGGTGCCGTATGAAATCAGGACATAGTCGGCGATCCAGACGGGTATTTTTTCTTCGTTCACCGGATTAACGGCATACGCGCCCGAAAAGACGCCGGTCTTTTCCCTGGCAAGATCGGTCCGTTCCAGATCGCTTTTTTTGGCGGAGGCGTCGAGGTAGGCTTTTACCGCCGCTTTCTGTTCCTCCGTGGTGATTGTGGCAACAAGGGGATGTTCCGGCGCGAGCACCATGTACGTGGCGCCGAAAAGGGTGTCCGGCCGCGTGGTGTATATCTCCAGTGTGTCCTCGTGCCCGTCAATGGCGAAGCTTACATTGGCCCCCTCGGAACGGCCTATCCAGTTCCGCTGCATGAGCTTGACCGGTTCGGGCCAGTCAAGATCGTCCAGGCCCGAAAGAAGCCGTTCGGCGTAGGCCGTTATCCTGAGTATCCACTGCCTGATCCGCTTCCTTGTGACCCTTGTGCCGCAGCGTTCGCAGAGCCCGTCTTTTACTTCCTCGTTGGCAAGGCCTGTCTTGCATGAAGGGCAGAAGTTGATGGGGCTTTCCGCCTCGTAGGCAAGGCCCTTTTCAAACAATTTAAGGAAGATCCACTGTGTCCACCTGTAATACGCCGGATCCGAGGTGTCGACTTCCCGGTCCCAGTCGTAGGAAAAGCCAAGCGCCTTGATCTGGGATCTGAATTTGGCTATGTTCGCCGCGGTAGCCGCCGCCGGATGCGTTCCCGTCTTGATGGCGTAGTTTTCGGCGGGAAGCCCGAAGGCGTCAAAGCCCATGGGGTGCAGTACGTTAAACCCCCTGGCGCGGAGGTAGCGGCAGTAAATATCCGTGGCGGTATAGCCTTCAGGATGCCCGACATGAAGCCCCTGCGCCGAGGGGTAGGGAAACATGTCCAGTACATAGCGGCGTTTTTCCCTGGGAAAGGCCGGATCTTCGGCGGCCTTGAAGGTCTTGTGTTCTTCCCAGTATTTCTGCCATTTGGATTCTATTTCAGCAAAGGGATATTTCGCCATTTTCCATCTCCCCAACGTTCATGCGCCGTCCTTTCTGCCTGAGGCTGTTCCAAAATTTCAGCTTTTGGAACAAGCTCATCCATCATATACGGCGAAAGGCCGCCTTTTCAAGGCGTCTTGGCCCCTGCGGCCCTTTGTCTATCCTTCCGGCGCGAAAAATGCTATGCTGGTACACATGAACGCCATATTTGAGCGCCGTTCGGTGCGCAGTTTTCTGCCGGGGGATGTTGAACAGGACAAGATCGTGCGTATTTTGAAGGCGGCCTTTGAAGCCCCTTCCGCCAAAAACCGGCGGCCCTGGGAATTCCTCGTCGTGACCGCGAAGGAAGATCTTGCCGCCATAGGGAACATGAGCCCCTATGCCCGGATGTGTCCCGGCGCCGCCGCGGCCATAGTTTCCTGCGTGAACTTTGGCCCCGGTTTTGTTCCCCCGGAACAGGGCCCAGGCGATCTTTCGGCTTCCTGGTGGGTTCAGGATCTTGCCGCGGCTACCGAAAACATCCTTCTACAGATTACCCATGAAGGTTTGGGCGGCGTCTGGCTCGGCTGGTATCCCGACAGGGACCGCATGTCTGCCCTTGCCTCCCGCTTTGCCCTTCCCCCTCATATAGCGCCTTTTTCAGTCGTCGCCTTTGGTTATCCGGCGGAAACCCCTCCTCCGGTTTGCCGCTACGATTCCGCCAGGGTCCACTACGGCGTCTGGTAAGGCTTCCGCCAAAAAACACGATTTTTTTATTGTTATTTTAGACAAACATACTTGACAAAAAAAGTTAGTTGGTGCTATCTTTCACTCATGTACGTTACGGCGGGAAAAACCGCGCCATTGGCCGGTTTTTAGCGGGGGATCTTTTTATCCGGGGCGGTTTCCGGCCAAAAAGTTAGCCTTGGCATACTATGGGGAGGCCGGTCCGCGTAAAGGGTTCGTTATTCGGAGGTAATTGTGCGTAAAGCCGTGGTCATAGCGCTGTTTTTTTGTCTGCTCCGCGTTTCATGCGTTTTCGCCGATACCGGGCCTTGGGAATCGGTAGAAGCCGAAATGCGCCTTGTTTTAAGCGAGGCGTATTACAGGTATGTGGCGGGCGATACGGAAGGGGCCCGCGCCCTGGTGGACAGGGCCTATAACGAATATTACCGGGGTGAATTCGAAAGAAATGTCGAAAGCGTCATCTCCGGGGCAAGAGCCCGGAATATTGACGAGTGGTTTGAGTATGTAAAGGAGTCCTTTTCGGGCGGAAAGACCCAGCAGGAAGTCCGCAGCGACATGAACCAGCTTAACCATCTTCTGCGGGTTACCGCGGGCGTCCTTGACGGAAAAGAGGAGCCCAAAGCGTCGGTTAGAAACTGGACGAAGACGGCGGAAGAAATGGCGGCCGTCCTTGACAGCGCCCTTGACAAATACCGCTCAGGCGACGCAAAGGGCGCGGTGGAAGATGTGGATATTGCCTATTTTCAGTTTTATGAAAAAGTGGGTTTTGAAAAGACCGTAATGACCCGCATCTCAGGCTCGCGGGCCAGCACGGTTGAGTATCAGTTCAGCACGGTAAAAAAGGCGATGAACCGGGGCGCCTCCGAAGACGATGTAAGGGACATCCTCCAGACGCTTGCCGCCTACCTCAGGGAAGACGCGGAACAGCTTGACGCCAAGTCAAGCGGCGCGTTAGGCGCGTTTCTTGGCGCCCTTCTTATTATCATCCGGGAAGGGTTTGAGGCGATCATCATTGTCGGGGCCATTATCGCCTACCTTATAAAAAGCGGAAACAAAAAGAGCGTGAATTCCGTGTACTGGGGGTCCGTTATCGCCCTTGTGTTCAGCGTGGGAATGGCCTTCCTGCTTAACATGCTTGCCGGCGTCTCAGGCGGAAGAAACCAGGAGATCATCGAAGGGGCAACCATGCTCCTTGCCGTCGCGGTTCTTTTTTATGTCAGCAACTGGATGGTGTCCAAGGCGGAAGCCGAAGCCTGGACAAAATTTATCGAAGGAAAGGTGCAGGCTTCAATAGCGCGCGGCAGCATGTTTTCGCTGGCTTTTGCGGCTTTTCTTGCCGTATTCCGGGAAGGCGCGGAAACCATACTGTTTTATCAGGCGCTGCTTGCCGGAAGCCGCGATTATGCCGGCATGATTTGGCTGGGTTTCGGCATAGGCTGCGCGCTCCTTGTGGTCATCTACATTCTTATCCGTTTTCTCAGCATTAGAATTCCCCTCAAGCCCTTCTTCCTTGGTACAAGCATCCTGCTTTTTGTCATGTCGATTAGTTTTCTGGGGAACGGCGTCAAGGAGCTGCAGGAGGGTAACGTAGTAGGCGTTACTACGATACCGGGCATGGGGACCGTTGACATACTGGGGATCTATCCGACCCTTGAAACGCTGATCCCCCAGATCGCGCTTCTCGCAATAACCGTGGCCGTCTTTGTCTTTCAGATACGCAGAAAAGGCGGGCGCGGCGCTTCCAAAGTGACCAACTCGGGCCTTGTGGCTTGAGAAAAAATATCAGGAGGAGTCTCAGTTATGACACGGAGAACCTTGATTGTTTTTATGTTGATTTGTCTTTCGGCGGGATTTGTTTTCGCGAAAGGGCAGCAGGGATCGCGGCCCGCCAGTACGGTGAATCCCGGCGAAGACGCCGGATTTGAGGAATTCCCTCTGGGGGACGACTTTGAACTCGGGCCCCTTAATGTCGCGGGCGTGTACTTTCAGCCCGTTGACATGCTTCCCGCGGCGGCGGGGCTTCCCGCGTCCCAGGCCGATATTCACATCGAGGCGGATATATCTGCCCTGGAAAACGATCTTGGCTACGGCGTTGGGGACTTTGTTCCCAACCTGACCGTACGCTATGAGATCAGCCAGACGTCGGGCTGGAAGTCGGAAGGCACATTCATGCCCATGAACGCCAGCGACGGCCCCCACTACGGCGCGAACGTCAAGCTGAACGGCGTCGGCCGGTACAAGGTAATTTTCCTTATACAGAATCCCGAGGCCCAGGGCTATGTGCTCCATGTGGATCAGGCGACGGGCGTACCCGGCAGATTCTGGGGACAGCCCCTCAGGGCCGAATGGGATGTTGATTATACGGGACCCCAGTGGTAGTGAACGCGGAACGTAACGGGGTATAATCAGACCGTGATAAGGTATTTTATCCTGGCGGCGGAAAATTCTCTTGCCGCCGGGATTTTTTCGGCAATGCTGTTTGCCGTTGTTTTACGTACAAAGGAACCTTCCGCCCTAAAGCGGCTCGCGCTGGGATGCGCCGCCGGTTCGGGGCTTTCCGTCATTGTCGCGGTACTAAGGAGGACTACGGCCCTCATCAACCGCGCGAGGCTTTCCACGGGGGTATCCGCCGCCGCCCTTGCCGCGGGGGTTCTTTTCCTTGTTTTGTACTGGATTGATTTTTCAGGACAAAAAAAAGGTGAAAAGAAAAGCCCCCTCTTTCTTTACAGTGTGGCCGGCGTTCTTGAGGCCGCCCTTCTTTTTTACGCGCTTCCGGACATTCTTCTTTACCCTTCAGAGTTCACCCTTGCGGGCGAAAGCATTGTCAGCACCGATTTTCTTTTCAAGCTGGCGGGGTTCGCCGGGGGGCTTGCCCTTTCGGCGCTTGCAGGCTTCGGGATTTTCAGGTCGGCGGCCGCGCTTCCCGGAGCGGGAACGCCCGTGATCCTTTCGGCCGTTCTTGTGGTCAACATGTTTAACCAGGTAACGGGAATTATGCGGTATCTGATCGCCCGCCGTATCATTCCCCTTAACCAGGCGCTTTTCGCCGTCATCAGTGCCGCGGTAAACAACAACGTTGTTTTTCTTTATGTTATCATGGGACTTTCCTCCCTTGTTCTTTTCGGCCTCCTTGCCGCTTTTATGCGCCCCCGCCTTGAATACCGGAATCCCGCCGAGCTGCGGAAACTCAGGGCGGGCCTGAGAAGATCAAGGCGCCGGGCGGTACTGTCCATTCTGGGCCTCCTCTCTTTGCTTGTGTCTTTTACCGCGCTCAAGGCGTACAACGAGCGTCCCGTGGTTCTTTCTCCCGCGGAGCCCATGACCATAGCGGGGGAGGAGATCAGGATACCCATAGGGCAGATTGAGGACGGGCATCTTCACCGTTTTGCGTGGAACGCATCGGACGGGACTGAGGTGCGGTTTATCGTCATAAAAAAGAGCGCCGCCGCCTACGGCGTGGGCCTTGACGCCTGCGACATCTGCGGCAACACCGGGTACTACGAAAGAAAAGACGAGGTGATTTGCAGGCTCTGCGATGTGGTGATGAACAAATCAACCATAGGCTTCAGGGGAGGCTGCAATCCGGTGCCGCTTGACTATTCGCTGAGGGACGGCGGGATGATCGTGCGGCTTTCCGATCTTGAAAATGAAAAAGGCAGGTTCAAATAATGTTCGGACGAATGGTGCGCGGCGCCCTTCTCCGCCAGAAGGGCAAGATGCTGATGGTTGCCTTTACCGTCGCGCTCGGCGCGTCGCTTGCCTCGGCAATGCTCAACGTGATGCTTGATGTAGGCGACAAGGTTAACCGGGAACTCAAGGCTTACGGGGCGAACATCAATGTTCTGCCCCGGGGCGCTTCGCTGCTTGACGATCTGTACGGAGTCAGCGAGGGAAGCGGTGTATCCGACAAGTACCTTTTTGAAGACGACCTCCTCAAAATCAAAACGATCTTCTGGGCCTTTAACATTGTCGATTTTACGCCTTACCTCACAAGCCGGGCGGAAGTGTCCGCTGAGGCCGGCTCGCAGGTAAGGATGTCGGGCGTATGGTTTAACCGCCATCTTGAGCTGCCCACAGGCGAGACGGCGGATACCGGCATACGGAACATGAGGGGCTGGTGGGATGTCAATGGAAGCTGGGTTGATGATGAAGAGGAAGACGCCGCCATGGTCGGGGAAGATGCGGCCAGGCGGCTTGGCCTTGCGCCGGGGGGCGTCTTTACCGCCCGCATCGGGGAAAATTCGGCGCGCTTTACGGTCAAGGGGATCTTCAGCGCCGGCGGGGACGAAGACGGCGCCGTCTATGTGCCCCTTGCCGCCGCCCAGAAACTCGCGGGAAAGGGCGGCCTTGTGAACAGGGTGGAGGTGAGCGCCCTTACCACGCCGGATAACGAACTGGCCCGCCGGGCGGCCCAGGACCCCCTGAGCCTTTCGCCCAGGGAACACGAAGCCTGGTACTGCACCGCTTATGTCAGCGCGATCTGTTATCAGATAGACGAAGTGGTCACAGGCGCCGTGTCAAAACCCATACGGCAGGTGGCCGAATCGGAAGGGGCCATTCTGGAAAAGACCCGGCTTCTCATGCTCCTTATCACCGTGCTCAGCCTTGCCGGTTCGGCTCTGGGGATCTCCAACCTGGTAACGGCCGGCGTCATGGAAAGAGCGGCCGAGATAGGCCTGCTTAAGGCCGTGGGCGCGGAAGATGTTTCCGTGTCGGCGCTGGTGCTTACCCAGGTGCTTCTTACCGGCATAGCGGGGGGAGCGGCCGGTTACTTCGCCGGTCTTGGGTTCGCCCAGATCATAGGACGGACGGTTTTTGATTCGGCCATAGACATCAAACCCATGGTCATACCCATAGTCGCCGTGCTGGTGTTTTTTGTGTGTATTGCCGGAAGCATTCCCGCCATACGGTTCCTTCTTTCGCTGCGGCCCGCCGAGGTTCTCCATGGAAGGTAGGGGCAGGGAATGAACAGATCCCGTTTTTATGTGAAGATGGTGGTGAGCTCCCTTGTCCGCAGGAGGTCCCGCATGATCACGGCTCTTCTTGCTGTGGCGACAGGCGCGGCGATCCTTTCGGGACTTGTCACGATTTCCTGCGACATACCCCGGCAGATGGGAGAGGAATTCCGCTCCTACGGAACGAACTTCGTGATCATCCCTTCAGGCGGTTCCGTTCTTATGAGCGGAGAAACCGTTGAAAAGGCGGTGTCTTTTCTTCCCGGCGAACTGGCCGCCGGAATCGCCCCTTACCGCTACCAAGTCATAAAGATCAACGAACAGCCCTTCATGGCGGCCGGCACCGATATGGAAGGCGCGCGGAAGACAAGCCCCTACTGGTTTGTCTCCGGCCGCTGGCCCCTTGAACCGGGAGAAGCCCTCATAGGGGAGGAAGTGGCCTCTGTCATACGCCTTGGTCCGGGAAGCGTTTTTACCGTTGACGGGCAGACCCCGGAAGGCGCGTTTTTCAGCCGGGAATTTACCGTTACCGGAGTTCTCCAGACGGGCGGAACCGAAGAGGCTTTTGTGTTCATGTCCCTTGGCGACTTTGAATATATGACAGGAGAAAGCGGCTTTGACGTTGTGGAGTGCAGCATACGGGCCCCCGCCGAAACACTTGAAGAACTTGCCCGGAGCATTTCCGCCGGAGTGGAGGGGGCAAGCCCCCGCCTTGTAAAACGTGTTACCGATTCCGAAGGCGCCGTGCTTACAAAACTCCAGGCGCTGATCCTCCTTGTTACCCTGGTTGTGCTCGTTCTTATTATGATCTGCGTGGCCACGACAATGATGGCCGTAATCGCCGAAAGAAGGCGGGAAATAGGACTGCGCAAGGCGCTGGGGGCTTCCGGCCGGAGCCTTGTATATGAATTTATCGGGGAGGGAATTTTTCTCGGCGCCGCCGGAGGCGTTTTGGGATCGGCGCTGGGTTTTGTTTTCGCGGAAATCGTGGGTCTTAACGTGTTCAACCGTTATGTCGCCTTTCCCGTCCTTCTTCTTCCCCTTACCCTTGCCGCCTCGGTTATTGTTACCTGCGTCGCATGCATCATCCCCGTACGAAGCGCCGTTGACGTTGATCCGGCGATAGTGCTCCGGGGGGAATAGGAGCGTATATGGATCTTCTGGAATTAAAGAACGTTTCAAAGAATTACGGGAGCCTTGCCGCCCTCAAGGATATACAGCTTTCGGTGCGGCGCGGGGAATGGCTTGCCATCATGGGGCCTTCCGGCTCGGGAAAAACCACCATGATGAACATCATAGGCTGCATGGACAGGCCTTCGGCCGGGGACGTGATGCTTGACGGCGCCTGCATTTCCGGGGAAAGCAGCAGGAACCTTACCGCCGTAAGAAGGGACAAGATAGGGCTTATCTTTCAGCAGTTTCATCTGGTGAATTACCTTACCGCGCTTGAAAATGTCATGGTTGCCCAGTATTACCACAGCATGCCCGACGAAAAGGAAGCAATGGCGGCGCTGGAACGTGTCGGGCTTACCGCGCGCGCCAGGCACCTTCCCAGCCAGCTTTCCGGCGGGGAGCAGCAGCGGGTCTGCATAGCAAGGGCGCTGATCAATTATCCCGCCCTTATACTTGCCGATGAACCGACGGGGAACCTTGACGAGGCGAACGAGAATATCGTGATCGGTATTTTTAAACAGCTCCACGCGGAAGGAAGCACGATCATCGTGGTGACCCATGATCCGGAAGTTGCCGAAGACGCGGAGCGGACCGTGGTGCTGGAGCACGGTAAAATTGTAAAAATCGTTGACAATAGAGCTGTTCAATAAATAATTGAAGTTATTGAACAACGCTACTTGCGTTACCGGACGAGTCTTGTAAAAAGGGAGTCTTCAATGAAAAACGGAAAGAGAGGCGCGCTTTTGGGCGGCGTAACCGTTCTGCTGTGCTGCGCCGTGTTTTTTTCAGGCTGCGGCGGGGGATCTTACCGGGACGGAACCTACGCCGGAAGAAGCGGCGAAGACGATACGGGCGCCTGGGGGGAAGTGTCCGTTGTCATAAGCGGCGGCAGGATATCAGGCTGTTCCTTTGTTACCCGGCAGAAAGACGGAACGGTAAAGGGTGAAGATTACGGAAAGATACACGGCGAAATTTCGAACAGGTCCCATTACGACAAGGCCCAGCTCGCGGTCAGGGCCATGGAGCAGTACGCCGCGGATCTGGCCCGCACCGGAAATATTGGGGAGCTTGAGGCGGTAAGCGGGGCGACCATAGCCTGGGACCAGTTCAATGAAGCGGTGATGAAAGCGCTGTCGGCGGCCAAAAAATAGCCCGCGGCAAAAGCGGCCTTTTTTAAAAACGCCTGCGGCAAAAAAGGCTTGTTAAAAAGAATATTTTACTATAAAATGCAACTATGAATGAATATTCTATGCTGCCTCGGGGTGAATGTACCGCGCCGTTTCTCTACGGCGGATTTATTAAAAAAACGCCCCTGAACGGCGCGAATTTATTCGACTTGGCACGGTTTTTGCTCTCTCTCTCTCTCTCTCTCTCTCTCTCTCTCTCTCTCTTATAATATATAATACTCACCGCCATCTTCCAGTCTTTGATTTCCGGTTCTCTTTTTTTGTCAATTCTTACTTTTCCGCTTTTTTCCATGGGTTATTTTCCCAAAGCCTGCTGTCCAGATTGGCTTCTTTATTATGCCGTCCCGTGTGCAAGGAGGGACATATATGAAATTCGGCATGGCCTTTGTGTTTTTATCCGCCCTGTTCATATTGTTTCCCGACAGTCTCCTGTACGGCCAGGTTGCGGCAGAGATGGACAAGCTGCTGGAGAGCCGGGAAATCACCTGGGCAGAGGTCTGCCGCTTTGTCCTCCCCGCCTCGGGTATCCTGCAAGAACACAGCGCCGCCCCGGCGGCTTTTGCCCTGGCGCGGGAAAACGGGTGGCTTCCCAAAGGGGCGGCGGCGGACGGCCCCGCCAGTCTGGGGGGGCTTTCGTTCCTTATCATGCAATCGTTTTCGATAAAAGGTTCCGTACTGTACGCGCTGTTTCCGGGGCCCCGGTACGCCTACAGGCAGCTTGACTACTTGGGGCTGCTGCCGGGCCTTCGGGACCCGGCCTTAAAGGTCTCAGGGGAACGGCTTCTGCAAATCCTTGGCAGGGTCCTTACTTACCGGGGGGACGGTGAACCGGATGCATCCGCATATTCCGCGGGTACGGAACCGGCGGCTCTGCCGGAGCTTCCGCCTGAGGAGCGGGCCCGGGACAGGGTACAGGAACAGCGGGAACAGATGGCCGAGGAGATCCGGGCGGCACTGGAAACCGGCGGGGTGGCGGATACGACGGTCCGGGTGGCGGAGGAAGGGGTTGCCATCTCCCTGGACAACATCCAATTTTCGCCGGACGGTACAGAACTAACGGAAACGGAACGGATAAAACTCATGCGGGTGGCGGTGATACTGAGCCGGTATCCGGACCGGAAGATTCTGGTTGGGGGCCATACGGCCCTGGCGGGGACTGCGGCGGGGCGGCTTGAGGTGTCGGCCCGGCGGGCGCAGACGGTAGCGGATTTTCTGGTGTTTCTGGACAGCCGGAGGCCGGAAGAGGTCACCGTCCGGGGTTACGGGGCGGAACGGCCCCTGGGAGACGCCGAAACGGAAGAAGGCCGGGCCCTTAACCGGCGGGTTGAAATCACGATTCTGGACGAATGAGGGAACGGGACGATATGAAGAAACGCCTGTGTATCACCGCGCTGTATGGTGCCCTGCTGTTTGGCAGCGCCGCCGCCTTTGGCGTGGACTTCGGCCTCCTCTTGGGTACGGAAGGGGAATACGCCAAAGCCGTAACCCCGGAAGGCTTTTCGGTTACGGCAACGGCAACCCCCTGGTTTTCCGCAGTATTGAATGAAAAGATCGACGTGTATGTTTCGGGCAAGATGTCCTTTGTATACGAAGAAACGGGAGATCCTTCGAAGTTGTATTTTTTTGAGCCGGAACGGACGGAACTGAACCTGCGCCCCGCGCCGGGGCTGTACGCAAGCCTGGGCCGCCGGCGCTTTGAGGACCCGGCGGGACTGGTTGCCTCAGGTCTTTTTGACGGGGCCGCCCTCAGCGTCAATCTGGGGGGCGGCCGCCTTTCCCTGGGGGCGTATTATACGGGCCTCCTGTACAAGGAGACGGCAAAGATTCTCTTGACCCCAGGCGATCTCGATCGGTACGGGAAGCCCCTGGACGCGGCGGGGCTTGAAGGCTATTTCGCGTCCCGCCGGGTGCTGCTGGCCCTGACGGGGGAGTTCCCCGGTTTGACGAGCCGGACGGGCCTTTCGGCCCAAGCCATGGCCCAGTTCGACGTGAACGGCGGAGAGGACCGCCTTAACACCCAGTACCTGGAACTGCGTTTTACGGCGGAACCGGCAGATCCCCTGCATGTTAACGCGGGGGGCATAGGGGAACTTGCCCAAGGGCAGGGTGAGACGTGGGGGAGCATGGCGGCCTTCGCCGGGGCGGACTGGGAGGTTCCGGGTGTCTTAACGGACCTGCTTTCCGCCGAATTGTTATGGACAAGCGGAAGGGCGAATAATACGCTCCGTGCCTTTACGCCGGTGAGCGGGAGAAGCGCGGGGAATGTTTTTGACGGGGGGACAGGGGCGTTGATGAAGGCCTCCCTCTCGTACCGGGCGCGGCCTGATGCGCGTTTTTCCCTTGAAGCGGGTGCGGGTTATTTTATCCGCACCGATGTGGAGACCTTGGGAGATGCGGATTTGGACGGCGCTTCAAGCTCCCGGTTATTGGGAGGGGAACTATACGGTTCCCTGGTGTGGGCCCCTGATCCGGCGTTCCGGCTGAGCGCCGGGGGCGGGGCGTTTTTCCCCGGCTGGGGAGGAGCGTACCGTGAAGGCGCGCCTGTGAAGTGGAAAGTGAACGCGGGGCTGCTGATGTCGTTGTAGAAGGCGGTGGTTAAAATTTTGTGTTACAAGGAGCGTGTATATGGATAAGCGGGCGGTGTTTTGTGCGGCGCTGGGGATGGCGCTGTGTTTTAATGCCGGGGCGCAGACGGCGGTTGTCCGGGAAACGAGCGGGACGGTGGAAGTAAAAGCGCCGGGGGCGGCGGGGTGGAAAGCGGCGGAGGCGGGGCAGGAACTGGAGCGGACATCGCTTGTTTCTACGGGGTTCAGAAGCACGGCGCTTGTCATGATAGGGAATTCGGCCGTTACGGTGCGGCCCCTGACCCGGCTGAGTCTGGAAGAGATTGCCGCGAACCAAAACAACGAGCGGGTTACGCTAAACCTGCGGGCCGGGCGGGTCCGCGCGGACGTGAGGCCGCCCGCCGGGGGGAAGACGGATTTTTCGGTAAGAAGCCCCACTGCCACGGCCTCGGTGCGGGGGACGGTGTTTGATTTTGACGGTACCCGGCTGGCGGTGGAAGAAGGGCGGGTACGCCTTTGGGGGGCAAGCGTGACGAGGTCCTATATCGGCGCGGGCCATTCCTCGGCTGTTGATCCGGAGACAGGAAGGACGGCCTCGGTAATAGAGGCACTGAAAGAGAAATTAACCCCGGCGCTTCCGGAGGGAATGGACACGGCCCCGGCGCCTCAGGCGGCGGTTCCGGCTGGCGGGAGCCTGGGCGTCGGGTTTGACTGGAATAAATAATGAATAATTTACCGTGAAATCGCGGGTACCAAATTCGAAAAAAGACGGCGCCGGGGAGGTGAAAAATGAGAAAAGGTTTATATGGAACGATACTTGTTGGGATAATCGCGGCGCTGGTGATATTCGGCTGCGATGTAGTTCTGGGGCCCGATGAGCCGGCGGGGGCCGGTAATCTTGTCATCGGCTTCGGGGAAAGCGGCGGGGCCAGCCTGGCGGCGGCCAGCCGGGCTGTGGCTCCCACCGCCGGGGAACAGGCCGCCCTGCGCTACGAGCTGGCATTGACCGGGCCGGGGGGCCAAATAAAAATCGTTTCCCTTTCTCCGGGGGACACCTTTAACGAACAAGTGGCCCTTGGAGAATGGCATATATACGCGGAGGCGTATGATCCCGGAAACACGCTTACCGGCACGGGTTCCGCCGCCGTGACGGTACGGGCGGGCGTGAATCAGGCGCGGGTTCTCATGCGGGCGGTTGATACTCTTCCCGCCTATAACATGGTATCTGTCCCCGCCGGAATGGTTATCGCGGATATTGGCGATTCCGGCGGCCCGTTTTATACAGCCGGAACGACACCGGTTGCCGTTTCCGCCTTTTATATCGGCGAGACGGAGATAACCTACGAATTGTGGTACGCGGTACGAACTTGGGCGGTGAGCCACAGTTATACCTTTGCCAATCCGGGAAGGCAGGGCGGGGATATGATTTCTGACGGCGGCCCGATAGGTAATGACCAGCACCCGGTAACGAAAATAAGCTGGCGGGACGCGGTGGTGTGGTGCAACGCCTACAGCGAGGCTACGGGGAAGACGCCGGTGTATTACCTTGAAGGGACCGGTAATTTTAGTGATCCCGCAAGGGTATTGCGGGAAAGTGAGGGGAGCGGTGTTTATGCCGGAAACGGAAAAGCGGAGAAGGCGGTTATATACAATAGCGCCAACGGGTTCCGTCTGCCCACGGAAGCGGAGTGGGAATACGCGGCGAGGGGCGGTACGCCAGATACAACTGCACCTTGGACCTATACCTACGCGGGGAGCGATACAGTAGATGATGTGGCGGTATATAACGGTAATAGTGGAAATCAAACCGCTACGGTAAAAAGCAAGGCCGCCAATAGCCTTGGGATCTATGATATGAGCGGGAATGTATGGGAGTTTTGTCAGGATGCATCGACCACGTCCCTCCGGGTGGAACGGGGCGGCTCTTGGAACTACAATGCACCCCTCTGCACGGTTGCCTACCAGAGCGGTATCACCCTCTTCAGCTGGGACGCCAGAATTGGTTTCCGTGTTGTCTGCGGCCCATGACCGCGGATCTTGGCCGGTGAGTTCTGATGAAAACCGCCGGGACGGCGATTTTCATCTGTGAGTTTTTGTTTTGCAAAAACTCCATCTGTCCGCCTTACTGCGGATAGCCGTGGAAACAGCGGCATCCGTGCCGCCGGGGCCTGTCCCGCAGCCTCCCCCGCGCAAGCGGGTTCTTGGAAACGCAAAGGCGCCCGGCGCCGAATTTGCGCGTCCTTTAGGGTGAAGTGTTCTGCAGGCCGGACTACGCCGCGTATAGCGATAGATTTCTCTTTGTCCGGCCTCATGTCATTCAGCAAGCGCCATTTCACGGCGGATCATGCCGTTGATAAGCTCCGCTTGGGTTTTATTGGTTGCCATCATTTTCGCTTTAAGGTATTCGGCGGAAAATGTATCAAGGATAATCATCCGTTCACGGTTTTTGATAAACGGTCCCTGCACGAGAGGGTTTGTTTCCGGCGTGGTTTTGGTTAACAACTCGTCAAGAGCGTCCGCCTCTTCGTCAGTTAAAATCAGCATAGTAACCTCGTTCCTGTAATTTTTTCAGGAATTCCTTTCTGCATTTCATTGCGTGAAAAATATTGGCAATATCTTCACCCACAAGATTGTACATTACCTCGATAAAGTTCCTGTTCGTGTCAAAGCCAATGACCGGGTACTTGTTGTCAAACCCTTCCAGCAATTACCATTCGCGGGGGTGGTATTTACCTTCCGGTTTAGTAATAGTAAAGGTATCGCCGGAAGGCTCAATCACATAAAAGCCGTTTTTCATGGCATAGTTCTTTTCGCTCTCGCTGAAAACCACCCCCGCCACAGCGCCCAGATACACCCGCTTGTCATCGTGCAAATCCGCGTATGTACGCAGTTTTCCCATGCGCTCAACATGGTCGTCAATGTCCCGCATGGCGGGTTTACTCTTGATCTCGATGGCCATTACCTTGTCGCCGTTTTCCAGCAGAGCGTCTACTTCCGTGAATATACCGTGTTTCCTGTCCTTGATTTCCGTGCGGTTTGCCCTGGTAAAGGTGAACTGGAGTTCCTCAAACTTCGTCACAAGGTTAGGCAGAACCATGTATTCGACCATATCGCCAAA
>JAISAQ010000015.1 GCA_031266775.1 Treponema sp.
AACCGGCTTTTTACTCCCGGTATGTAAATGTCGGACATAGCCCCTGACAGTAACTCCCCAAATCTTTCCCGAAGTTTTCAACATGGTAATCCGGAAAGTTTTACACCTCCCCGGATTACCAACTTACACCCTCTCGTCAAACAGAAACCCGATGGTTTCCTTGAGTTTGTTGTGCAGCCTCTGTAGTTCCTCAGGCGGAAGGACCTTAATCACCTTATCGGTTTGTGTGTCGATTACCTTGACAATTACTTCATTGGATTTATGATCTACCACAAACTGAAGCTTTTTGTTAAAGGCAAGGCTTACCCGCTCAAGATCGGCGGCCGCAAGGTTAAGTTCCCGCGGAGCAGAATCCGCGGACTCCCGATTTCCCGGCAGGGATGCCTCAAATCTTTCAATGGCGGCGCCGCGTAGTTCCGCCGCGTGGATCTTCGCTTTCTGCGCCGATCCCCTGTCCCAGGAGAGTTCCTGCGGTGAGACCGGATTCATCCAGGATCCCACATTCGCAATAGTCATCATGGTACCTCCCTGTACTGAAACCTGGACACGAAACAGCCGGGTACCGGAAAAAGGGTTCTCCCGATACCCCGGCGCCGCAAGTCCAAGATTAAATGTTTCCGCCGATCCCTGGCAGAAACCGTTTCTTTCAAAAAGAACGGGAAAGGGCGCGAGCTTCCCCGTTCCGCGTTTTAAAAGACGACGTCCAGAGGTCTCCTAAACCGCAATAACAACAGCTAATTAATCAGCCCGCTTTCCTAGCCAAGAAGCTGAAGCACCGACTGGGTCCGCACATTGGCCTGGGCCAACATAGCGGTTCCGGCCTGGGACAGAATGGAATCCTTGGTAAAGTTCACCATTTCGGAAGCCATATTTACGTCCCGGATCCGGGATTCGGCGGCCTGAAGATTTTCGGCCGCAATGGCAACGCCTTCGGCGGCCATTTCGAACCGGTTCTGATAAGCGCCCAAATCGGCCCGTTGTTTGGAAATCACCTTAAGGGCGGCGTCCACGGTACCGATAGTCAGGTTTGCCTCTTCGGGGCTGGCGATGGAAATAGTTCCCGCCTCACCCTGGGAATTCTCAAGCCCGAGGGCAGCGGCGGTCATGGTTCCAACATAGACTCTTTCATTCTGATCCATATTGGCGCCAACCTGAAGCTGCATAATCCGGCCAACCGCCGAATCCTGGGCAAAAGCCCCGGTAAGCATGTTCATGCCGTTGAATTGAGCATGGCTCGCAATACGGTTAACTTCATCCACAAGCTGCGAGACTTCCACCTGAATCTGCATCCGATCCTCGTCGGAATAGATGCCGTTGGCAGACTGTACAGACAGCTCCCGAAGGCGGTGCAGAATATCCTGGGTTTCCTGGAGATAACCTTCAGTAGCCTGGATAAAGGACACGCCGTTCTGGATATTGCGTTCCGCCTGATTAAGCCCCCGGATCTGGCTCCGCATTTTTTCGGAGACCGCGAGTCCCGAAGCGTCATCCCCGGCGCGGTTGATCCGCAAGCCCGAGCTGAGCTTTTCGATGTTTTTGGAAACATCGAGCTGGGTTACGCCGAGCTGACGATCGGCGAACAGGGCGCTCATGTTGTGATTAATTATCATATAACCCTCCATGTGTTGATTATCCCAGCCATCCGTGTGCCGGGATCGTCCCGTAGAAACAGCTTTTCCGGGGGCGGTTTCGCGCCGCCGCCCCCAAAATCGCCGCTTGCGAAACGAAACGACTCTCCGCGGGCCGGACGGAGAAATCCGCCGGTCCCGAATAGACGGTCCGTACCGCTCTACGCAGAGGCTTGTAAGGCCTCCATCAACGGAAGGTTTTTGTCAAAGAACTCTGAAACTTTTATACCGGCGGCATAAAAGTTTCCTGTCAAACCACCTTCAAGTGTAACGCGTTACTGGAGAAGTTGCAAGACCGAAGTTGTCCTTTGGTTCGCCTGGGCAAGCATCGCCGTTCCGGCCTGGGCCAGTATCTGATCCCTGGTGTAAGAGACCATCTGAGTGGCCATATTGGTGTCCCGGATACGGGATTCGGAGGCCTGCATGTTTTCAGCGCCTATGTCAAGGCCGACTACCGCGTGTTCAAGCCGGTTCTGATAAGCGCCCAGGTCCGCCCGCTGCTTGTTGATGATCTTCAGCGCCGCGTCAAGTACGCCGATTGCCCGGTTGGCGTCATCGGGGGTTCCAAGGCTGATGAAAGTGTCGTCCCCGACGTTGCGAATTCCCAGGCCCGCGCTGGTCATGGTGCCGATGAAAACCTGTTCCCTCTGGTCCATATTGGCGCCGATGTGGAACCACATGGAAGCGGTGGGTATGTTTTCCACGACGGAGCGGGCAAAACGGCCGGTAAGCATGTTCATGCCGTTGAACTGGGCATGACTTGCGATCCGGTCTACTTCGTCCACAAGCTGGGAGACTTCCACCTGGATGTACATCCGATCTTCGTCGGAATAGATACCGTTGGCAGACTGGACAGCCAGCTCTCTCATGCGCTGGAGGATGTCCTGGCTTTCCTGGAGGTAGCCTTCGCTGACCTGGATAAAGGAAATACCGTTGGATGCGTTGGTGGAAGCCTGGGTGAGGCCCCGGATTTGGCTCCGCAGTTTTTCGGAGACCGCCAGCCCGGAAGCGTCATCGCCGGCGCGGTTGATGCGAAGCCCCGAAGAGAGCTTCTCCATGGATTTGGTAAGGTTATTCTGGGTAACCTTGAGGGATCTGTCCGCAAACATGGCGGAAAGATTGTGGTTGATGATCATATCATCCTCCTTGAAAAGTGAAAGAAAGCATCCTTGCTTTCTTTTGACAGGTAATTTACGAAACAGAACCGCGGTTTTCCGTTCCCTAAATATATCTGGTCAGTTCTTTTTCGGCATGTACGGAGGATAACTTTAGCTTTTTTTTGTCCCTTTAAAATCGTGGAGAAAACAGGCCCATATAATGAAAGAGAAACAGAAACCGCCCAGTATGTTCCCAAGGCTTACGGGAATAAGGTTTTTTACGATAAAGCCGCCCCAGGTGACCGGGGAGGTATCGACGCCCGCCGCCGCGGCTTTTTCCAGATACCGGGGAACGCCGGCCGCGAAGATCCCCGCCGGGCCGTAGTACATGTTGGCGACGCTGTGCTCGAAACCATTGGTAACGAAATAGGCCACCGGCATATAGGCGCCGATTACCTTGCCGGGAATGTCTTGGGCGGCGTTTGCGAGAAAGACGCCGAGGCACACAAGGAAGTTGCACCAGAAACCGAACACGACGGCGCTTCCCGGGGCAATGGAACATTTGGCCGCCGCAAGCCTGATGGTGTATACCGCGAGCCCGTCATTTGAGTAGTTGAGCTGTCCGAACAGGGCGCAGCAGGCGGCCACCGCCGCCGCCCCCGCGAAGTTGGCAAGGTATACGAAGATCCAGTTCCTGAAAACCCCCCGCCACTTGATTTCTTTTTCAAGGGCGGGAATGAAGAGGAGGCAGTTGCCGGTAAAGAGTTCCGCGGAAGTAATAATCACCATGCCCAGGCCGAAGGCGAAGACCAGGCCGGTTACCAGCCGGATTACGCCGACACTTTCAATGGAGTGGGCCGCGGTACTGGATACCGTGGAAGACATGGCGATAAGGACACCCGAAAGGAAGCCCAGGAGCAGCATTTTGTAAACCGGCAATTCAAGTTTCTTTACCCCGGCCTTGACGTAATTCGCGGTAACTTCCGGCATGGTAAACAGATTCATGCTTTCCCCTTAAACGGCGGCTTTGCGCGCCGCCTCAATCAGGTGCCGGAGGATCACGCAGGTAGTAACCGTACCCACGCCGCCGGGCACCGGGGTAATCGCTTTGACAAGGGGCTCCGCTTCGGAAAATTTTACGTCCCCGCAAAGGCTCCCGTCCTCTTTCACGTGAATCCCCACGTCGATTACCACCTGACCTTCCCGGAAATATTCCGCCCCGGCAATTTCCGGCACCCCGGCGGCGGCGACGACAATTTCGGCTTCCCGCGTTACCGAAGGCAGGTCTCTGGTTTTTGTGTGCGCAATGGTAACCGTGGCGTTTTTGTGCATCAGCATCATCGCCAGGGGCCTTCCGATAACAAGGCTGCGGCCCACGACGGTAACCCGCTTTCCCGCGGGATCAATGCCGTAATGGGCAAGGATCGCCATACAGGCCTCGGCGGTGCAGGGAGGGAAACCCAGGCTTATGTTGGCGAACACCCCGGCCAGGGAACCGTCGGTGATGCCGTCTATGTCTTTCTCCGGCAGCAGGGCCCCGCGGATTACGGCGTCGTCGATGTGCCTGGGCAGCGGACGGAAAAGGAGAACCCCGTGAAGGCCCCTGTCGTTGTTTACCTCGCGGACAACATCAAGAAGCTGTGCCTGGGAAGCGTCCGCGGGAAGCACATATTGCCTGACCGCGATGCCGGCGGAATCGCAGCGCTTTTTCACACCCCTTTCGTAGGACAGGTCGTCGTCCCTTTCGCCGAGCCGGATTATCCCCAGGGTTGGGGCAAGTCCTCCGGCCTTGAGGGCCTCCAGGTCCTTCTTCATGGTTTCCACCAGGGCTTCGGCAACTTCCTTTCCCTTTAAGATCTGAGCCATTCCGGCCTCCTTGCAGCCTGCCGCAGAAGTTTCATCTCAACTGCCCTTTGACCGCGGCGAAAATGCCGTCGGCCTTTGCCGTGTATTTTGAAAGCAGTTCGCCGGCCTCGTTGTTGATCCTTTCCGCCCGGGCCCGATCCTTCATCGCCCTGGTATTGATGAACACGTTGAGGCTTGCCCCGTCAAGGGCGGCCCGGCAGAAGGCGGCCCCCACGCCGGCGTCGCTTACGGCGAGCCTGGAACCCTTTGCCGCGAAGCCCTCGATAACGTCGATGGCCTCGGCGCATTTTTTCATTATCTCGAGGGGCGCTTCCACGGCGCCCCGCAGGGCGGCTTCCATCACCCTGTCCTTTTCCCGCTGCTGCTCCGGCGTGTCTTTGGGCAGTCCGTAGGCCCTGGCCAGGGGCTCAAAATCTTCGGCGTCCCTGTCGATAAGCCTGAGCAGCGCGTCCTGCAGTTCGCCGGATTTTCTTTTCAGTTCGATGATCTCGGCCTCCACGCCGGCGTACTTTTTTTTGCCGACGGTAAGGCTGCCGACCATGTTCCCCAGCGCTACGCCAACCGCGCCGGTCAGCGCGGAAGCCCCGCCCCCGCCGGGGGCCGGCTCTTTGGAGGCGAGGATTCCGATAAAATCGGGAATAGTTTTGGCTGAAATAGACATCGCGTTTCCCTAAAACAGCCCGCTGATCTTCCCGGTATTGTCCACGTCGATCTTTTCGGCTGCGGGGACAGGCGGAAGGCCGGGCATGGTCATAATTTCGCCGGTAAGCGCCACAATAAAGCCCGCCCCGGCGGATACCTTAACCTTGCGGACCGTAAGCCGCCAGTCCTGCGGGGCGCCGAGTTTCGCCGGATCATCGGTAAAACTGTATTGGGTTTTCGCCATACAGACAGGAATATTGCCGTAGCCGAGTTTTTCAAGCTGGGCAATTTCCTTCTGCGCTTCCGGAAGGATATCCACGCCCTGGGCGTGGTAGACGCGCTTCGCAACCGCCTCGATTTTTTCCGTAATGCCGCCGGTAAGCTCGTAACTGAACTTGAAATTTGATTTCTGTTCGCACAGTTCGATAACCTTTTCGGCCAGGGCCTTTCCGCCCTCGCCGCCCTTTTCCCACACTTCCGAAAGGACCACATTGACTCCCTTCTCCCGGCACAGCTTTTCTACCAGATCGAGTTCGGCCTTTGTGTCCGTAGGGAAGGCGTTGATAGCCACAACCGCCGGAAGGCCGTAAACACCGGTGATATTGTCGATATGCTGGAGCAGATTCGGAAGGCCCGTTTCCAGGGCTTTAAGGTTTTCCTTGCCGAGTTCGGCCTTGGGAATGCCGCCGTGACTCTTGAGGGCCCGCACAGTCGCCACAATTACTACCGCCGACGGGTTAAGCCCGGCAAGGCGGCACTTGATGTCCAGGAATTTTTCCGCGCCCAGGTCCGCGCCGAAACCGGCTTCGGTAATCGCGTATTCCCCAAGTTTAAGGGCAAGCTGGGTAGCCATAACGGAGTTACAGCCGTGGGCGATATTGGCAAAGGGGCCGCCGTGTACAAAAGCAGGCGTGCCTTCCAGGGTCTGCACCAGATTCGGCTTCAGCGCGTCCTTGAGCAGGGCCGCCATAGCGCCGTGGGCGTTAAGCTGGCCCGCGGTAATGGGCTGATCGCCGCCCGTACTCTGCTTCCCGTAGGTATAACCCACTACTATCCTTGAAAGCCGCGCCTTAAGATCGTCGATGCTGGAAGCAAGGCAGAGAATCGCCATAATCTCGCTGGCAACGGTAATGTCGTAGCCGTCTTCCCGGGGGGTGCCGTTGGCCCTGCCGCCCAGGCCGTCTACCACGGAACGGAGCTGCCGGTCATTCATGTCCACGCAGCGGCGCCAGGTGATCTTCTTGGGATTGATGTTGAGTTTGTTGTCCTGGAAAATATGGTTGTCTATCATGGCCGCGAGCAGGTTATTCGCCGCGCCGATAGCGTGGAAGTCGCCGGTAAAGTGCAGGTTAATGTCTTCCATGGGGATAACCTGCGCCCAGCCGCCGCCGGCCGCGCCGCCCTTTACGCCGAATACCGGCCCGAGGGAAGGCTCGCGGAGCGCGACTACGACTTTCTTGCCGAGCTTTGACAGGCCGTCGGCAACGCCGACCGTTGTTGTCGTTTTGCCCTCGCCCGCCGGCGTGGGGGTGATGGCCGTAACGAGAACCAGCTTGCCGTCCGGCTTGTCTTTCAGCTCGTTGTTAAGGTAGTTGTAGTCTATCTTTGCCTTGTAACGCCCGTACTGCTCAATATAATGGTCCGGAATGTCAAGCTTTTTGGCGATTTCCATAATATTGTAAGCGTACTCAGGGTATACGGCCTGGGCAATCTCAATATCGGAACCGATAAATTTTTTCACTGCGTCTGAACCTTTTGCCATAGTGTTTTCTCCTTAAAAACAAAAATGGGGTTTTAGGGGCAACGCCCCTAGGAGAGGGGGGTACGGCGCAACGGAGTGCGCCGTAGGGGGGAGACTTCCCCCCGCCCCTCAAAAATATTTATTCTTTCCTCGTGCGTATGCCCGAATCAAGCACGATCTTGGCGACATCGGCGCTTTTGTTCAAAGCGTAGATGTGGATGCCGTCAACTCCGGCGGCCATATAATCCCAGAGGGACTTTACCGTGTACTCCATGCCCGCCTTTTTAAAGTCCGCCGCTACTTCCTTGACAACGGCTTCGCTGGCGCCCCGTACCGGCGTGTACTTCCCGATAATCGCCGCGAGTTCCGGCGGGATGGAACAGCCGTTGGAGACCGTCATGTTGATGATCGGATCCCTGGAGAGGACGGGCATGAGTCCCATTACCATGGGGAGGCGGACGCCGGCTTTCCAGCATTTTTCCCGGAAACGGGAAAACGCGGGGATATCGTGGCAGAGCTGGAGCATGATAAACTCGGCCCCGGCGTCCTGTTTTGCCTTGAGAAAGGCAATGTCCGATTCAAAGGAGGGGGCCAGCAGGTGTTTCTCTACGTATCCCGCGCAGCCCATGGAAACCGACGGAAAATTCTCCTTGAGAAAGGCGATAAGAAAATTGGCGTGTTCAAAATCGCCGCCGGTAGTAGTTTTTAACTTGCCTGTTTCCGGGTCTTTGGGAAAATCGCCCCGCATGGGAAGGAAATTCTCTATTCCAAAGTTGATATAGCTCTGGATGATCTCCAGAATTTCCTGCTTTTTGTTCCCGATGCAGGTAAAGTGGGTCATGCAGGTAACGCCGTTGTCGGTGATAAACTTGCATATCTCCTTGCTCTTGCCGACATTGGTACCCCCCGCGCCGTAAGTACAGCTGATAAAGTCGGGGCCGAAGCGGAACAGCTCTTTTAATTCCGCCTGGAGTTTGGGAACCCCGTCGTCTTCCTTTGGGGGAAAGACTTCAAATGAAAAGGTCATTCTTTGTTTAATAATTTCGCCGATTTTCAAATCGCGCCTCCTTGAATAATAGTTTTCTATCGAGGCTGTTCCAAAACTTCAGTTTTTGGAACAGCTTCCTTAGATTTAGGGGAAAAACCGGGCCGGACTTTAGTCCGATTTGACCGGTTTTTCCAAAAGCCTGGCCAAAACCAACCGGGTTTTGGAACAGGCTCTATCACTTGCAGTTTACGGCATCCCGCCATAAATATTAAATCAGGAACTAAACAACCATTTTTCAGCCCAATAATTCTCCTCGTGTATGAAAATTCAAGTACCAGATTTCTTTTTAAGGGCAATCCAGTAAAGGCCGCCCACCATTGCCGAGCCACCGGCTATATTCCCCAGCGTTACCGGAATCA
>JAISAQ010000108.1 GCA_031266775.1 Treponema sp.
GCTCTCTATGTCCGGCCATGCGATGCCGGAGGGGGTAGGATCTTTCCATATCAATTCAAAGGTTTTTCTCTGCTTTGAATTCATACTTCTATGGTACTATATTTTGATACCATTGTCAATGAAGAAACAGACAAGGGTAACGATTTTGTTATTCCTCCCACTTTGGATATTGCTTCAACGGTAAAATTGAAAATGCGGCAACAAGGCAAGGGAATCAGTGATGATGATTTGTTTATTGCCTCTTATTGTTTGAAACATGATATGCCGCTGGTAACCAATAATACACGGCATTTTATGGATATAGATAGAGCTACGGAATCATGAAAAAGACAGGCGGGCGGTCTTTCCGCCGTATAGATACTGTTCCCCATATGCCGGACCAGCCCCGCGCCAAACCGGTCATGTTTACCCCCCCCCCCCCCAACAAGCATTAAGTAGTTTTTCAGTTTTTCTCCTGAATATCACGCCTCCGCCCGGTATAACGGGCGGGGGTTTTTTTATATCCCCGTATATAAGGAGCAAGAGATGAAAAAATTTTTCGCGGTCTTGATTGTACTGTGGGCGGCGGCGGCGGTGTTTGCCCAGCAGCGTCTGGCGCTTGACGCCGCCCTCGGCGGCGCGGTGTCGTATTTAAGCCGGACGCTGCCGCGAAATACCAGCGTGCTGGCGCTCAAACTGGGGGCGCCCTCGGACGCTCTGTCGGACTATGCCTCTGATGTTTTTACCGCCCGGCAGGCCGGGAACGGTGTGGCGGGTGTGCCGGATCGCAGGGGGCATGGTTGAAAGGTAGAAAGGAGCATGGCGCCGCAAAGCTTAAATGGCCAACGTTTTAAGTCCGGGCCAGACAAGTTTTTTTAAGATCTGGTCATCGGTAAGAAGGATTGCGTCTAACGCAATGGCTGTTGCGGCAACGATACAGTACGTCCCTGCGGGCCGTTTGCCGACAGGAAGTATTTACTGCGCCGCCATACGGCGTCGCGCGTCATCCGGGAGTTTGATGGTGATAGTACGGCGGATTTCGACAGCGATTTTCTCAACCGAATTGTCCAATGGCGCTACTACCATGCCCGCGCAGGTATCGAATACGATTTTAGTCCCATTCATCCCGTATTGCCCTTTGATATGCAACGCCATTGCCAAAGGCGCCGGGGAGCGTCCCAAAGTACCGGGAAATGGGCTTGCGGTTGGGGTCGGCGGCCCTTGCCGCCGCCATCTGAAGGGCCTCTTCGATGGTACGGGGAGAATTTTCAGCGATATAGGAATCCAAACCGGACAGTTCGGGGGAAGCAAGCTTCATATCCTGGCGGCCTTCTTGCTTCAATGCGGCAATAAACTCAAGAGCTTCGTGGACGCATGCAGTGGGAAGCGTTTGAATTTCCTTTATAAGCAGTTCCGTATCGGACATGGCATTTACCTCCGTGTATTAAATATAACGCACACTGGAAAGGTAACACAAGGAGCATGGGCAGGGCACTGGATCGGGATTCCAGAAATCACGGTGGTCCCACTCGTTCCGCATGGCCTGGAGATCTTCCATATAGTTTTCCCAGGGATTGTCCTTCCATGCGCCCTGTGCCCGTTTGAGCACGGCAAGGGTCCGCTCCCATTCCGCGGAATAGCCGGTTTTTTCAGGCCCCCCTGTTTTCCTGTACGGGAAAGTGAACAATTACCGTCGCCCTGCCTTTAGCTGTTTCCGGGAGATTGAGATCCAGATGAAGGCGGTGGTCAGCAGGTATTTCGACCGTTTGTTCAATCGTCATATGGTAAAAATAGCATGAAAATACACAGGAATCAAGGAGCGCATTAATATGAAGAAATCATTATTTGTATGTGCCGTTTTCACCTTGGCGGTGAATTTCACCGCTGTCCGGGGAACTGCTAACCGATAGCCAGCGCGATACGGATGGCGTTATTTACGGCTTCCAACTTGCGGGGAGAGAGGGAGCCGGCAAAATCGGTAAGCATGAATTTGGGGAGGCTGACCAGCTCATCGCAATAGATGGCGCTGTCATGTTTCAGCCCTTCATCGATACCGATTTCAACTTGCGTTGTGAAACCATCGTATTTTGAATAAACAGGAGCGCAAACAACCGTTGAAAACTGAGAATCAATTACTGCCTGTCTTGAGACAACAAGAAAAACCCGGTAATTTTTGGGGTCATATTTCGATCCCCGGTATACCCGGTATAAATCGCCCCGTTTCATATTTCAAGGGTCTGAAAGGAAAGCACATCAAGGGCTTCCTGGTTCAGCCGTTCCGCGTTACGGTTGATGAGTTCAATATCCCGTGCTTCGGCCTCTGCCGCCGTGACTGCATCTGGCGCCAGAACCGACGCAAAGGTGAGTATGGCCCTCCCCGGCGGAAATTCAGGAGGGATGTCAAGGGTAATCCGGTGGTTATCCGGTATTTCGACCGTTTGTTCAATCGTCATACGGTAAAAATAGCATGAAAATACACAGGAATCAAGGAGCGCATTAGTATGAAAAAATTATTATTTGTATGTGCCGTTTTCGCCCTGGCGGTACATTTCGCCTCCGCCCAGCAGGTTCCCCCCGATTGGGACACCAGCCCGCCAAAGGATACGGCGGGGGTACTGTACCGTGTGGGGGTTTCCATGCCCCAGGCAACGGAGCAGGAAGCGTTTAAGAGCGCCTGGCAGAATGTTTTGCAAAACTTCGCCTCCTCGATTGCCACGCGGGTAGAGAGCCTTACGGATATAAGCGTGCGCGAGGAAGGCTATGACAGCGGTATTGCCGACGCCTATACGGTATATGTGGAAACCTCCTCCTTTTCCACCCAGGTCCCTTTAAGCGGGGTGCGGGAGGCGGCGCGGACAATCGAAAACCGCGGCGGCGCGTATACGGCGCGCATCCTTGGCGTTATGAACGATGCCGATTATCAAAAGGCGCTTTGGTATATCGAAAACGAGGAGGCTTCCTTTCTGGCCTACCGTTTTTTTGAGCAGAAGGTAAAGGGGATAACGCGGCTTTCCGGCAGCAAGCCGGCGGGCTACGGGGATTTTTATTCATGGCTGCGGGACAACTGCGTTACCATAAGTTTTGCCGGAACAGACGGCCAGGGGGAATACCTCGGGCAGATAGAAAGCTTCTGTAAGAAACTGTACCGGAACGCGGTTATTTTTGCCGGGATTATGGACGGGAAGGCGGCCCGTGTCGTCTACGATTCGCCAAAGTATTACGACGGCATTGTCCGGGCCTTGCAGGATTTCCGGATATTTTCTATGCAAAAAGAAAATTCCGCCCTGGTACTTGCGCCTTTGGGGCAGTCCTCCCTGGCCGCGTTCCGTTCCGCGGTCGCGGATATGAAGGACGGGTCAAAAATTTTTGTAACCGGCATAGAAGTGATACAGACCGAAGAGGGCGATGTTTTAAATTCCTCAAATCTGGTGATAAACCAGTTTGCCACGGCGGCGCGGCAGTACGGTTTGAACGGCGTCCGGTTTAACCTGCCCGCCGGGTATACCGGCAGTACCTTTCTGGATGAAGCGGCGATCATGGCCTATATCAGAGGGAACATTAAAACCTTTCCGGCCCGGTACGCGGCTATTGTATATGCGGAAACCCGGCTTTCGCAGGGGGTGGCGGCGTACAACGTGCCGGCCACTATTACGGCGGCGGCGCGGTTTACCCTGTACGACGTGCTCACGGGGGAGTCGGCCGGTTCCCCGGAAGCGGATACGCGGGGTTTTGTTTTTTCCCCGGCCAGTCTGCGGCAGGAGGCCGTCATCGCCGAAAGCCGCCGGGCCCTGCGGTTTTTGTACGATCCCAAAAACAAACCCGGCCTTGAGGGAATCATGTCGGAAGTGCTGGGGAAATGAGTCTGTTCCAAAAAAAAAGGCCGGCTTCAAACCAGAGGTTCGGCGCCGGCCCATGCCCCTTGAGGATTGGTAAAGGCGCCTGTCATCTCTGGCATGAAATACCGGCCCCGAAACGCTCGCCCTTCTTGCGGGTAACGCAGGGGGGCCGGTAACGTTTGTGCGGTTCTTGGTTATGCTACGGGTCAGACTTGGCTTTGGGGTGTTCCCTTGCCGTTTATAGGCCTTCCCGTTATACTTGTTTTATCATGGAGGAGGCATTATGACTGCCGTTAAAGCTTATTATGACGGAAAAGTCTTTGTTCCCCTGACACCCATAAAAGCCGCCAGGAACCAGGCCGCCATAGTAACCGTTCTTGATGAAACCGCCGAAACAAACGGAAACAGGGATTATCTGCAATTCGCCGGGTCTCTTTCCGATGAAGACTACCGGGAAATTACCGCCATACTTGCGGCAACGGAAACGGTCGACGAAAATGAATGGTAGTCTTATAGATACCAATGTTATTATAAAAATGCTTCACAATGAACCGGAAGCCGTCACTTTGCTGCAAGAAGTTGAAACCCCCTATGTTTCAATAATCGTTGTGGGCGAATTATACTACGGCGCCTGCAAATCGGCCCGGCGTGAAGCAAACATGGAATTATTCCGCAATACCCTGTCGAAATTTGAAATCCTGCCTCTTGATGATGACAATATTGCGGTTTCGTATGCTTTTATAAAGTCCGAATTGGAAAAAAAAGGAAGGAAAATACCGGAGAATGATATTTGGATAGCCGCCACCGCCCATGTTCATGGTTTACCGGTAATCAGTTTTGACAGGCATTTTTCTTATATAAGCCAAATACAATTAATCTCCCGGTAAATGCGAAGGCGCGGCAGACGCCCCTTTGGGCCGTTTGCCGATGGGGAAATGAGTCTGTTCCAAAAAAAAAGGCCGGCTTCAAACCAGAGGTTCGGCGCCGGCCCATGCCCCTTGAGGCATATCGAAAATATAGTGATTTGGGAGGGGAACTATATCTCCGACAGTTATAGTATCGGTATTATTTACGTTTTTTTTAAAAAAAAGCAAAAAATTCCGCAAAAAAAAACCGTTTTCCCCCGGAACGGGTTTCAATCCTCTTGTAACGGGCGTTTCATTCGAAAGTCCGGTTTAATACCCAAGAACCCGCTTGCACGGGGGAAGAACCCCCGGTTCGCGCCTGCCGCGCGGAGGCTCATTCCTCGCTGACCGCGAGATCCACCATAAGAGACGCGCGGTAGGTTTTTCCCCGCTGAACCGTCAGGGTTTTGATGATGGTATAATCACTGACCTGAAACCGGATCTCGTGAACGCCCGGCTCCACCGGCAGGGGATCGCCTCCGGCCGTTATGGGGACGTTGTCCAGGAAAACGCGGGCGTCCCTTGGCCCTTCAAAGAGGATCAGCGGCGCGGGATCCCTTAATTCCACGGTCAGATCCAGGACTCTGGCCCTTTCTATCATGAAACGGCGGTTTTCGTTACGGTAATCGTCGGAAAGAACAGAGAGGTAATGCTCCCCTTCCTTGAGGATCTGTTCCCCGGAAACCTCTTCCAGAAGGATATCGTCGACAAGAACGGTAAAGGGTTTTCCGGCAAGCTGTTCGGGATAGCGGAATGTGAACCTTACCGCGCCTTCGTCGCTTATAATGGGCCTTACGGAAAGCTGGAAGGACATGTTTTCCACTTCACTGCTCAGGCCCTTGATTACCGGAAGGAGCCGGAAGAGCAGGGGGAATGACCCGTATGGCAGCACTTCCTGAATGACTGTGCTGTACGGGGAATTCCTGAGGCCGTGGGAACGCCGGACGGGGATCTGGTACACGGACTGTAGTTTGTTCGGCAAGATCTCAAAGTAGACGCGGCGGGCCTCAAGGTCCGCGGCGGCCGTTTTTTTATCCGCGCCGGCCATATCGGCGTACAGGGCAAGGCCGAGGCTGCCCCAGTACGAAAGCCAGTTCCTGGGGGCGGAAAGCTCCACCTGTACGCCCTTGCAGAACCGGAAGCCTTCCCCCGCGTCAATGAAGACGGCGCTGTTGTAACTTATGGCAAGGGAAACCCCGGCCGGGTTATGCGGCGAAACTTCAACCGCGCCCGCGACGGAGGTTCTAAAGGATTCTCCCCATCCCCTAAAGGGGGCGCAGGCGAGAAAACAATACAGCAGCAGCTTTTTGAATTTCACACTCATTTCCGTATCCGCGGCATTCCGTTTTCTCTTCATCCTGTCAGGAACCCGGCGTTTTGAAAAGGTACTTTCCCGGATCTTCCGTCTTACCGTTCCGCCTAAGCTCAAAATGAAGATGGGGTCCTGTCGACTGGCCTGTGGATCCTACCTTGCCTATAAGGCTACCCGATAACACTTCCCTTCGCAAGGCCGTTTCAACACGGGAAAGGTGCCCGTAAAGGCTGGCCCATACTTCCCCGTGTTTTATGATGACGTATTTTCCGTATACCGGATCTTCCCCCGTTTCCGTCACGACGCCGGCCGCGGCGGCAAAGACATCCGTTCCCGCGGGCGCGGCAAGGTCAAGCCCCCCGTGCATGCCCGCGCTGCCTGTAACAGGATTCCGCCGGGGGCCGTAGCCGCTTGTGATCCTGAAATTCTTAAGGGGAAAGCGGAATCCCGGATTGAGGAAGAAGATCCGTTCCGTGGCGCTGAAATCGCCGCCGGGGAAAAACCGGAAACGTTCGCCCCCGATGACAAGTTCAACCAGATCGCCTCCTCCTGCCCGGGCCGAAGCGGCAAGGCGCTCCAGTTCCGAACGGGGCTCCGCCGGCAGGAAAATACCCGGCACGGAGGGGAGGATCAACGCTTCTGTGGCGGCAAGGCCGGGAGAACTTAGGCGGTTAAGGCTTGCCAGCGCCGCGTAGGGGAGGGTAAGCCGGGCGGCAATGTCAAAGAGGTCTTCCCCTTCGCGGGGCCGGTAGCGGTACACCGTAAGGGACCCTGCAATATCCGCGGCCGTTTCTCCCCTTCCCCGGGTAAAGAGCCGCCGCCGGGACATTTCCACATCTTCAAGGAACTGCCGGAAGAACGTGTCGCCGTTGTCCAGCCTGGCGATGAGGGGATAGTTCCTGCCCTTCCCGGCCGTTCCCCCTTCTTCTCCTCCCGCCAGGGACGCGAGGCAGAGTAAAAAAAAGGCAAGGGATATGCCCTTGCCTGTCTTTTTCACGCGAAAGCCCCGTTCATCCGGCGGAAATGGCCTCTACCGGGCAGACCCCGGCGCAGGCGCCGCAGTCCTGGCATTTGGCGGGATCTATCCAGCGGCGGTTGTCTTTTTCCGAGATAGCCTCCACCGGACATTCACTGTCGCAGGAACCGCAGTTAATGCATTCGTCACTTACCTTGTATGCCATGGTATACCTCTCTCTGGTTATTTATGGTACGTTAAGGATATACTATTATTACCCTGAATGCAAGGGGAAAAGGCAGGGGGCATGTTTATCGTCGCGCTTCTTTTTGCGTGCGTTCTTTTGGCGGTCATCGTTTATTGCGGTTTCTCAAAGAAGAGTTCCCCCCGGGTGCGCATCGCCGCCTTTGTCTCCCTGTTTCTTATTCTTGCCTCCGTCGTAGTATGCCTGGTGTTTATCTCCGGCATTTTTATCGCGGTGGATTCGGGCGGGCCTTTTTCCGGGGATCTTTACGACGGCGGGGATGCCGGCGTTGCGGGGGAAGTCCCGTTTTTTGTTGTCTTCGCCCTTTTCTTTCTGGCGCTTCTTGTACTTATTATTGTCGCCTTTATCAGGGAAAGGCGAAGGGCAAAGAGGGAAAAGGATTCCCTCGCCGCCTGATAAAAGGAGGCCGTGCGTGCAGGTATCTGTCAGAAAAGCCCTTCCCCAGGATCTTCCCCATTTTTACGACATCTGTCTCAGGACCGGCGACAGCGGAAAAGACGCGTCGGCTTTTTTTTACGATCCCTGGCTTCTGGGGCAGTACTACGCCGCTCCCTATTTGTTCTTTCCCGGCGCGCTGTGTTTTACCGCCGAAGACGGCGGAATTCCGCGGGGCTATATTGTTTCGGTTCCCGGTACCGCGGCTTTTGACGAATGGATGGAAAACGTGTGGCTTCCGCCCCTCCGCCGCCGGTATCCTTCGCCGCTTCCGGAAAACAGGGCGCGTTCTCCTTACGAGGCGAGGATCGCCTCTCTTCTGCACCTTTCCCATTCTTCCCGGCCCGAACCCCCCTGGCGCGCCGGGTATCCCGCCCATCTTCATATCGATCTGCTCCCTGAAATACAGGGGAAAGGCTGCGGGCGGCGCCTCATGGAGGGCCTGTCTGCCGCCCTGCGGGAGAACGCCGTTCCGGGGGTTCATCTGGGAGTTTCCCGCCTTAATACGGGGGCTGTCGCGTTTTACGGCAGGATGGGTTTTTCGCGGATTGAAGAAGACGAGAGCGGGTATACGATGGTTCTGAAACTGTAGGGGCTGTGGTCCCGCAAAAAGGAGGCTTGCGATGATCTTTTCGGTTTGTATTGACGCGGTTTTTCGCGGCATGGATCAGGGGGAGTCCCTGGAAAAAGTCGCGGAAGCCGGATTCGGCGAGTATGAATTCTGGGCCTGGTGGGACAGGGATATTGACGCCCTTGCCGCGCGGGCCGCATCCCTTTCCCTTTCCTGCAGGGCGCTGTGCACCAGGTTCAGGAGTCTTGTCGATCCGGGGGAACGGGACGCGTATCTTGAAGGTCTTGAGGAGACCGTTGCCGCAGCGAAAAAACTCGGCGCGCGTTTCATCATATCCCAGACGGGAAGCGATACGGGAGCTCCTTTTTCCGTTCAGCACCGCTCGGCGGTAGAGGGCCTCAAGGCGGCTTCTTCTCTTCTCCGGGGAAAAGGGATAACCCTTTTGGTTGAACCGCTTAACCGGCGCGTCGATCATCCCGGCGTGTGGCTTGAATCCTCGGACGAGGGATTAAGGCTCGTTGACGAGACGGGAAGCGACTGCGTGAGGCTCCTCTTCGATCTGTACCATCAGCAGATAAGTGAAGGCGATCTTGAGCGGCGCGTCAGGGCCGGCGTGGATCGTATAGGCCACTTTCACTGCGCGGGAATTTCCGGCCGCCATGAACTTGAAAAGGGCGAACTTGATTACCGCTGGCTCTTTGAGCTTGTCTCTGGCCTGGGATACGGCGGAGCCTTCGGGCTTGAATATTTTCCGCTTGAAGATCCTCTTTCGGGTTTAAGGCGCATAAAGGAACAATACGGGACCCGTTAAGGCGGTTCTTTTTTTAACCGTTTTTTAATAATTCTTTCACTCTTCCCTAACAGCCTCCGGGTACAGTGACGCCATCTGATACCCAAGGAGTAGGATCATGAAAAAAATCCCTATCGTTTTTCTTTTGGCGTCCGTGTTTCTTGGCCCCGTTTTTGCCGGGCCGGGAAAAGATCAGGGCGGAACCGCGGGTCCCGCGCCCCATACCATAACGGTGGCGGGCTCCACGTCGGTGAGCCCCCTGATGGAACTCTTGACGGCCGAGTATAAAAAACAGCGCGGCAGCGTGTCGTTTAACATCAGCGCGACAGGATCGGGCGACGGCATCAAGGCGGTCCCGGCGGAAACCGCCGAAATAGGCATGTCCAGCCGCGAATTAAGCGCGGCGGAAACGGGAACCGGCATCGACGGGCATCTTATCGCCATTGACGGCATCGCGGTTATTGTCAACAGCGGCAATCCCGTTTCCAGTCTGACCCTCGATCAGATCCGGGACATTTACACCGGGGCGCTCACCGACTGGAGCCAGGTCGGGGGCAGGGCCGGAAAAATCGCCGTTGTTTCACGGGAGCCCGGTTCCGGAACAAGGGGCGCTTTTGAGGAGATTGTCAGATTTCAGGACAAGCTGGTTCTTGGCGCCATAGAGTTTGACGGAACCGGCGCCGTCAAGGCCGAAATTTCCCGCAACGCCGACGCGGTCGGGTATATTTCCCTGGGTTCGGTTGACAACGCCGTAAAGGCGCTTAACGTAGAAGGGGTAGCCGCCAGTACCGCCAACGTGGTAAACGGCAGCTACAAGATAGCAAGGCCCTTTCTCCTCCTTACCAAAAAAGGAAGATCCCTCAACGGCGAGACTACCGCCTTCCTCAACTGGATTTTAACCGACGCGGGGCAGGCCATTGTCAAAACAAGCTGGATCTCCGTAAAGTAGAGGAGAGGCATGGCGAACCGCAAAAGGACCGATGTTTTTTTCACGTACCTTTTCCGGGTAATGTCGCTTACTTCGGTGCTTGCGCTGGCCTCCATCCTGATCTTCGTTTTTGTTCAGGGTGCGGGGCCCTTTATTTTTTCAACGGCACAGGGAATACGGATCGTTCCCGAAAGAATGGAAGAAATTACCGTAAACGGCGAAACGTACCTTAACCATACAACCTTTATCAACATTCCCCCCGGCGCCGCCGGGATTCACGTAAGCTTCCGCAACGGAGGGACTTCGGGAATCCTTGACATTGCCGTAAACGGCAGGGAAAAAGATCCCGAAAAGATCCTTTCGTTCAGCGGAAACGGGGACGGTGAAATAAGCTCCCCCCAGGCGTATACCTGGACGGTAAGCTATCCGGGACCCATGCCGGGGGTAACATCGAAGATTCACGTGCTCTTGCCGGAACGGCCCTACAGTTTTTTCCGGTTTATCGCCGGCGCCGACTGGCGGCCGGCCTACAACAAACAGTACGGCATACTGCCGATGATAGCCGGCACCATTGTTGTAAGTTTTCTTTCCATTCTGCTGGGACTTCCCCTGGCGCTCTTCTCCGGGATCTTTCTCGCGGAGTTTGTTCCGTCCAAACCGGCTTCCGTCATAAGGGGCGGCATAGAACTGCTCGCGGGAATTCCTTCGGTGGTCTACGGTTTTTTCGGCCTCATGGTAATAGTCCCATGGGTAAAGAACACGTTCGGTGCGCCGTCGGGAAACGGCCTTCTTGCCGCCGCCATGGTTCTTGGAGTGATGATACTTCCAACGGTGATCACCATTGCCGAAACATCCCTCAGGGCCGTTCCCCTCTCTGTCCGGGAAGCGTCCCTGTCCCTGGGGGCAAGCAAAATGCAGACGGCCTGGGCGGTGGTACTGCCCCACGCGAGATCCGGGGTAATGGCCGGGGTAATTCTCGGGATATCCCGCGCCGTTGGGGAAACCATGGCCGTTATTCTTGTGGCCGGAAATTCCCCGCAGTTTGTACGGAGTCTTACAGGCAGCATACGCACCCTTACGGCGACTATAGCCCTTGAAATGGGATACGCCGAAGGCCGGCACAGCGAAATTCTTTTTTCAATAGGCGTGGTACTGTTCGTTCTTATCCTCGCTCTTAACAGTGTTATTCTTCTGATGAGGCGGAAGGAGGGAGAAGCGTGATTAAAGCGCAAAAGGTCCGCGACGGCATTCTTTACGGGATCATGGCCTTGGCCCTTGTACTGGTGGCGGCGATCCTCTTTTTGATCCTCGCCTACATACTCGTCCAGTCGGCGGGGTTTCTGGGTTTTTCCTTTGTTTTTTCTTCCGCGGAAGACGGGGGTATTTTCCCGATGATCGTTACCACGTTTTATGTGGTGCTGGTTTCCCTTGTCATTGCTCTTCCCGTGGGAATAATGACGGCGGTTTTCCTCAACGAATATGCTCTTGATACCCCCGCGGTCCGCCTGCTCCGCCTTGCCATTGAAACCCTCGCGGGCATACCGTCCATCATCTACGGGCTCTTTGGGCTTTTGGTCTTCTGCCGTGTTTTCAGGCTCGGCCAGTCCATCGCGGCCGGGGCGCTGACGCTGAGCATCATGATCCTGCCTGTCATCATAAGAACCGTGGAAGAATCCCTTAAAACCATTCCTGTTTCCGTCCGGGAAGGGAGCCTTTCCCTTGGGGCGACAAAATCCCAGACGATCTTTTTTGTCGTCATTCCCCCGGCGCTGCCGGGCATTGTTACTTCGGCGATTCTTGCCGTAGGCAGGGTAGTCGGGGAATCGGCTCCGGTGCTCCTTACGGTGGGAATAACGAGGAACCTTCCGAAATCGATATTTGAATCCGGGCGTACCCTTACCATACACCTGTACTATTTAACCAAAGAGGCCATACATCCGGATGACTTCGGCATAGCCTTTGCCACGGCGGGGGTTCTTGTCATCGTCGTCCTTTTTATCAATACGTCAACCAGGATCATCACATGGATATTCAGGAAAAGAGCGGGGGAATCAGGATGACGCCTGCCAGAATCGAAGTCGGCGGCCTGGATCTTTTTTACGGAGATTTCAGGGCGCTTAAGGGCATCAATTTCTCTCTTGGGCGCCAGGAAGTTTCAGCGCTCATAGGCCCTTCGGGCTGCGGAAAATCGACCTTTATAAGGATACTTAACCGCATGAACGATCTTATTCCGTCCTGCCGCGTCACAGGAAGCGTTCTGCTTGACGGAAAGGATATATATAACGGGATGGATGTGACGGAACTGCGGACCAGGGTCGGCATGGTGTTCCAGAAACCGAATCCCTTTAACATGAGCGTCTTTGACAATGTCGTGTACGGCAAAAGGATGCAGGGGCTGCGGAACAGGCAGAAACTTGAGGAGCTGGCCCGGACGGCTCTTGTCAAGGCGGCCCTGTGGGACGAGGTTAAGGATCGCCTCAAAAAATCCGCCCTGAGCCTTTCGGGAGGCCAGCAGCAGCGGCTCTGCATAGCCCGGAGCATAGCCATGGAACCCGAGATCATTCTGATGGACGAACCCACGAGCGCCCTTGACCCGATAGCGACGGGCAAAATAGAAGAGCTTATAGGGGATCTGAAAAAAGAGTACAGCATTATCATCGTGACCCACGCCATGCACCAGGCCGCGCGGGTAAGCGACAGGACGGCGTTTTTTCTTTTGGGGGAACTTGTCGAATACAGCGATACCAAAACGCTTTTTACGAATCCTTCCGACAAGCGGACCGAAGATTACATTTCAGGCAGGTTTGGTTAATTATTATGGAAAACAAACGGGTGATTTTTTCTGAAGAACTGGACCGCGTGCGCCACGACATTGTGGCGATGTCCGCCCTGGTCGAGGAAGGCCTCGGCAAGGCAATGGCCGCCTTCAAGAACAGCGACGTGGAACTGGCAAAGGCAGTCCGGGAAGGAGACGCCGCCGTCAACGCAATGCAGCTTCAGATAGAAGACGCCGTGGTTACGCTTATCGCCACCCAGCAGCCTGTCGCCAGGGATCTCAGGGAAATTTTTACGATGCTGAAGATAACGGTGAACCTTGAACGGGCGGGAGATCTTGCGGTACACTTGGCGAAGACCGCGATAAAACTTTCGGGCAGGGCGTCTTTCCGCGCCGTGGAGCGCCTTGAGCGCATGGCAAAGACCGGCCAGGAGATGCTCTGCGCCGCCGTTTCGGCGTACCGTAAACAGGACCCGGAAGCCGCGCGGAAGGCCGCCGCGCTTGACGACCTTATCGACGGGGAGCACAGGGAGCTTTCCCGGGAGATGCTGGGGCTGATGAAAGGGCATCCTGAACTCCTGAAAAAGGCGCTCCGTTTTCTTCAGACTTCCGGGGATCTTGAGCGCCTGGGGGATCACGTTACCAACATCTGCGAGGCGGTAATTTATATGACCGAAAGCAGGCATGAAGAACTCAACAAATAGGACCGCCGTGAACAGGGCCGCCATATTGATCATTGAAGATGATCCTGAAATTCAGGAGATGCTTTCACTTGCCTTTGCCGGCGAGGGGTGGAAACTCCGCCAGGCGGGAACGGGGGAAGACGGCATAGCCATGCTTGAGAAACACGGGGCGGACTGCGTGATCCTTGACATCATGCTCCCCGGTATGGACGGCCTTCGTACCCTGAAAAAGATCAGGGCGGAAGATAAATGGAAGGCAATCCCGGTGATCCTTGCCACGGCAAAGGGCGAGGAACCCGACATTGTCGCCGGCCTGGAACTTGGCGCGGACGATTATGTGGTAAAACCCTACAGTCCCCGCGTGCTTACCGCCCGTATACGGGCGGCCCTGCGGAGGCTTGAGGAGCCGGGCGGGGAAGAAAAAAAATTCTGGCAGGAGGGAAGCCTCACCGTAGACGCCCTCAGGCACGAGGTTCTCCGGGAAGGCCTTCCCCTGGATCTTTCGGCTACGGAATTCGCCATGCTTCTTCATTTTATTTCCCACGCCGGCATTGTTTTTTCCCGGAACCAGATCATCGCCGCCGTTCACGGTCCTGATTACCCCGTGACGGATCGTTCCGTCGACGTGCAGATCCTTGCCCTGAGGAAAAAACTTGGAGAGGCAGGAGACATGATCGAGACAATACGCGGAGTGGGTTACCGCTTCAGAGGCGCGCCGTAACGTCATGAAGACTATTTTCCGCCAAAGCCTTCTGGTGCTCTCTCTAAGCGTCCTGGGGTTTTCCCTTTCCTTTATGATCACGATCCTTCTTTTTATGGATTCCCTTTACTACGAAATCAATTTCCGGAATGTGCTTGACACCGCCCGGCTTGTTGTCAAGGCCCTGCCCGAAGAACAGCTTGACGCCTGTTTTACAGGCGGCCCGGCGGATTCCCTTGCGCGGCGGATGGCCGCCTTTCCTTCACCGTACCGGCTTACCCTTATCGGAAATGACGGCAGCGTGCTGGCCGATTCCCGCTTTTCCGGGGGGACGCTTTCCGGCCACGGGGACAGGCCCGAAGTAAAAGCCGCCCTCCAGGGAAAGGAGGGAACCGCCCGGAGGAGTTCGGAAACCCTTGGCTCGGAGCATCTGTACGCCGCCCTGCCGGTTTACGGGCGGGCTCCTTCCGGTCCAGGAGAGACAGGAGGGGACCCCCTCCTTATCGGGGTCTTCCGCCTTTCCATGGAGGCGCCGAATTTCATGCGGCGCATATCGGGGGCGGCCCTTCCCTGCCTGTTTGCCGGCGCCGTTTTTTTTCTTGCCGCTCTGGGAACGGTGTATCTTTTTTCGAAGTCCCTTTCCGTTTCCTTTGCCCGCCTTGTACAGATAACCCGGACGGTGCATTCACATTCCGAGGGGACCTTCTATAGAACGATCCATTCCCCGCACCTTATCTCCGGCACGGGGGAATTCATCACCCTTGAAAAGGCCCTCAAGTCCATGGCGCGGGAATTGCATTCGAGAATAGAAAAGGCCCGCGCCGAAGGCAGGCGGCTTGAGGCCGTTCTTAACGGCATGTCGGAAGCCGTTTTCGCCGCCGATGAAAAACTCATGCTCCACATGGTAAACAGGCGGGCCCGTACCCTCTTCGGCATTGATGAAGGGGCGGATATTGGATCGCTTTCGCTCCTGGAGGCGACCCGTTCGGCGGAACTGGAGAAAGCCGCAAGGGATGTCCTTGAGGGGAACGATCCTGGAGAACTGGAGGTTCTCTGCTATACCGCCGCCGTTCAGCGCCGTTTCCGCGTGTTTGTCTCTTCCCTTGGCCCGGGAGAAAAAGATCCGGCAGGCGGGAGCGCGCCGGCCTCAGGGGGCGTTGTAATGGTGCTCGGCGACGTTACCCGGATGCACAGGCTGGAGCAGGTCCGCAAGGATTTTGCCGCCAATGTATCCCACGAACTGCGCACCCCCATTCAGGTTATCAAGGGATTCGCCGAGACCCTTCTTGATTCGCCCCTGGACAACACGGAAAGAATCCGCCATGTCATTGAAATAATCGAAAAGAATTCGCGGAACATGGAAAACCTTGTCAACGATCTTTTGAGTCTTGTAAGCCTTGAGGACGGGGAAAGGGACCGCCCCGGCATGGAAGAAACGGATGTGGAGGGGCTTCTTCTGGAGGCGGCGCTTTCCGTTAAATTCCGGGCCGAAGAAAAGAAGATACACATCGAAACCCGCTGCCCCTCAGGGCTTGAGGCGAAGCTTTCAGGCGCCCTTGCCGTTCAGGCTTTGGTTAATCTGCTTGATAACGCGGTAAAGTATTCTCCACCTTCGTCAAAGGTGTTTCTTGAGGCCGAACGGCGGGAGGGGGCGCTTGTCGTCTCGGTAAGGGATCAGGGAATAGGCATACCCGCCGAACATCTGGACCGCATCTTTGAACGTTTTTACCGGGTCGACAGAAGCCGCAGCCAGGACCCCGGCGGAACCGGCCTTGGGCTTGCCATAGTCCGCCACATAGCCCTGCTTCACCATGGCGAAGTAGAGGTGGAAAGCCACGCCGGGGAAGGCTCCGTATTCAGGCTGAAAATTCCCTCCGCGGGATAGGGGTCATGTGCTTACGACTTAATAGCGCCTATCAGCATGCCTTTTACGAAATATTTCTGTAGAAACGGAAATACGCACATCACCGGAAGCATGACGACCATGACACAGGCCATGCGTATACCTTCGGTAAATTCGAGCTTGGCCGAATTGTTGAGATCGGCGGCATTTGAAAAATCCCGAATAGCCTGCGAATCAATCACAATGGATCTCAGGATAAGCTGCAGCGGCGTTATTTTGCTATTCCTGATAAAGATCATGGCGTTGTAATACTCATTCCACTTGTCAACGCTGTAAAAAAGAATAATCGTGGCAATAATGGGCATTGACAGGGGAATAATGATCTGAAAGAGAATCCGCCACTCACTGGCCCCATCCAGCTTGGCAGATTCGATAAGTGACTGGGGAATAGTCTGAAAATACGTTCTTGTGACTATTAAATAAAACGTGTTTATACTTCCGGCCAGAATAACCGACCATATTGTATTGAGTAGATGAAGCTGGCGCATTAAAAGATACAGAGGTACGATACCGCCGTTAAACAGCATGCTGAAAAGCACCGCGAAAAAAATCACTTTTCCACCCGGCAGATCATGGCGGCTGAGGCCATACGCCATGCTGAATGTTAAAAATATACTGACAGGCACGCCGAGGAGCAGAAAGATAATGGTAGTCCTGTACCCGATATAAATACGTCCGTCTTCAAACAGTTTGGCGTAATTGCGTAGCGTCGGTTTTGAGGGAAAAAGCAAAAGCGATGACGTGGTGTATTCTTTTGCCGAAGAAAACGATACCCCGATAACGTTGATAAAGGGGATAATAATTACCGCCGCAAAGGCTGTCATTATTATCAACAGGATAAAATCAAGTTTTTCAAAACGGTTTTTTAACGAGCCGGTTTTCCTGTACATACGTGCCATAGTATTACCCCTGCGCGAAAAGGCCCGTACCGGACACCGTCCTGGAAAGGCGGTCGGCGGTCAAAAGCAGAATAAAATTGATAACCGAACGGAAAAGACTGATGGCGCTGGAAAAAGAGAAATCCGATGCCGACCGAAACGTTATACGATAAATATACATATCCAGCGTCTCCGCGGCTTTCATGGTGGCTGCATTACTTAAATTAAAAAGCTGATCAAATCCCGAAGTCATAAGATTTCCAACTTGCAGGATCAGCATGACGATTATGGTGCCCATAATGCCGGGAATGGTTACATAAAATACCTGCTGCAGCCGTGACGCACCATCGATCTCTGCCGCGTCATACTGTTCCGAATCAATTCCCGAAATGGCGGCAAGGTAAATAATCGCCCCCCAGCCGGCGAATTTCCAGATTTCGGACAGGTAGATCAGCGGCAAAAAGCCCGGAACTGAACCGAGAAAATTAACCCGCTCTCCGCCGAGGAGAAGGATAAAGGAATTAACCAATCCCGTCCGATTGAGCACGTTGATCATGATGCTTGCCACGATGACCCAGGAAAGAAAATTGGGGAAAGTGTAAATAACCTGAAAGATTTTTTTTAACGGACCAATTCTGGCTTCATTGATGGTCAGGGCAAGAATGATCGGGATAGGGAACATAAACAAGAGACGGCCAAAATTGATCTGAAGCGTTCTGGCAATGGATTGAAAAAATGCGGGATCCAAAAACGCGTTCTGGTAATTAACCAGCCCTGCCCAGGGGCTGCGGAAAATACCAAGATTGGCCTTGTATGTCTTGAACGCGAGGCTCATTCCGTACATGGGAAGAAACGCGAAAATGACATACCACATCAATCCGGGCAGCAGTACAAGATACATGCCCCGGTTTTTTAATATCCGCGCCCACAGACCGGATTTTTTTCCTGTGAACGCGCCATATTCGCTTTTAATCATGACTGCCCGCTGGTTTACTTCAGTTTTGAATTTAACTCGTCAAGCACAGGCTGCACAACGGCCTTTTTTTCCTGTATCCAGTCTTTCCAGTTTTTTTCGACATCCGCAAGGCTTTTGCTGCGGGTGACGATATTGGCGTATTCCTGGTCATACATAAAAGAAACGCGCCGCCTGGCCGGGGAATCGTACAGATAGAGATCCCAGTTTACCGGCGTCAGGGTATCATTGGTTGAGTACTGAAGGCTATCCTTGTGCATCTGCCAGGAAAGGTCGCGTATATCCCTGGGCACGGATGGATTGCTGAAGCTCAGATCGTCCGGAAGAATGAGCGACGGCAGCATCCACCAGCACCGGTACTTGCTGTCGGAGGTATCGCCGTCGGAAGTCGCAAGACTTGCCATATTGCCGCTTTCATCACGCTTCCAGTCAATTCCCTCAAAGCCGAAGCAGAGCTGGCTTGAGCCTTCCAAAGTGGCGGTAAAATCCAGCATGTCCATAAACCGCTCGAATTTCTCTTTTGAAATATCCGGCGGGAACGCATAGACCGACCAGTAGTTAATCAGCGTTTCGTGATGGTACAGGTTGTCAGGTCCCATTACCGTAGCCCATCCGATAGAGCCGGGGAGTTTCGCGTCGGCCCAGTATTTTTTCGCCTTCCATATCCAGTTGATGGTCGCGTTCTCAAAGCAGCCTCCGGCGATACCGGCGGTCCAGAACTGGGTATCGTCATCTCCGGCCCTTAGAGTATAGAACTCACGATTGAGAACGCCTTCATTCCATGCGGTAAACCACTGTTTTAAACCGGCCAGCGTCGCCTCATCGGCGGGCCCCCATTTATAACTGCCGTCTTTGCTTTTGTAAAAAGTGATGAAGTGAGCGTTATTGCTGCCGACAAAGAGGTCTATTGCCCATCCGGGCCGGCTGGTAAGCGGTTGCAGTTTGGAGCCAATCTTTCCGGGATCCTGGGTCTTTACTCTGCGGCCGTATTCGATAATTTCCTCAACCGTATACATGTTTTTTACCGGCATTCCAACGGCTTCCATCCAGTCTACGTTGTACAGGAATGCCGAATTACCGGGCACTACTTCGCGCTTCCGGCTCTGCTCGGGATCTCCGGGCAGATTGTGTATGTATCTGACCCGTGGCAGAAAATAAGCGCCGCCGAAAACCTCCTCGGTTTTGGGACCGAGCCCGGTAAGTTCAAAAGTCTCTGCCGCATTGGGCCACCTTTGTTTCCACCCGTCGGGAAATTTATACAACAGCCCCTGTTCGACCCAGCCCGAAATATCCGTATGATTGTAATCAATAACGGTAAAATCGGGCATCTCGCCGGATGAAACCCAGAGTCTGACTCTTTCGGCCCAGTTATCAAAGCTTAAGACGGACATCGAGAGGTTGTAATTAAAATGGCTCGAATACCATGTTGCCAAATCATCGCCGTTGTTAACATCATACCCTTCTATTCCGTCAACAATGGAAAACTCAAGATCGAGTTTTTTTGAATAATCAGCCGTCGGTTTCCATCCGCCAGGAAAATCGGCAGCCTGGGGCGTCCCGGACGAAACGGCCTGGTCCTTTTTTCCGCATGCCGTAAAAACAATAACAGCGCAGACAATCGTTCCAGTTAACATCAGGATACTCTTGATTTTCATACCAGATCCTCCTCCTTACTATTGCGGGAACCTCTGAAAACTGAAATTTCCAGAGATTCCCCCGGGTTATTACGCCTGCTGTACCGCGTCGGCGTCTTTAAAGGGTTTGATGAAGGCGAAGATCACTGCGAATGAGAGGTAGCATACAATAACGACAACCATCGCGCTTGTTCTGGTTTCCCCAAAAACCGCCTTGAGCACATTCATGTACGGCGTCGCGATAAAGGAGCCAAGGCTTCCAAAACCGGCGATCAAAGAGGTCGCCAGGGGAACCGCGTATTTCGGCGTCTTCAGTCCCATCCACTGGAACTGGGCCGGGAAAACCTGCGAGCCGGAAACCGCCACGATGAAAAGACCCAGAACAAAAACGACAATGTTTTGACTGGTCAGGATAAGGAAGGTTCCGACCGTGGAGGTTACATAGAATACCGAGAAGATCCATTTTTTCATTATCTTGTAGAATTTGCCGTAGAGAAGACCGCCGATGCATGCGCCGAGATCAAAGAAGCCGAGCGCGATGCCCGCCACCGCAGCGCCGCCAAGATTACGGTCGCTAAAGAGTCCTGCAACCTGCATCATCACCGGCAGATTAAGCATGTTCATAAGCAGGCAGAAAAGCACTGCAAGCCATACGACCACGCCGATTCCGGAAAG
>JAISAQ010000079.1 GCA_031266775.1 Treponema sp.
AGGCGCTTTTTGCCTCTGCGGGACACGGGACTGGTCAATTACTGGATCTATGAAATCGAAGGCGATCTCTACAACAGGGAACATGAAAAACTGGAAAAGGTCTTCCATGAAAAGATGAATAAGGCAATGGAGGAAATTCCCCAGGGGTCGGTCTATGTCACCTACGATGAAATCAAACCTTCCCAAATATTCATCATTCCCAACATCGTTATAGGGAATCTGCCCAACCTTGTTCCCCTTGTCGCCGCTTATGAGGAGGATAAAAAGATACCCGTCAAGTATCTGGATGTCTTTTACCGGCAGGGTATAGTGCTGCGGACGATGCGGGAAGCCATGGTGGATTACAAGCAAGAACAGGCCGGAAGGCGGCCGAAAAAGAGGGCCGCCAGGCGGGCCGGGAAACGGCCGTGAAGATAGCAACGGTCGGCACCAATTTTATCGTTGCCGGCTTTATCGAGGCGGCCCGGCAGACCGGCAAGGCGGAGATCGTTTCCTGTTATTCCCGCCGGCAGGAAAGCGCCGATGCCTTCGCGGCGGCCCAGGGGATCCCGCGGACCTTCTCCGATAGGGACGCCTTTCTGAAGGATGAATCACCGGATTTTATCTATGTGGCGGCCCCCAATTCCCTGCATTTTCGATGGACCAGGGATGCCCTTGACGCGGGCCGAAATGTGATCTGCGAGAAGCCCTTCATGTCCAACGAGGCGGAGCTTAGGGAGATTGTCGATTGCGCCCGAGAACGGGGGCTTTTCCTCTTTGAGGCCCTCACCGTACCCCATCTGCCCAACTACCGCCTTATCAGGGAAAAACTCCCCCTCCTGGGGCCCATGCGGCTGGCGCAGCTTAATTTCTCCCAGTATTCAAGCCGTTACGGCGCTTATCTCCGGGGAGAGGACCCCAATGTGTTCAGCCTCGCTTTTTCGGGCGGCGCCCTGATGGATCTGAATTATTACAATCTCAATTTTATCACCGGCCTTTTCGGTTCCCCCGGCTCGATCCGGTATTTCCCCAACCGGGGGAAAAACAGTATAGACACCTCGGGGGTGCTTATCATGGAGTATGAGGGCTTTGTTTGTACCGCCGCGGCCTGCAAGGACAGCGTCAGCCCCAATTTTTTGCAGATCCAGGGGGAAAAGGGGTATCTCCATTCTGCTTCCACCAGCAGTAATCTGCGGGACGGCTTTACCCTGCGCGTCGGGGATTCGGAAGAATCGTTCAATCTGCAGCATCATCCCAATGTCCTTTATTACGAACTTCTTGATTTTGAGGAGATCTTTGCCGCCGGTGACCGGAGCCGCTGCGATACGCTTCTGGAGGCGGGCCTCCGGTCGGCCCGGCTCGCTGACCGGGCCCGGCTGGACGCGGGGATCCGTTTCGGCGCCGACTCGGCGTATGATACGCGATGAACTTCCGGTCCGCGCCGGTTTTTCGGGCCGGAAAACGTGGAGCCGCCTGTGAAGACAGGATTTTCCCAGGTTTCCATTACCCCCGAAGGGCCCTGTGTATTGGCGGGGTATTACAAGCCCAATCCCCGTTTCGCCGCGGGGGTCCATGACGAAGTGTATGTCAGGGCTCTGGTTTTTCCCGGCCCGGTAGTGATACTATCCCTGGATCTCCTCTGTGTGGATGAACTCTCCATGGATCGGATCCTCCGGGCTCTTGCCCCTTTGGGTGTCGGGGAGAATCAACTGCTTGTCACCGCCGTTCATACCCACTCTTCCTTCGGCGGCATTTTCGATACCTCCGCGGGGATCAAGAGGGAACTGCGGTCCATGTTCGGCGAAACCGACGAGGCCCTTTTTGCCATGCTGGCGGAACGTTGCGCCGGGGCGGTAAAAGAAGCCATGGCTGATATGGCGGAAACGGAGATCCGTTTTGCCAAAGGATCGATTGACGGGCTGGGGACGAACCGCCATTCCTCGGAACTTCCCCATGACCGGAACCTTTTCATAATCGAGTTGTTCAGGACCGATGGAAAAAAAATACTCCTTTACAACCTGAGCTGCCACCCGACGGTACTGAACGGCGGCAATCTCCTTATAAGCGCCGATTTCCCCGGTACGATTGCTTCCCGTCTCCGCGGCGCCTATGACATGGTGGTCTTTGTCAACGGTTCCGCGGGGGATGTGAGCACCCGGTTTACCCGCCGGGAAAGCGGCTTTGCCGAATGTGACCGCTTGGGCGTCCTTGCCGCCGGCCGGATCACGGAACTGACGACGACAGCCGGCGCCACGGAGCCCCTGGAGCGGGTGGAACTGGCATACCATGAGTTTTGTTTAAAAGAGGCCGCTGTTGACGAGGCTGCCGCGGCGGAAGAGAAGCTGGCCGCGGCGCGGCGCGGGCTGGACGTGGTAAAGTCTTCTGCCGCCGGCGCGGGAGAGATCCGCCGCGCCGAATCCTTTGTGGAGGCGGCCTTTTTCAATCTGATGAAGGTAAAGGCGGCGGACGGCAGACCGGCCGGGGACATTGCCCTTCGTACAGGCATCCTTTCTATTAACGATAAAACCATACTCTGTGTGCCCCTGGAACTGTTTTCATCACTGGCCCTACGGCTGAGGTCCCGAGTCCCGGTGGAACTGTTCGGTTACGCGAATGCCGTAAAGGGGTATCTGGCGGATATGGCGGCCTATGAATCGCTGGATTACGAAGCCCTCTCCAGCCCCTTTGCCGCCGGTGAGGGGGA
>JAISAQ010000084.1 GCA_031266775.1 Treponema sp.
ATAACCCCATTGTTTCCTCCGGCAGACGTTTCCGCCGGATATAGTTTAGGTTTCCATGGTCAGATTTTTACTTGAGATTCCGCCCCCTCTTCGGTCAGATTTTACATGAGGCCATGCGCTCTATTGCCAATCACCGGCCCTTTCTGTATACTTTTGGCTGGCATATCATGAAAAAAAACCAGGCGGGAAGAGTATTCCTGTCTATACCGAAAGAGTACCGCAGGCACTTTGAGGAAGAACTCCTCGAAACAAACATTATCCGCATGCTGGGCTTTTCGGTCTATATAGTCATTCTCCAGATCGTTCTTCAGGTTGCCAACATTTTGCATCCCCAGGGCGTGGGAGAAGGGATGCGGATTCCGCTGATTTGTTACATTGTGCTCTCGCTTGTAACGCTTTTTACCGGCGCCGTTTACTGGATTCTGCTTGACATGGCAAGGAGACACAAAATCAGGGGCCGGCGTTCCCGCGTGTTTTTGGTGCAGAGCCTTCTGTACATATACACCGTCATCCAAATGATCTTTTGTACTTTTAATATTCTTTCACACCAGGGCATAAACGGGCAAATCATCCTTGTTCTTCTCTTTGGAATGGTGCCGGTTCTCCGTCCGGCCCAGAGCGCCGCAAGCATACTGGCCTCGCTTGTGTATACCCTTGCCGTCCTGTTTTTTACGCAGGGCATTGTTGACGCGTCCGGAAAATCCGCGTGGGAAAAGCTGCTTGAAAGCGACATGCGGGCGTATTTTATTATTATCAACGGCATTACCATTCTTATATCCATCTTTATCTACAGGCTCTACGTCTCCAATTTTCTAAAGGGCGTGCAGCTTGAAAATTCCAACGCGAATCTTGAGAAAACGGTAAGGGAACGCACGAAGGAGCTTGAGGAAAAAACCGTCGCCGCGGAGGCCGCGTCCCAGGCAAAGAGCCGTTTTCTCAACAGCATGAGCCACGAGATAAGGACCCCGCTCAACGCGATCATAGGCATGGCGCAGATCGCCAGAAAGGCCGAAGCAATGGAAAAGGTCCGCGCTTCCGTAGATAAAATTTCCGCCGCGTCGAACCATCTGTTTGGCGTTCTGGGCGAAATACTGGACATGTCGAATATTGAATCGGGAAAGATGAAGATAGAAAACGCCCGTTTTGTTTTTGACAGGGTGATGAACGAAGTGGTGAGCATTATAGGCGAGCGCTGTCAGGCAAAAGGGATAACGTTTACCCATAACGCGGCCGATCTTCCCCGCGCCGCCATCATGTGCGACAAACTCAGGCTGAAGCAGATCCTTATAAATCTGCTGGGCAACGCGGTGAAATTTACGCCCGAAGACGGCAGCGTCGATTTTACGATCCGCATAACGGAAGAAACCGCCTCTTTCTTTGACGTGTCGTTTATTGTCACGGACAACGGGATAGGCATTACGGAAGAACAGCAGGAAAAGCTCTTTACCGCCTTTGAACAGGGCAGCGCCAACAGCATGAAACACGGCGGACTGGGGCTGGGGCTTGCGATAAGCCGGGGCCTGGCGGAAATGATGAGGGGAACCATCACCGTAAAAAGCGCCCCCGCAAAGGGCTCTGTCTTTACGCTTGCCCTTCGTCTTGAAAAGGCAGCTTCCACGCTGGACGAGGACAAACCCGCCGTTCCCGATCTTTCAGGCAGGCACATCCTTTCGGTGGAGGACATCGAAATTAACCGCATGGTCCTGGTGGAACTGCTTGCGGAAACAGGCGCCGTGATTGACGAGGCGGCCAACGGCCTTGAGGCGCTTGAAAAATTCGCCGCCTCGCCTGAGGGGTACTACTGTTTCATATTCATGGATCTGCTGATGCCGCACATGAACGGCTACGATACCGCCATGAAGATCCGCGCCATGAACCGCGCGGACGCCGCTTCTGTTCCCATTGTCGCCCTTTCGGCCAACGCGTATCAGGAAGACGTGAAGAAGGCGCTTGACGCCGGAATGAACGGCCACCTTACAAAGCCGATAGATTTTGCCCTTCTTATGAAGACGCTGGCGGAAAAAATCACCTAAAATCCCCCGGAATTGAGCCGGTTCCCCCGGAGGCGCCGTGTCCGTCCCGGTAATTCAGGCAGGGGAGGGGGCGGGAAATCCCTGCGCGGTGTACAATTCCCGCAGCCGCCCGGTATCCGCCCCGAGTTCTTCCTTCAGATAACGCCCGATTCCGCCGAATTTCCCGGCTATGCTGTCAAAGGCGGCGTCAAGGTAACTCCGTTTTACCGTCATAAAGGGCCTGAGCCCGGGGTCCGCGTCAATGAGATCCTGGTATTTTCCCTCGAGGCACACGGCGGAAAAAAGATAATCGCGGTATACGTCTTCGCGCCCGGCGCCCAGGGCCGAAAGGAGCAGGGCGGCGGCAAAACCCGTTCTGTCCTTTCCCGCGCTGCAGTGAAACAGGAGGGGGGCGTTCCGGCCGTCGGCAAGAATGGCGAAAAATTCCCTGTACTGCTCCCGCGTATCTTCGGCAAGACAGCGGTACAGGGCCTCCATGAGCCTTTCTCCGGGAACATCCCCTCCGTTCCGTGAAAGGGCAAGCATGTTTCCGGCGTCTATGGGAAGCTTCGCCTCCAGCTTTACCGTGCCTATGGCGCAGTCCGGGTTTTTTGCCGCCTCTTCCCCGCTCCTGAAATCCACGACGGCCGCGAGGGCCAATTTTTCAAGCGCGGCCCTGTCCGCCTGTGAAGGGGACGACAGTTCCCCCGCGCGGTACAGAAGGCCCCGCCGCACAAAGCGGCCGTCCGCCGTGGCAAAGCCGCCCAAATCCCTTATGTTAAAAAGCCGTTCCAGGGAAAGAACGCCGGCGCCGTCATTCATAAAAACTCCGCTTGACCTGTCGGTGCCTGGCACTTATCAGTGCCCGGCGCCTTCGGTCTATTCATTCTGAAGAAAAACCTGTATAACTATCATAAATATATGGAATTTAGTGAATTAAACCTACACCCCGATCTGCAAAAGGGCATCGCGGAAGCGGACTATACCGTTTGTATGCCTGTTCAGGAACAGGTACTTGCCAACGCTTTCGGGGGCCAGGATCTGTACGTCCAGTCGCAGACCGGAACCGGGAAAACCGCCGCGTTTCTCATCGTCATCTTTCAAAGGCTCCTTACCGAAGAGCTTCTTGCGGGGAAAAAGGCCATTATCATGGTCCCAACCAGGGAACTCGCTGTTCAGGTTGAGGAGGAAGCCAAGCTCCTGGGGAAGTACCTTCCCTTTAAAATAGGCAGCTTTTACGGCGGCGTCGGCTATACGCAGCAGCAGCAGCTCCTTAGGGACAAGGTCCAGGTACTCGTAGGAACCCCCGGCCGTGTCCTGGATCTTAACAAATCGGGCCGCATGAATCTCATGGATATCGCCTTTCTGGTGCTGGACGAGGCGGACCGCATGTTTGACATGGGATTTTATCCCGATCTGCGGAAACTCATCAAAGTGGTGCCCCCGGCGGACCGCCGCCAGACCATGCTTTTCAGCGCTACCCTCAACGCGTGGGTAAAGAACCTTGCCTGGGAGTACACTAAATCGCCCTTCGAAATCGAGATTACCCCCGAGATCGTCACCGTTGACGAGGTAAAACAGTCGCTTTACCATGTCCCGTCTGAAGACAAGATGAAGCTCCTCCTTGGAATACTGGAGCGGGAAAAGCCGGAAAGCGCGATCATTTTCTGCAACACCAAGCGTTATACGGAGATAGTGGCGAAGCGTCTTCGCGCCAACGGTTACGAATGCGAATTTATCATCGGGGATCTGCCCCAGACAAAACGGCTCAAGATCATCGAGGATGTAAAGGCCGGAGCGATCCGTTATCTTGCCGCCACCGACGTGGCCGCGCGAGGCCTTGATATCGAAGGGCTTGCCATGGTGGTAAATTACGATCTTCCCTCCGAGGCGGAAAACTATGTTCACCGCATAGGCCGTACCGCCAGGGCCGGGAAAACCGGCAGGGCCGTTACTCTTGCGAGCGAACAGGATGTCTACGAGCTTCCCCCCATAGAACGTTACATAGGCAAGAAGATCCCCGCGGAAATTGTCGGAGAGGATCTGTACGCCGAGGACAAAAGCGCCGGCATGAACATACGCGCCGAAACCTACGGTGAACGTTTTCCCCGTCCGGGAGAAGCCCGCCGTCCGCATTCCGGCGGCCGGGGATTCCGGCGCGAAGGAAGAGACGGAGGCCGCGGCGGCGTGTCCGGGGAAAAATCACGCGGCGGGGACAGATACGGCGGGAAAACGCGCACCGAACACAGCCGTCTTTCCGGCAGGGAAGGGCGCGCTCCGGCCGAAAGCCGCGGCCCGGCGGAGGGGCGCGCCGCCGGCCGGAAGGAAGAGGGCCGCCGGCGCGGAAGCGGGGGCCGCGAAGCTTCCCCGGATCTTTCCCGTCTTTCCGCCGCCGAACGGATGACCTATTACAGGCAAAAATACGGCCAGGGACAGTCCGCCGCGGACGGCCGCGCGGGCGCCGTCAAAGGCGGAAAAAAACCGGCCGGCGGCGGGAAAGGTCCCTCCCGGGCCGGGGCGGGCCGGGGCGGCCGGAACGGAACGGGCAAAGAGGGAAAGGTCCGGGAACATACCGGCGCTTCCGCCAATGTTTCCGCCGGCGCGCCTTCCCCGAAGGAGAAAAAAGGGCTTTTTGCCCGGATTGCCGGATTATTTGGAAAAAAATGATCCTGCCGCGGGGACGCGGCCGCGTCCCCGCAGTCGGGGTTTTGTGTCAATGGAGTTTTACAGGTGATTACCGTTACCGATCTCACTCTTGGTTTTGGGGAACGAGTCCTCTTCAGGGATGTCAATCTTAAATTCACCCCCGGCAACTGCTACGGCATCATAGGCGCCAACGGCGCGGGGAAATCGACTTTTCTGCGCATACTTTCAGGCGAAACGGAACAGGACAGGGGAGAAGTCTCCGTCGGCACAGGCCAGCGCATTGCCGTACTGCGCCAGGATCACTTTGCCTTTGAGGAACACCCGGTGCTGGACACGGTGATCATGGGGTATCCCAAGCTCTATGCCGTGCAGAAGGAACGGGAAGCGATTTACGCAAAGGAGGATTTTTCCGAAGAGGATGGCATGAAGGCAAGCGAACTGGAGGCGGATTTTGCCGATCTCGGCGGCTGGGAGGCGGAAGCCCAGGCGGGCCGGCTTCTTTCGGGCCTTGGTCTTGACGAAGGAGATCACGGAAAACAGATGGCCGATCTTGACGAGTCACAGAAGGTCCGCGTCCTCCTTGCCCAGGCGCTTTTTGGAAATCCCGATATACTGCTCCTTGACGAACCAACCAACGGCCTCGATCTGGAATCAATCTCCTGGCTGGAAGACTTTCTTATTGATTTTCCCAATACGGTGATCGTTGTTTCCCACGACCGCCATTTTCTTAACGCGGTGTGTACCCAGATCTGCGACATTGATTACGGCAGGATCACCTCCTATTCGGGCAATTACGATTTCTGGTACCAGATGAGCCAGATGCTCCAGAAGCAGGCGCGGGATCAGCAGAAGAAAAACGAAGACAAGGCCAGGGAACTGCGTGAATTCATACAGCGGTTCGCCTCCAACGCGAGCAAGAGCCGTCAGGCTACCAGCCGGAAAAAAGTGCTGGAAAAGCTCGATCTTGACAATATCCGTGTTACAGGCAGAAAATTCCCCTATGTTGGTTTCAAGCCGGAGCGTGAAATAGGCAATAATGTACTCAGGCTTGAAAAGATTGATTTTTCTTTTGAAGGGACAAGCCTCCTCCATGATTTTTCCCTTGTGGTAAACCGCGGGGACAAGATCGCCTTTGTGGGAATGGAGCACGCGTCCAAGAGCGCCCTTTTTGACATTATTACCGGCGTAAAAAAACAGGACGCGGGATCTTGCTATTGGGGGCAGACTACAGCCTTTTCGTATTTTCCCAGGGAAAATTCTTCTTTTTTTGAATCAAAACTTTCCATTACCGGCTGGCTTAAGCAGTATTCCCCCGATCAGGATGAAACCTATGTGCGCAGTTTCCTGGGGCGCATGCTTTTTTCCGGGGACGAGGCGCTGAAACCGGTAAATGTCCTTTCGGGCGGGGAAAGGGTGCGGTGCATGCTGGCAAAGATGATGCTTGCAGGCGCAAACGTGCTTATTCTTGACGAACCTACCAACCACCTGGATCTTGAGGCGATCACCGCGCTGAACGAGGGGCTCATCGCCTTTCCCGGCGTCATCCTCTTTAATTCCCATGATCATGAATTCATCAATTCAATAGCCGGCCGCATCATCGAGCTGCTTCCCCGGAACTCGGGCAGCCGTACCGCAGACGGCCGCGCCGCGCCTTCTTCTTATATAGACCGCATGATGCCTTTTGACGATTACCTTGGGGACGAGACGGTCAAGACGCTTAGAGCGGAGGCGTATCACCACGCCGAAAGGCTGAGGATATAGGGGGGACCCGCGGGGTTTCGCCCATGCCGCTTCGGCAGGCAAAACCGCCCTGACTGAGGTTCCCCGGATTTTGTTGACAAAAACATCCCTCCGCTATAAAATGTTTTAGCCAGGGATAAAATATGAAAATAGTTATATCTTTATTATTATTGCCTGTTTTTTTTACAAGTTGCGTAACATCAGAAATATATTTTTCTTCGATGGACGCGGAAAGCCGCATTAGAACACGGCAAATTTTAAATTTGAGGGCCGCGGATTATTTAAACGAGCGGGAAAAAATATATGCAAAAAAATTAATGGGAAACGGTTTTTTGGACAGTAATACCGATGAATATGGTTATTATCACGTTAATTTAAAGTGGGATGTTGACAGCGATGACGGATTTTTAATAATACTATCGGCCTTTACGCTTGGAATTCTGCAAACAATCGGAATCCCGTATGAGATTGATACTTGCCGTCTTACCGCGTCTCTGGAAATATTCGACTCAAACGGCAATTTAATAAGTGATTTTAAAAGATCCGGCGGATTCAGGCAGGCGGTCGGATATTATTATGGAAGGGATAATTCCAAAAAAGCGGGCAAAGAATTTGCAAAATTATTCGAGGAAATACAAGAATCAATAAATACTCAGAGTGAATTTATTAACAGAAAATTGTTGGAAGCAGGTCCGGTTGGCGATAAAAACATGGAAACGGCATCGAGAAACATGCTGGTTTATTTGGCGACAAACTACGGAAGAGTATCGATGCCAAAGAACGCGGTGTCCCCGGTTATTTCACTGAATGCCGCAATAAACAATTCCCATGCGGCATTGTCAAGAAATATCGCGGAAAATTCGATTGTTGCCATAGTGAATATCAACGCCGAAGACAATGCCGAAGAAACCTTGGTAATAAATGAATTGACAACAGCATTTGTCAATTCGAAGAAATATATTATTGTTGAGAGAAATAATCTGGAAGAGATAAAAAATGAACATGAATTCCAAATAACAGGAGAAGTAGACGACGCTTCAGTTGTATCCATAGGACATTTTTTGGGGGCCGATGTTGTAATAACCGGAACCATTATCGGTGAAAGCGGAAAAAGGCGTTTAATGTTAAGGGCTCTGGATGTTAAAACAGCTCAAATAGTGGCCGCTTCGTCAGAACGGATATAACATATCCGGCTACCGTATGTTGATGTAAAACCGTTCCAGATACGCGATACGCCGGCTGGCGTCGTTATAGCGGCGGCTCTGCGGATATTCGCGGACAAGGCGGCGGTAATAGTCAAGGGACATGCGGATGTCGCGGCTGGGACTGTTTGCCTCGTAGAACTGGCCCAAAAGCCACCATGCCTCGTCGCTTCCGGAGGGGAAACGTTCACGGAAGCTGTTCATCACCGCGATGGCGCTCCCTGTTCTTCCGGCGTTAAATTCCTCGAGGGCTTTTTGAAAGTACGTTTCGGGAGAAGCGCCGGAGGGAACCGTACCGTCCGGGGAAGTCTCCGCGGGCTCTGTTGTCCCGGTTTCGGTTTCCCCGTCCGGGGCGCTGTCCGTGTCCCCGGCTCTGTCCCCGCCGTCCCTTTCGCCCGCGCTGCCGGAGCCGGGCGGCGCGGATGAATCCCCCGGAGCCGTTTGTTCATCCGGCGTCCCGGAGGTATCGCGGGAGCCTCCTTCGCGGGGGCTTTCGGCCGGGAGGACGGTTCCCGAAGGGGGAGGCCGGCCCGAGCCCGGTTCCCCGCGTCCGCCTTCCGCCTCCCCGGAGGCGCCGGGCCACCGGGGTTCGGCCGTTACCCTGCCCCGGTCCACAGGCGGACTGAACCAGCCTGCGCCGCCGCCGGGAGCTTCCCCCACGATCACCTGAACATAATCGTTGAGGATGTAGTCGCGTATAAAATCCTCTTTGTAAAATTTCAGCACATAGGAACCGGCTTCTTCCGCGCGGAAAATAAAGCTCTGTCCCTCAGGATCAAGCCTGCGGGAACTGTAGGCGATGCCCCGCCGCGAGGCCATTTCTCCCAGATACACCCAGCCTGTTCCCCGGAAGGGAATTTCGACGAGCTGTCCGGCGGTGGCCCGGACTACGCGGGAAAAAACAATGTCTTCGTCTTCCGGCGGTACCGGGGGAATTTCCGTAAAGGCAGGCGGTTCGGCTGCCGGACGGGGCGGGGCCTCACGGGCTGCTGGAGGGGGTTCTTCGGCGGGATGTAAAAAAGGAGGGGGCGCGGGAGGGACTGCCTCCGCCTGAGGGCTTGTTTCGGGAAGCGGCCCCCGGACGGGCGGTCCGGTTTCCGCCTTGGGCGTTTCGGCCTCCGGCATTTCAACAGGGCGGGATTCGGGGGCCTCAGGAATTTCAGGGGCGGTTCCGGCGGGGCCCTCTTCTTCGGTTTCAGCCTGATACGGAGTCCCGGCCAAAGGAGGTTCAGGCAGCCGGACGGAAAGGGGGGCTTCATCCGGGGGCTTATCGGTTTCCGCAAGATCAGGCGTATCATCTTCCCCCGTTTCTTCTTCCCCGGGAACCTCAAGTTCCCCGGAAACTTCGGAAGGAATTTCCGGCTCTTCGGGGATTGCGGGGGCCGGTTCTTCAGGAATTTGAGGAATTTCAGGGGCAGCCGCGTCCGGCGTTTCAGGCAGGAGCCCTGCCCCGGAAGACCCGCGTCCGGCTCCGGTACCGGCGCAGGCCGAAAAAAGGACGGCCAAAACAAGGATCAGCCCCTTAATCCGGCTCACGGAACCTCCTTTAACAATTCGTCAATCACCGCCTCGATCCGTTCCCGCCAGGGCTCTTCCCCGCGTTCCAGGGGATCATGCCAGAAAGGGGCGGCGTCTTCGGCGGACCAGGATTCGCGCGGCTCCCGTTCAAGCAGGATGGGGGGAACAAAACCGGGTTCTTCAGGCAGAAAAAGCTCCTCCGGGGGAATTACCGGACGGCCTGTCTGGGGAATATCCCCTTCTCCGGCATTATTATTCATCACAGTCAGCATTACAAGACCCAGAATCAGCAGGATCGACACCGCGGCCAGACACACGGCAAGAACGATCCGTTTTTTCCCGAAAAAATCCGCCGCGGCCGGAAGCAGGGTTTTGAGCCTGGTTAAAAGGACGGACAGAAAGGGCATACGGTATTTATATCAGAAGGCGGTACAATGGGTACACTCCTTGCGGAGGGGCCGCACAGACACTAGTTACTGTGCCTTTTTTTTATTATTATTAAAGCAGGAACAGGTATGAAAATTGAAATAAATTCCCGGGGAAACGGCGCGTGTCCTTTCTGTTCGTCAAACGGGAATTGCCGGTTTCAGGATACGCTGACCTGTTCCATGGCGGAATTTTCCACGGAAGAAGATCCCATGGAACTGGTTGTTTATTCCTGCCCGCAGTTTCAGGAGAAACCAGAGTGAACGAACGCCTTTCGTCCCTTCTTGCCAGATACAGGGAACTTGCCGGCCAGATCCAGGATCCGGATCTGGTAAAGGATCAGAACAGATACCGCGACGTAATGAGGGAATATTCCCGCCTCAGCGATATTGCCGCGGCCAATGATGAGCTAGAGTCCCTTTCCGCCCAGTTTGAGGACGCGAAGTCTCTTTATCAGGGCGAAAGCGACTGTGAAATGAAGGAACTTGCCAAAGAGGAGCTTCATGAGCTTGAACGGCGGATTACCGATGTAAACGACAGGCTGAAATTTCTTCTTATTCCCCATGATCCTCTGGATGAAAAGAACATTATCATGGAAATTCGCGCGGGAACGGGCGGGGAAGAAGCGGCCCTCTTCGCGGCGGATCTCTACCGCATGTACGCCCGTTTTGCCGAAACCAGGGGGTGGAAATTCGAGATCATGAATTCCAGCGAAACGGAACTGGGGGGATTCAAGGAGATTGTCTTTTCCGTCAGCGGCGGGAATGTGTACGAAAATCTCCGCTATGAATCGGGGGTTCACCGTGTTCAGCGGGTTCCGGCGACCGAAGCGTCGGGCCGCACTCATACATCGGCGGTTACCGTGGCGGTGCTCCCCGAAGCGGATGAAACGGAGATCGACATAAAGAGCGAAGATCTCCGCATCGATGTCATGCGGGCCGGCGGTCCCGGCGGCCAGTGCGTCAACACCACCGATTCGGCGGTGCGCATTACCCATCTTCCCTCGGGAATTGTAGTGCACTGCCAGGACGAAAAGAGCCAGATTAAAAACAAGGCGAAGGCCATGCGCATACTCAGGGCGCGCGTCTACGAAATGGAAGAGGCAAAGGCCGCTTCAGAGCGCGCCGAGGCCCGGAAAAACCAGGTCGGCTCGGGGGACCGTTCGGAAAGGATACGCACCTACAACTTCCCCCAAAACCGGCTTACCGATCACCGGATCAATCTTACGCTCTACAAGCTGGATATTATTATGCAGGGGAACATAGGGGAGCTTTTTGACGCCCTTAAACTTTCCGCAAGGGAAGAACTTCTGCGCGCCACCGCCTCGTGAATGGCGGTGACCGTCCAGGCGGCCCTTGCGGAAGGGAGCCGCCTTTTCCGCGAGTCCGGCCGCGCGGAATGTCCGGCCGCGGACATAAGCGCGCCCGCGCTTGACGCGTCCCTTTTTCTTGCCTCGGTTCTTGATACGGACAGATCTTCCCTTCTTTCGGCCGGGCCCCGGCTTCTTTCCCCCGCTTCTTACAGGCGTTTTCTGGAGCTTGTCGAAAGGCGTCTTTCAGGTGAATGTACCGCCTACATTCTGGGCAAAAAGGAATTTTGGGGGCTTGATTTCTTCGTAAGCCCTGCCGTCCTCGTTCCCCGGCCCGATACAGAGATCCTCGTGGAAGCGGCCCTTGAGCATATTGCCGGGCGGCAGGGCGGAAAAGAGGGAGAGGGGATTCGCGTCCTTGATCTCTGCACCGGTTCAGGCGCGGTCGCCGTTTCGCTTAAGCATGAATGTTCCGGCGCGGACCTTACCGCCTCCGATATATCCGAAGCGGCGCTGTCCGTGGCCCGTAAAAACGCGGGACGGCTTTTGAAGAAAGGCCCTTCCGGCGCGGATGCGATCCGTTTTGTCAAAAGCGATCTTTTCGGCGGCATCACCTGTCTCTTTGATCTTGTTGCCGCAAATCCTCCCTACGTCCCTTCGGATGAACTGGCGGCCCTTGCCCCGGAAGTGCGCGGGGAGCCCCGTCTTGCCCTTGACGGCGGCAAAGACGGTCTTGACATCGCGGGCCGCCTTGTTGCCCAGGCGCGGGACCATCTGGCGCGGGGAGGCGTTCTTCTTGTGGAAGCCGATCCCGGACAGATGGAGGCCCTTGCCGGGATCTTTGAAAAAAACGGATACCGGAACATCCGGCGCCGCCGGGATCTGTCCGGCCTTGAACGGGTAATGGAAGGCGCCGTTCAGGAATAGCGGCGGTTTTTACAACCCCAGAAGGTAACGGTTCAGCACGTTTTCGAGGTATTCCTGTTTGCCGCTGGTAAGGCCCGCCCTGCCGTAGGCGGAGCCGAGTCCGGCCAGGGTTTCAAAGGAAAGCTCTCCCTTTTCGAATTTCGCCCCGTCTCCCGCGTTGAAGGATACGTAGCGTTTCTTTACAAAGCCGGGGATCACCCCGTCCGTGATGATGCGCTGGGCGATTTCAAGGCCCGCGGCAAAGGCGTCCATGCCGCCTATGTGGGCGATAAAAAGATCCTCGCCGTCCACCGAATTGCGGCGTATCTTCGCGTCAAAGTTAAGGCCGCCGGTACTGAAACCGCCGCCTTTAAGTATGGCGTACATGGCAAGGGCGGTTTCGTAGTAGTTGTTGGGAAACTGATCCGTATCCCACCCGTTGCGGGGTTCGCCCCTGTTGGCGTCCACCGAACCCAGAAGGCCCTCGGAGGCGGCGGTTTCAAGTTCATGGAAAAAATCATGGCCCGCCAGTTCCGCGTGGTTCGCCTCGATGTTGAGGCGGAAATCCTTGTCCAGCCCGTAGTGCCTGAGGAAGCCTATCACCGTTTCGGTGTCGTAGTCGTACTGGTGTTTGGCCGGCTCCATGGGTTTGGGCTCTATGTAGAAAGCGCCCTTCCACCCCTGTTTGCGCCCGTAATCGCGGGCCATGGAAAGGAAGCGGGCCAAATGATCTTTTTCACGTTTAAGGTCCGTGTTAAGAAGGCTCATGTAACCTTCCCGGCCGCCCCAGAAGGTAAACCCCTGGCCGCCGAGTTCTATTGTCGCGTCAATGGCCGCCTTGACCTGGGAAGCGGCAAGGGCCACGACGGAAAATTCGGGATTGGTGGCGGCGCCGTTCATGAAGCGCGGATGGGTAAACAGGTTGGACGTTCCCCACAGGAGTTTTACCCCGGCGGCCTTTTGGCATTTTTTTGCGCGGGCGGCAAGCGTCTCCAGGTTCTTTATGCTTTCCGCGGGGGTCTCGCCTTCGGGCGACATGTCCCTGTCGTGGAAACAGTAAAATTCCGCCCCCAGCTTGGAGATGAATTCGAAGGCCGCGTCCATCTTGTGTTCAGCCGCTTCCATGGGGTTCCGTGCGTCGGCGATCCACGGGTGGGGATGGGTAGGCGCCCCGAAGGGATCCGCGCCATCGGCGCAGAAGCTGTGCCAGTAGGCCACGGCAAAACGGAGATGATCCTTCATCTTCTTTTTGCCTACCTTCTTTTCGGCATCGTAATACTTAAAAGCCAGCGGATTGCCGCTTTTGGCTCCTGCGTATTTTATTTTTTTGATTTTGGGAAAGTATTCCTTTTTTCCTGTGTAATAATCGGCCATGATATCCTCCTGTTTTATATATATAAGGGGCTTAACGCCGCAAGATAACGCGAATACTGTTTGTAGGCGCTGTCGTAGGCCGCGGCTTCCGCCTTGACGGGCTTTACCGTGGCCCCCCCCTCCAGCGCGACATGTTCGTCCACCAAAGCCTCAATGCCGGTCTTTTTATTCCGGCTGTTTTCCAGGCACCACAGGGCCTGAACCGCGCCTCCCAGGGCGGCGGCTTCGTTGCCCGCGGGAATGCGCACCGGCAGGTTCATTACGTTGGCGGCTATGCGCTGCCAGAGGGGGCTTTTTGCCCCGCCCCCGGTGAGCCGTATTTCCTTTGCCTTGAAGCCGAGGGTATTAAAGCCTTCAAGCCCTATGCGCATGCCGAAGATGGCCGCCTCAAGGGCCGCCCTGGCAAGGTTTTCACGGCTGAAGTTGGCCGCGGTGATCCCGTTGACGCTGGCCCTGCCGTTGGGAAGGTTGGGAGTGCGTTCGCCGTTAAAGAAGGGCAGCACCACAAGGCCGTCCGCCCCTATTGGAGCCTTTGCCGCCTCCGAATCGAACGCCTTGACATCAAGGCCGAAGAGGGCGCGGAATTCCTCGCTTGCCACGGTACAGTTCATTGTACAAAGCAGGGGAAGCCAGCCGCCCGAAGACGAACAGAATGCGGCGAGGTTTCCCGTCGGATCTATCACGGGCGTTTTGGAAAAACCGAAAAGGGTGCCCGAGGTTCCAAGACTCATGGTAAGGAAGCCGTCGCGGACAGTTCCCGTTCCTATGGCGCTCATCATGTTGTCCCCGCCGCCGGAAGCGACAAGGGTCCCTTCCGGTATGCCGTAAAGGGCCGCGGCCGCGGCAGAGACGCCGCCCGCCGTTCCGCCGGGGGCGACGAGGGGGGGGAGGTAGCGGACAAGATCGGGCGAAATATAACCGGAAACTGTTCCGGACCATTTCCGTTTACGGACATCGAAGAGCGCCGTTCCCGACGCGTCGCCGTATTCGGCGCTGTAAACTCCTGTCAAAAGGTAATTGATGTAATCGTGGGAAAGAAGGACGTGCCGCAGTTTGGCGAAGATCTTTGGTTTGTGGTTTTTAAGCCAGAGGACCTTGGGCGCCGTGTAACCGGGCCGCATGGGAAGCCCCGTTTTCGCGATGAGCTTTTTTTCGCTTCCCGCGCACTTTGTCAGTTCCTCGCATTCGGCGGCGGTGGAAGTATCGCACCAGAGTTTGACGTTGTAAATGGGCCTGCCCTTTTCATCCAGCGGGACAAAACTGTGCTGATGACCCGAAACGCCTATGGCGGCGATGGTGCCCTTAAGGGATCTGTCAAGCTGCCCGAAGCACTTTTTTAGCGCTTCGTCGTACCATTCGGCCTTCTGTTCGCGGGTTCCGTCGTTTTCCGCAATCATGTCCACAGGGGAAGATGCTTCCCCTTCGGTCTTTTTTTTCTCGTAGTCGTATACCACAATTTTGCAGCTTTGGGTTCCAAGATCGATTCCGCATACGGTTTTCATGGGGGTTCCTCCGGGTTACAAGGACCTCCTCTAACCCCGGCCGGGTTCCCGGAGGCTCTCCTCTTGTACCGCCCATTCTACGTTATGCGCCGGAATTTGTCCACCGTGAAACTTTTTGCCGGATTAACAGCCCTTGACGGGCTGCATGCATGGAGCGGGATCAGCCTATCTTGGTAAGGCCGTTTTTCAGCGCGTAAATGGCTATCTGCGTGCGGTTTTGCAGGCCCGCCTTCTTCATGGCCGAGGAAACGTAATTCCTTACCGTTCCCTGCGTCAGCTGCAGCTGCTCGGCGATTTCCTTGTTGCTCTGGGCCCGGCCAATGCAGCCCATGACGCGAAGCTCCGTATTTGAAATGCCCGAAGGTATTGAAGGCGCCCCGCCCCCGCCCGGCGGGGTCTTTACGCAGCGCCGGTAATGTATCAGATCCGTGATATAGGCGCGGGTCTGGCCCAGGATGTTCGGGCTGATGTAGCATCCGCCGAAACAGGCTATCTTTATCATCTCAGGCAGCCTGTCGCGATCGTCCGGCTTAACCAGGTATCCTGAAACGCCGGCGCTCACGGCCTCCCATACAGCTTCCTCGCGGCCGCGCGGAGTGTACATGATGATCGCGGTATGGGGCGACCTGCGTTTCAAAAGAGGGACAAGGTCCGCGCCCTCCCCTTCGCCGTCAATGCTGATAAGCGCCGCGTCGGGTTTTTTCTGGTCCACCAGCCTCAGGGCGTCGTATTCATCCCGCCCGAACGCGGATATTTGTATACCGTTTTCCGGCATCAGAACGGAGCCGAGCGCATGCCGATCTTCTTCTTTATCAACCACAATGATGCTGATCATGGCGGAAAACTATTTATTTTACCGTTATCCGGCGGTTTTTTTCAAGAAAAAAACAGCATTTATGACAATTGTCATAATCTTCAGGAGAAAAAGAATTCGCCCTGAGATGTCTTTGCCGATCCTGGAGGATCGATCTGGCTGTATGTGAACCACCGCCTGACTTCCGCTCTAGTGTTTTGCGGCCGTTTTCAGTATATTATGGGATGTAATGGACCTGCGGGCCAGTGCGGATCTTCGGTCTGCCGTTGGCCGTCCGCCTCTTTAGGCCGCAGGTCAAACATAGGGGGAGGCCGTATGGCCAGAAAGGGAAAGGTCGAAATAGACCGGGAATTGTGCAAGGGATGCCTGCTCTGTATCAGGGCGTGTCCCGTAAAGGTGCTTGAACAGGATACCGAATCAAATTCTTCGGGTTCTTATCCGTCAAAGGCTGTTTACGCCGAAAAGTGCGTTGCCTGCGGGAATTGTTTTGAAGTATGTCCTGAGGTCTGCATTCAGGTCTACGATCTGAGCGCTTAAGGCTGTGTTGTGTACAGGAGACATCTGCATTGAACAGTGAAAAGGCATTGATGAAGGGAAACGAGGCCATAGCGGAAGCGGCCCTCAGGGCGGGCTGCCGTGCCTATTTTGGGTATCCCATTACGCCCCAGAATGAAATTATCGCCTATATGGCCCGGAACATGATGGCCAGGGGCGGTGTTTTTATCCAGGCCGAAAGCGAAACGGCGGCTGTCAATATGGTGTACGGCGCTTCCTGCGCCGGTGTCCGCGCCATGACAAGTTCCTCAAGCCCCGGCGTAAGCCTTAAACAGGAAGGAATTTCCTACGCCGCCGGCGCCGACGTGCCGCTGGTGCTGGTCAACGTGATGCGTGGCGGTCCGGGGCTGGGCTCCATAGCCCCCGCCCAGAGCGATTATTTTCAGTCTACCCGGGGAGGCGGCCACGGCGATTACCGCTGTATAGTGCTTGCCCCCTGGAGCGTGCAGGAATCGGCGGATCTTACCTTTCTTGCCTTTGACTTGGCGGACAAGTACCGTATGCCGGTCATTGTGCTTGCCGACGGCATGATAGGCCAGATGATGGAAGGGGTGGTTCTGCCGCCCGCATGTCCGGCTGGCAGCCTGCCTGCGCGGGACTGGACCGTCGGCCGCATGGCCGGGACGGCTAAAGACGGCGCGGTCCGCGCTTCCCGCCATATTACGTCCATTCATCTTGTGCCCCAGGAGCTTGAGGAAAAGACCCGTTTACGCTTTGAGCGTTACGAAAAGATCAAGGCTGCGGAGACACGTTTTGAATACACCGCGCCCGCGGCGTCAGGCGGTCCGGGCGCGGATCTGACGCTTGTTGCCTACGGCACTTCGGCGCGGGTATGCCTTGGCGCGAAGATGCTGGCCGAAAAAGAAGGCATCAGGGTGGGGCTTTTCAGGCCCGTTACCCTCTGGCCCTTTCCCTACGAAGCGCTGGAAAAGGCGGCCGGGACGGGACCTGTCCTTACCGTGGAAATGAGCCTTGGACAGCTTGTGGAAGATGTAAAACTCGCCGTCTTGGGCAAGGCTCCCGTTCATCTTCTGGGCCATTCGGGCGGGGTAATTCCCGCCGAAGAGGAAGTGTTCGCGGAAATAAAACGCATCCTGGGAAGGAAAAGGGCATGAAGCAAATACACGGATTTCCAAAGAGCCTTTACAGGGTTCCTACCAAATATTGCGGCGGCTGCGGCCACGGGGTAATACACCGTATTATCACCGAACTAATAGACGAAATGGGGCTGCGTGAAAAGGCCGTCATCACAAACCCGGTGGGCTGCGCCATTTGGGCGGATCTCTACTTCGATTTTGATTCGGTCCAGCCGCCCCACGGCAGGACTCCCGCCGCGGCCACCGGGGTCAAGCGCGTTCTTCCCGATCATTTGGTGATCTGCTATCAGGGCGACGGGGACATGGCGGCCATAGGCACCGCGGAAATGATACACGCGGCGAACCGGGGCGAAAAATTCACCACGATCTTTGTGAACAACGCGATCTACGGCATGACAGGCGGCCAGATGGCTCCCACTACCCTCATTGGACAGAAAGCCTCCACCGCCCCCGAAGGGCGCGATCCGGGGGAGGCCGGCATGGGATACCCTGTCAGGGTATCCGAGCTCCTGGCCGTTCTGGACGGGACCCGTTACATAGCACGGGGGGCGGTAAACAGCGCCCCAAACGTCCGCAAGACCAGGCAGTACATACGCAGGGCCTTTGAGGCCCAGATGCGGGGCGAAGGTTTTACCATGGTGGAAGTCCTTTCACAGTGCCCCACCAACTGGGGCATGGAGCCCGTTCAGTCTGTTGAATGGCTGGAACAGCACATGATGCCTGTCTTCCCCCTTGGGGAAATCAAAAATACTTTATAGAGAAAGTTTTTTCAAAGCCGGGCCCGGTCCGGGCTCTATGTATGTTTTCCGGGAGAGTGTTTGATGACGGAAAAGAGTTTTTTTGCCGGTTTCGGCGGACAGGGAATAGTGTCCCTTGGTCAGATATGGGTGTACTGCGCCATGAAAGAGGGGAAGAACGTTACCTTTTTCCCCTTTTACGGTGCCGAAAAACGGGGCGGCATAGCCAGAGCCGGTGTCATTGTCTCCGACAGCGAGATCGCAAGCCCCCTTGTAACAACACCCGATTCGGCGCTGGTGATGAACGGCGATTCTCTTCCCCTCTGCGAAGGCATCCTTAAAGACGGCGGGCTTCTGGTGATCAATTCAACGCTGGTAAAGGAAGAGCCCAAACGGCAGGGGCTCAGGGTCGTAAGGATCGAGGCCACATCGCTCGCCGAAAAAATAGGGAATATCCGTTTTGCCAACATGGTCGCCCTGGGCGCCATGGCCCGGCTTACAGGGGCCCTTTCCGTTACAAATATAGAGGAGATTTTACGGGACTTTTTTACGCCCGACAAGCATAAATTTATCCCCATGAATGTAGAAGCCATACAGGCGGGTTTTGGAGCGGCCGCGTAGATGCGGGGAAGGCCGTCTTTTCCGGTTCTTGCGTTTGTTTTCCTGCCGGTCGCCGTTTTCCCCCTCTGGGCCATTCCCAAACCGGCGGCGTCCTCGGATCTGGTCTTCCGCGGTTCCACAAAGCCCGAGGCGGAGCTTACCTTTAACCAGCGTTTTATGTTCCCGGCGTTCCGGGGCAGAGGCCCCTTGACGCTGGACAACAACGTGGAAACGATCCTTTCGGTGACAATGACCCCCGTTTCCCTTAAAGGCGGCGCCGAGGCCGTATTCACCCCCGCCGCCTTTTTCAAACTGTCCGCCGGAACCAGACTGGGTTCCGGGTGGAACATCACCCTTTCAGGCAGACATCTGTACGGCCTTGCCTTTAATGTGCCGGAAAACAGCCGGGCGGCGGCGTTTTCGGGCGGCAGCAAAAAATCGGTGATACAGAGTTCCGCTTTTGACGGTGTGGTGTGGAAGGCCTACGGGGGAAGCACCCTCCAGTTTGACATGGCGGCCCTGTGGCCGGGCGACTGGCATCATATTGTGTTCCGCGCCTACAACGAGGTACATTACAAGGCCTACACGCGGGCGGGAAGCGGGGAGACGTGGGTTTACGAGGTAAACGAAGAGGAAAACAGGAACGGCTGGAATTATTACGGCCAGTTCTTTATCGGGTATCAGATGCCCTTTTTGTTTAATCTGGCGGGTGTCCAGGCTGAGGTAGACCAGTTCCTGTACAATACGCCGGGCGGCAGCTTTTGGGGCGATACTCTGGGCCGGTGGATCTTCTCGGGCGCGTTTAACTGCGCCGTCACCCCCCGTTTCGACGCGCTGGTTGCCGTTCAGCTGCGGACCATGCGGAATTACAAGGACGGGGACCGGAACAACGGCGCCCATTACTTTTACCAGTACCGGGAATTGGACGGAAGATCCCCCCTGCGGCTGGAATTTTACCGCGTTGCCCTGATATTGAGCTACAGATTCAACTAAAGCGGCCGATTATTAAAGAGGGAACTTCTAAAAACTTCGGTTGTAAGAGATTTTCGGCAGAAGCGGTTCCGAAATACCGGAATTTGGAACCGGATTGTTGACAATAGTGTTCCGTAACTGGTATAATTAAGAAAATTTAATAAGGGGTGAACGGTGGCAGCGGTTCATGATTATAAACGCCTTGAGAACAGCATGGTTCAAAAGGTAAAACATGCCGCCGCGGCCGCGGCGGGCTGCGCCGCCAATTTCTTCAGGGCTATTTTCCGTTTTCTGAACCGCCGGTATACGGTTGTGTTCGTTCCCCATTCCGAAAAACGGGTGTATAACCTTCACGTTACCGTGCTTTCCATGTGCGGCTGTTTTCTTGTTTTGGCGGGTTTTCTCGCGGCGTTTTTCTGGTACGGCGCTTCGTACAGCGGCGCGCGGGGCCTTCTTGCGGACAAGGACGGCCGGCTCCAGGATGTTCAGGCGAATCTTGATCAGCTCCGGGACGAATTATCCCGGCTGCGTCATGAGGCCCGCGAATTTGAGACGGCCTTTTCGGGGACGCTGTCTACCCTTGGGGCGGATGTTTCGGGAACGGGCGCTTCCGCTTCCTCCGAATTGTACGGCGATCTTTCATCCTTTTTCGATATCAACGAAACACCTGAAGGCAGCCTCCGCGAGGTGGACGACGTGCGCCGCCTTTCGGCCTATTTTGCCTCGATAAAGGAGCCTGTCAGGGAAATAGGCACATTGCTGGATTCCCAGAGCGCCCTTTTAACGGAAATTCCCAGCATCTGGCCCATCAAGGGCGGCATAGGGCATATTTCCATGTTCTTCGGCCAGAACGAGCATCCCTTTAGCGGGCAGTACTACATACACAAGGGCATCGATCTTTCAACCTACCGTTCCGGGGACCCCATCGTGGCTACCGCGGACGGCCAGGTGGTGACCATAGACTACGACAACGACGGTTTCGGTAATTCCATTATCATTAAGCATAAACATGGCTACTACACCCGGTACGCCCACATGCAGGGCTTCAAGGTGAAGATAGGCCAGCGGGTTCAGCAGCACGAGGTAATAGGCTGGATAGGCAATACCGGTCTTTCTACCGGGCCCCATCTGCATTACGAGGTTCATGTGGGTTCGGACGTGGTGGATCCGTACAAATACATTAATATCCGTTCCAGTATCGCGAAAAACGGGCGGTAAGGTCCGCGGTATGGCCGTTGGTAAACGCGAAGATTTCTCAATAAACACCATTATTGGCCCCAACACGCGGGTAAACGGGGATCTTGAAACCGGCGGGTTTACCCGTGTGGACGGCAGCATACAGGGAAACCTCAGCGCCTCAGGCAGGGTGGTTATCGGCGAAAAAGCCCGTCTTAAAAGCAGTGTCTCGGGAACGTCCGTTACCATAGGCGGCGTGGTATACGGAAACGTGCTCGCCAGCGAGCGGCTTGTTATCCTTTCCACCGCGCTGGTTATGGGCGATATTATAACGCGGCGCATCCAGGCCGATGAAGGCTGCCTTATTCACGGCAGGGTGTCCGTATGCGTTACCGAAGAAGGCTTGAACAGGGCCCTGTCCGAATACCGGGACATGCAGGGCATACGATCCGCGCTGCCCCGGTTCAAAAACCATGGCCAAAGTTGACTCCCCCGATCTTCTCTATGTGAATCCCGCCGCCGCCGGAATAAAGCCGGAGGCAAGGAAGGAAAAACAGCGCGTTGGAAAGGGGCGCCTTTCCCGTTTTTCGTCGGCCCTTGACGCGGCCGGAAAAGCCGAAGCCGCGGACGGGTCCTTCCGTGACCTTCCCGTTTCCGGTGAAACGGTGGATCTCCTCATGGAAGAGGTTCGTGGCGCGGGCGAAGAACTGCGGAAGAGGCCCCTTCCCGGCGAAATTCTCCGTTACAGGCAGGCGGTGCGGGACTTTATGCACTATGTGGTGGAAAACGGCTTTGCCGTGGACAGTGTCGAAGGCGTTCCCAATTACCTCAGACCCGCGTACCGGGGCGGGCGGGGAACGCCCGAATCCCGGTCGGGCCAGCGCTATGTCAGTGTCCGGATTGTGGACAAAAAACTTGAGGATCTGGCCGCATCCATCCTTTCGGGACAGGCGGATCAGCTTGAACTGGCCTCTCGCCTTGAGGAAATTACCGGACTTCTGGTAGACTTGCTGCAGTAAAACAGCGAGGTTACATGAGCGATTCTTTTGAAGATGAAATAGACGAAGATATTTCTTCGCTGGAGGATAACCCCTCCGAGCTTGAAGAAACCGAGGTTATTACCGGCGCAGGGGAAACAGGCGAGGCGATAGCCCCGGATATGCCGGTGTACCGGCTCCGTCTTCTCTATTCCCAGGAAACTTTTCCCGCGGTCTACAAGGGAGATCCCCTTGCCCCCCGCGATATGGTGCTTGTCCCCACCCGCTTTGGCCGGGATCTGGCCCAGGTCATAGGCCCGGTGCAGGGTACTTTTTCCGCGTCCGAGCTGGCCTGGATAGAGCGGATCGCCACGGAAGAGGATCTTGCCAAGGCCTGCCACAACCACGGCCAGGAACAGGAGGCCTTCCGCATCTGCCGGGAAAAGATCGAAAGCCACCGGCTGGAAATGAAGCTGGTCTCGGTGCACTACCTTCTTGAGGAGCCCAAGATACTCTTTTTCTTTACCGCGGAAAACCGGGTAGATTTCCGGGAACTGGTTAAGGATCTGGTCGGTATATTCCGTACCCGCATAGAGCTGAGGCAGATTGGCGTCAGGGACGAGGCGAGGGTAACAGGAGGGCTGGGGGTCTGCGGCAGGGGCTATTGCTGCCACATGGTGTCGGACAAGCTCAAGCCCGTTTCCATAAAAATGGCGAAAGATCAGAACCTTTCCCTTAATTCCATGAAAATATCGGGGCCCTGCGGGCGGCTGCTTTGCTGTCTTTCCTATGAGCATTGTTTTTACAGCGAACAGCGCCGCCTTATGCCTTCCGAAGGGGCCAGAATCAGCCACGACGGCGCGCAGTGGAAGGTCATGGAGGTGAACGTTGTACTGGGACAGATAAGGCTCGGCGCCGAAGACGGGCGCGTGCTTACCCTGCCCGCCTCCCGCTTCCGGCGGGCCGATAACAAGTGGAGCCTCACCGAAGAAGGGGAATGAGGGCGCTTTATTACAATATCAGGCTGATTTTGTCTGTTTTGGGAAGATATTTTGTCCGCGTTGGTCCGCATTGTCCGTGGTCGTTTTGAATTCGGCATTATTGCATTCGGCTTCTCTTTTTTTTCTTTTTTTGTTAAAATTATTATAGGAAAAACGCGGGTCCGGCGCCGGACCGAGGAGCCTTTATGAAAAAAGATAACGCTGTTTCCCGAAGGAATTTTATTTCCCTTTTGTGGGTCATTTCAGGCGCGGTTCTCTGCGTAACCTTTGCCGCCGTATCCGTTCCCCGGCTTCCGGCCCAGGGCCAAGGCGGTGAAAACACCCCTTCGGCCAGCAGACGCTACGCGGCCATTATCCAGAACGTGTTTGACTTTATCCAGCGCAACTATGTGGACGAAGTTGATCCCAATGTGATCTACGAAGGCGCCATGACGGGCATGCTTAACGCCTTGGGAGATCCCTATTCGGTGTATATGCCCGAATCGGAAATGACGGACCTTAACGACACCACCCAGGGCAACTTCGGCGGGGTGGGCCTGTATATTTTGGCCGGGGAGTTGCAGGGAGACGGAACCATGAACTATCTTGAAGTGGCCGCTCCCATGGAGGACACTCCCGGCTGGCGGGCGGGGATTAATCCCGGCGATCACATCATATCTATCGACGGTGAAAGCACCCGCGGCATGACCATGGAAGGAGTGCTGTCGCGCCTGCGGGGAACGCCCGGCGAAAAGGTGACCGTGGTGGTACGCCGCGGCGAAAAACTGGAATTTCCCGTCGAAATTGTACGGGCCGTCATCGAGGTGCCCACCACCAAGTACGCCCTCATAGACAACATAGGCTACCTCAAGCTTATTACTTTTACCCCCATGACGGTGGACCGGGCCAGGGAGGCCATTACAGAGTTCAAGGCAAAGGGGTACAAGAGCCTTATACTGGATCTGCGCAACAATTACGGCGGGCTTCTTGAGTCGGCCGTGGGAGTTTCGAGCCTCTTCCTCAACGGCGGCGTGGTGGTAAGCACCAAGTCGCGCATTCCGGGGGAAAGCAGGAATTTCAACGCGCGGCGCGTTACCATGGTGGATGACGGCATCCCCATTGTGGTGCTCATAAACAAGGGGTCCGCCTCCGCGTCCGAGATAGTGGCCGGGGCCCTTAAGGACAGAGGCCGCGCCTATCTTGTGGGGGAAAAATCCTACGGCAAGGGCCTTGTTCAGCAGGTGTATCCCCTGGAAAAGGGCGGTTTCAAGATCACTACCGCCCGGTACTATACCCCCAGCGACGTCAACATAGACCGTATAGGCATCCCGCCCGACAGGGAAATATTGTTCCCCGATTTTACCGACGCGGATGCGGAAAAGCTCGGCGCCCTTATTAAATCGAATGTGATCCGTTCCTTTGTCGAAGCCAACCCGGATGTGTCCGCCGCCGGCATCGACGCCTTTGCGGGGGAACTCAGCGGGGAATACGGCCTTGACCGCGTCCTCCTCAGGCGGCTTGTCAGGAACGAGCAGAACCGGACCAGCATTGCCCCGGTTTACGATCTTGAGTACGATGTGCAGCTTCAGGAAGCGGTAAACATACTGCGGGGGGGAAGCTACCGCGCCCTGATGCAGACCACCAAGACCCTCAAGGTTCTGCAAGAGGAAGCCGTTCAGGAAGAGCTTCCGCTGGCATCCTGAAACGCTTCATCGTAGAATCCGCCTGTCCTCCAGGGGAGGTGCGGATCTCCGGCAGGGATTACCATTACCTGGTCCGGGTGCGCCGCCTTTCGGCCGGCGGGGTTTTTCCCGCCCTTCTTCCCGGCGGCACTGAGGCGCGGGTCCGCGTTCTTTCCGTTGAAGGCGGCGTGCTTACCGGCGTGTGTGAACCGGCGGGCAAGCGCGCGGATGCCCCTGAGCCGGGTCCGCCTGTTCCCGCGTCACGGGGGCCGGGTCCGCCGTTGCCGCCTATCGTCCTCTTTCAGGCCCTGCCGAAGGGCTCAAAGATGGATCTTGTCGTGCGGCAGGCTGCGGAGGGCGGGCTTGCCGAAGTAGTTCCCTTTGTTTCGGAACATTCGGCGCCGCCTCCCGCCGGGGGGGAAAAGCCGCGGCGCTGGGAGCGCATTATTCGGGAAGCGCGGCAGCAGAGCGGTTCCCGCGCCGCCACGGCCCTGCACCGCCCCCTTTCGGCGGACGGGCTTTTTGAATACTGGGAGGATCTGAAAAAGGGGCGCCCGTATCCGCTTAAAGGCGGGGAAGCGGCAGGGCTGTTTTTTCACGAGACCCCCCTTGCGGATACCGGCCTCCACGATTATCTTGGTAACAATCCGGGAATCGTGGTCTTTGCCGTGGGGCCCGAAGGGGGCTTTTCTTCCGCCGAAGCGGCCCGGTTCAGGACGGCGGGTTTCGGATCTGTGACCATAGGGGATACTGTGCTGCGAACCGAGACTGCCGCCCTGTACGGAGCGGCGGCTATACGAACCATACTTCTGGAGAGAAATTTGTGGATGCGGTCCGTGAACGGGTAAATCTTCTCAAGGTTCCCCTGGATATACTGCCCCAGGACAACCTTGACGCCGTAATATTTGAACTGCTCGCCTCGGGAAAGGGGCGGAATATCGCGCTTCTTTCGCTGTGGGATCTGCTCAGGGCCAGACGCAGCGGGGAGTACCGCTCGTATATTCTGGATGCGTCGCTTGTCATTCCCATTTCAAAGAGCCTTGTAAGCGGCGTCAAATTTCTTGCCGGAAAAAAGGCCGTGCGCTACATGCCCTTCGATTTTGTGGTGCACCTCCTTACCATTCTTGAGGAGCGGGAATTTACCCTGTACCTTATTGGTGGAAAGAGGCAGGTCCTGAAAAAGACCGAAAAAAACATCCGCCAAACCTTTCCCCGCCTGCGTGTCGTGGGCCGTTATATCGGAGCGTTCAGGCGGCAGGAAGAAGCGGCCATTCTGGAGGCGATACGGAAGGCCGGCCCGTCGCTGCTCCTTGTCGGCAGGGGAATCAGGGGCGGCGAGCAGTGGATAGCGCGGAATTCGGGCCGGCTGAATCGGGGGTTACGGCTCTGGTGCAGCGATCTCTTCGATGTGTTTGTTGAACGGAAACGCCGCCCTTCCCGCCGCACCTTTGACCGGGGTCTTGAATGGCTGGGGTATTGTTTTCAAAATCCCCTGAAATTTTTCAGGATTTTTCCCTATTTTTACTATAAACTGTTATTAATAGTGTACCGTCTTTTTAAGAGGTGAAAAACATGAAAAAAAAAATACGGTTTTTTTGCCTGTTTTTCGCGCTGTTTGCAAGCTCTGTTTTTTTCCCGTCCTGTAATAACGGGGGAGGGAGTCCTCCTTCCCTCTTCGTCCCGCTGACGTATACGCAGACCGTTCATCTTGAAAACCAGAGCCTATACCTTGTAAAAGTAAACCGGTCGGACGGGGAAGTTGGGTACAACAACGCCGGGCGCGCGTCTTCGGTAAACAGCCCGGCCATGGCGATTCCCCTTGACATATCCGCCTCCGGCGCGCCGGACGGGGAGGCCGCCTTCCGCCGCGATCACGAAGGGGCGCGGCGCTTCAACAGCAATCCGCCGCCCATTCCCCCCGAACAGCCGTCCCGCCGGGGGCTTCTGCGCTCGTCGCCTGTGGTAGGAACATCCAGACTATTTTGGGTGGATGATGTACACGGGAACTTTTCGCAGATTAATGCTACCCTCAGGAAGCAGTCGGTCCATGCCAATGTCTGGGTGCCGGACGCAAATTATGACGATCCTTCTTCAAATAAAACCAACGGTATAATTACCCAGATACGGGCAGAGAACATTGCCAACAAATTTGACGAGATTTACGGGCATGTTACCGGCATATTTGGTTATGAATACGGTGCCGCCTCCGGCCAGCCCCCCCTAGGGGGAAAGGACGGCGATGAAAGGGTCCAGATCCTCATTTATGATATAGATCTGGATTATGTAAAAGGCGGAACGGTGGGTTATTTCTGGGCTAAGGATTATTACGAACAATCGTATCTTGACGCCACCTACGGCAACGGGAAACTTCAAACAAACTTAAGTGAAATTTTCTACTTGGACTCTTGGTGGGCGGATGAGCGCTGCGGCGTTGCCCTGTCAACCCTGGTCCATGAATTTCAGCACATGGTGCATTTCAACGAAAAATTTGTACGAAAGGGCAAAAATTCCGCGACATGGTACAATGAAATGCTTTCCATGCTGGCGGAAGATATGATCTCTTCAAAGCCAGAGATTGGGGTGACGGACATCGAGGATCTTCCTGCCTATAGGCTTCATCAGTTTATCTATACCTACCGCGAAGGGGTAACTTCGTGGTTTAGCGGGGACAATGCGTTGATTTCCTACGCCAATTCCTATGCCTTTGGGGCCTATCTTGCAAGAAATTTCGGCGGCGAGGCTCTGGTCAGGGCCATGGCGGCGAATGATGCGGTTAACAAGGAGTCGGTGTCCATGGCCCTTGCCTCCGTAAGTCCCGTTTCGGACGTCAAGAATTTTGACGGCGCCCTCCGTAGATTCGCGGAGGTTCTTCTCTACAACGATACGTCCGGTTCCCGGAGTTCCCTTAACAAGACAACGGGCGGGACCTATGCCTTTAGCGGCATCAACATCATGCCCTTATCCCGATCCACGTTTTATACTTATAGTCCCGCCGGCATCGCCTTTAACCCCGGGGGGAACGGCCCGCTGATTTTCAGCCTGGATTACCTGATCTCCATGCCTCCCAATTCGGCGCTGGTTCAGACCTGTTCCGCGTGGCAGAATGTAAGCGGGAATGTAACGGTTACCTTTACCGTCCCGTTAAGCCCGTATGTTGAACAGTACCTTTTGGTCAGGTGATCGATTATGAGGCGATCATGAGGCGCGTTTTTGTGTGGGCCGTCCTCCTTGCGGGGCTTGCGGCAGGGTGCAGGACCCTTGAAAAAACCGGAACCATACGGGGCGCCGTCCGCGTCTACGGCAGCGAACCCCATACCTACGCGGGAATAGAAACCGAAGACGGCCGGATCTACGCGGTTTATCCGCCCGAAAAAGAGGCGGAACTCCGGAAGCTTCAGGGCCGTACCCTGGAATTTACCGTCCGTTTCCTCCCGGAACCCAAGGGCTACGGCGCCCTTTTCCTCAAAGACGGCACGGTAACGCCCGTTTCCTGGAAAACGGCGGAAAAGTAGAAGTAGTGCCCAACGCCGAAAGTAGTGCCTGGCGCCGTTTTGCAGCGTCCGGCGCTGTTATTTCCGGCATATACGGGCCGTCTTGGCAAAAATATCCGCCAGGTAGCGCCCTTCCCTTTCGGTAAGGCCCGCCCGTGAAATAAGGTCGCGGAAAAAGCGTTCCTGCCTTTCGCGGCCGGGATGCCGGTAGAAGCCTATAGAGGCCAGCGAGCCGGTTATGGCGTCCGTTAGTTCCCCGGTTTCGCCAGAGGTCAGGGGAACCCACGCGCCTTTGACTGGGTTTTTTTCCGCCCCGCCAAGCGCCCTGAACAGCTCGTAAGCGTAGATCTGCACCGCGTGGGAAAGGTTCAGCGAGGGGAACGCGTCCGACACGGGAATATGGGAGGCAATGCCGCAGAGGCCAAGTTCGTCCTCTTCAAGGCCGGTACGCTCGCTGCCGAAGACCAGCGCCGCCGTTCCGGGTTTTTCCCGCAGCCACAAGGCAAGCTCCCGGGGATCAAGGCTCACTTGCTTTCGAAGGCGGCCCCGGCGGCGGGTGGTTCCCGCAAGCAGGGTACAGTCCCCGGCCGCCTCTTCCAGCGTGCCGAAAAACCGGGCTTCCTCCCAGACATCCGCCGCGTGGACGGCCCGTTCCAGCGCTTCTTCCCCGTTAAGGCTGCTTTTCGGTGTGCCGGCTATGCGGAGACGGGAAAGCCCCATGTTTTTCATGGCCCGGCAGACGGCGCCCACATTCCCCGATCCGCCCGGCCGGGAAAGAATTATGACTACATCTTCCAGATTCATGCTTTATTTTAGCCTGAAAACCGGGTATTTTCCCGAAAAAGCATTGAATTCCTCCCGGAAATAATACATATTTTTAGTAGGCCGCAAAGCAACCCGGTTTGACAAATTTTTTTCTTGCGGCTAAGATAAATGTTGGATTTTGTAGTCCGGTGTTGATATTATTATGTTAATATGGCATAATTCATTGAAGATGACTTTAATGGGTTATGAATGAAGGGAGCGTCATGACAAACAACGATATTGTTCCTGGATTTGATGACGAAAAAGACGAAAGCCTCAAAATAAAACTTCAGAAGGTAAATGAAGTTGAAGGTTGTCTTGTTTTGTATCTTACCGGTTACATCGATACCTACAATTCCAATTATTTCCAGAAAAGGGTTGCCAAGGCTATTGAAAGCGGCTTCATACGGCTGGTTTTTCAGTGCGGGGGCCTTAACTACGTATCCTCTACGGGAATCGGTTCCTTTACCGCCTTCCTCAAGTCGGTAAAACCCCGGGGGGGCGATCTTGTACTGCTTGAAATTCAGCCCAAAGTATACGAAGTATTTCAGCTTCTCGGGTTTTCGCAGTTTTTCAATATCAAGGATAATCTGGACGATTCAATCAACTTTTTCCGCAGCGGGTCTTCGGCGGAAACCGTTTCTCTTTTTCCCAAGGTTTTTGCCTGTCCAATCTGTTCCAAGAAACTCAAGGCCCTTAAACCGGGCCGGTTCCGCTGTTCCGAATGCAAGACCATTCTTGCCATTGACAATGCCGGGCAGGTTTTCCTGGGTTAGGGCGGTTTTGTAAGGGGAAGCTGTTTCAAAACTTCAGTTTTTGGAATGAGCTCAGGGCTCAAGTCTTTGGCGCCGGGGTTTCAGGGGATTTTCCGCAAAAAGGGGCTGTTGATGGCTGACGATAAAATTGAGCAGTATTTAATTGATCTTATGCTCACATATCAGGAAATAGAGGCGAACCTCTGGTATCTCGACGACCGGGAGCACGGCCTTGAAGGGGTGGCAATCCTCAAGGCTGATTCGCTCGTGGTTTTTCGCATGGTTCTTATGGACGCCCCGAAGAACAACAGGCTCGAATGTTTTACCAAACTGCTGGATCTAAACGCCCGCGATTTGATCCACGGAGCCTATGCCCTTGAAAACGACAAGATCATCCTTATCGATACGCTGGAATACGACGCCATGGATTACAGTGAATTCAGGGCCACGCTGGACGCCTTTAGCCTTGCGGTGACCCAGCATTATCCTGTACTTTCCAAATACCGCGAATAACCGGGAGGCCGGAAGATGGGTATCTTTTCGAGGCTTAAAACGCTTGTTTCTTCAAATGTCAACGATCTGATCAGCAAGGCCGAAAAACCGGAAAAGATGCTGAACCAGCTGATCATCGACATGAATGAACAGCTCATTGAGTCCAAGCGGGCGGTGGCCATTGCCATTGCCGACGAAAAAAAGCTGGAACGGGAGCGGGACAATCAGGAAGCCCAGTCACGGGAATGGGAACGGAAGGCGATGCTGGCCGTTCAGGCGGGTAAAGACGATCTTGCAAAAGAGGCGCTGCTCCGCAAGCAGGAGTACGACAAGGCGTATCAGGAGTACCACAAACAGTGGAGCGCCCAAAAGGAATCTGTCGACAAGCTAAAGGAAAGCCTTCGTGAGCTTCAGGACAAGATCGAGGAAGCCCAGCGGAAAAAGAACCTCCTTGTTGCCAGGGCCAAACGGGCAGAGGCCCAGCAGAAAATACAGAATACCATCTCCAGCGTCGCCGGCAACCGTTCCGCCTTTGACGCCTTTGACCGTATGGCCGCCAAGGTGGATCAGATGGAGGCCCAGGCCGACGCCGCCAAAGAACTGGAAGATTTTTCTTCCAACGCAAGCCTCGACAAGCGTTTTGCGGAACTGGAAAAATCCGATGCTTCAACCGACGTTATGCTTCAGGAACTCAAAGAAAAAATGAAGGCCCTTCCCCAGCAATAAGCCTCCGCGCGGCAGGCCGGGTGTTAAACCGGACTTTTGAATAACGGCCGCCGCGCCGTTTTGGCCGCCCGCGCCGGGGTGTGTTTTTCTGTGGATAAATTGTTTATAACCCGGAAAGAAAACAGGAGCCGCGGTGCTTGTACGCAAAAGAGGCTTCAAAAGGGCTCGCCTCAAGGCGGTTTTGGTTTTTTTAAGGGACTTTTTTTCGTTTTTAGGGAATTTGTTTTAAAAAAAGACCTGTGCGGGCTTCCTTTTTTATGGCTTTTTGCCTGAAACATGGTTTGCCGCGCCGCCGGGATTGCCGCCGTGTTGTGGATAATGTGTTAATAATGCCTCCGGTTCCCAAAGATTATGCCTTGCAATGTTCCGGGGGGCCGTGTTACGCTTAAAGAGTGAAAAATATTGCCCGTCTGGCGCTTTTTTTCAGTTGTTTTTTTACCGCTGTCTTTGTTATTTCTGCCCTGGTGCGGTATTTCCATATCAGAATTGAGGCGGTCCGTTATCTTCCCCTGCGGCCGGAAACGGCGCTTCCCGAATTTATTGCCGCCGCCCGCTGGGCTGCGCCTTTTGCGCTGTATGCCTCGCTGTTGTTTGCCCTGAGTTTCGCGGCCCGCAGCCGTATTCCTTCTCCGGTTTCCATTGTTCTTTTGGTTATTTTGGCGGGGGGATTCACCTTTGCCGTTTTTACCGGTATGGAGCGGGGCGGGTTTGTGCCGGCCGCGCGGGATACGGGGAAAATCCTGGGAGGGCCCGGCCTTGTTCTTTCGCAGCAGAACAACACGATAGTGCTTATCCGGGGGCCCGCCGGGGAGAACGGGCCAAGGGCCGTCTCTATTCCCGGAAGGCCCCTTATCTATCAGGAAGAGCCGCTGGGTCAAAGTGGTACGGCGCCGTCCCTGCCCCCTGTCGCGTTCGGCGGCGGCGCTCCGTGGTTCCTCAAAAACGCGGCCATAGATTTTTCCCTTGCCTCCGGACGGCTCAAAAGCCGTTTTGAGGAGGGGCCGGTTCTGTTTTTTGCCTTTCTGCTTCCCATTGTTTTGCTGCTTGTGAGTCTTGGTTTTATCCTCAAGCTTGGCCGCTGGCCGCTGGCGAATCTCTTTTTGGGCGCGCTGGCCTTTCGGGGTGTACTGGCGGCGGAGACTTTTGTCAACTCGCCTGAAGTACAGGATGTGTTTGCCTCCCTTTTGGGAAACTCCGCGGTCCTGCCGTTTGCTGTTCCCCTCTTGTTTACCGCGCTTGCGGTCCTTGTCGATCTGTACACCTTTCTGGTTTTCGCGGCCCGGAAAAGCGGCGAAGAGGATTAGGCGATGAAACTGAACCGGAAAATGGTCTTTTCTCCGCCGGGAATTTTTATCATCTATGTACTGGCTTCTTCCCTTGTGATCATGGCCTATACCTTTGTCTTTCCCGGCGAAACTTCCCCGGTGCCCTGGTTTGCCTTTAGGTGGCGTTTTGTGCGGGGTTTTCTCCGTATCTTTAACCTGTATCCCGCGCTGGCCCTTTCGGCCCTTGTGCTTCCCTTCGGCGTCCTTTCTTCCTTTGTCGAAGGCTACGGCAGTTTTTCCGCAAAATTTTTCGATCGCATTAAAGGCTCCCTGATTACCGCCATTGCCGCTTCGGCGCTGTACGGCGCGATCTGTTTTATCCCGTTTCCCCTGCTCGCCGGCGCCGAAGAGGATATGCGTTTCGAGGGGGAACTCTACCGGCTGTCGCGGGAAAAGGCCAGGGAAAACGGGGCGGCCGGAAACTGGGAAGACGCCGCGTATTTTATTGCCGTGTGCGAAAGAATATGGCCGGGAAGCCCCGAACTGGAAACGCTTAAGACCAGTGTTTCCATAAGGCTTGAAAGGCTTCGTCTTGAAGAGGGGGAAAGGCGGCGCGAGGCCTCAGGCGCGGCGGCCGGAACCGCTGGCCGGGTAGCTGCGGCAGGAGGGGGGGATTCCGGCATTCCCCGGCCGGTAAACGCCGCGGAGGCGCTTCTTTACGCCGGACAGTCCATGGACGCCGGGCGGTACTACAACGCCCACTGGCTGGCCATTCTTGCCGGGCAGCTTGCCGCGGACGGAAGCCCCGAAGCGGCGGAGGCGGCCCGCGTGGCGAGTCTGGCATGGGACGCGGTGATGTCCCTGGCCCCCGGCGCGCAGGAAAAAGAGGCGTATTTTCTTTACCGGCTGAAAAATTCCGGCTACCAGGCCATGGTCGGCGGCGACTGGATCAGGGCCTACTATATTTTCCGGGAACTTTCGGATCTTGCCCCGTCGGACCCCGATGTGGCGCATTACCTGGCGCAAAGTGAACAGGGAACTTCGGAAACGGCCTTCTTTACCGATGAAATGGACGCGGCGCTTGGGGAGATGCTCACGGGCGCGGTGTTTTCCCTTCCCCTGGGATTCACGGATCTTGGGAACCGTCCCGAAGCCGGATGGGCAGATCCGGCCGGCCGGGCGGTGCTCCGTTTTTCATCGCTTGCGGCCTCTTCCGATTATTCCTACGGTACGGGCCTTGAATACCTCGGCATAGACGGGGAGGGCCGCCTTACCCGGGCGGAAGCTCCCTATGCCAAGATCCTTCCCATAACGCTGGATTCCCGGCCCCGCACCCTTGTCCTTATGCAGGCGCTGGACCGGCACGACGGCGAAAAGCGGTGGGAGCCGGTCTGGTCGGGGGCGCTTCCGTCCGCCGAAAATGTGCGGCTCATACTGGAGTTAAGTTACGATAATTTTCTTCTTCTTGCCCGGGCGCGGAGAGGTCTTGATAATTTTTTTACCGGTGAACTGTGGAACGCGGCGGAAAACCTTGGGGTCTACGGTTACATTCCCGAGGTGTTTCAGGCCGAACTGATAAGCCGTTTCGCAAAGCCCCTCTTCTTTCTTCCGCTTGCCATTGTTGCCCTTATTCTGGGCTGGCGTCTGCGGGCGCGGAAGAGGCCCCGTTATTTTTTTGTTCCCATGCTGTTCATTTCGCCCCTGGTTTTTTACTTTGTTGCCGGTTTCTGCGGAACCTTTCTTGATACGCTGGGGATCTGGATGGCCGTGTACATGGGGTTCGCCGCGGCCGCATCCGCGTTTGCCCTGGGAATCGCGGTGTTCTTTGTCCTTGATCTTGTCATCCTCGCGGCCCAGCGCTGACGGCGCCGCGTTTCCCGGAACCGGACGGCCCGTTTCAGTTTTTGTTTATCCGCCCCCCCAGGGATGAAAGCCGGTCCACAAGGTTCTCGTAACCCCGTTCGATTTGATAGACATTCCGTATGACGCTTTTTCCTTCGGCGCACATGGCGGCTATGATCATCGCCATGCCGGCGCGGACATCGGGGCTGTGGAGTTCCGAGCCGTGCAGCCTTGCGGGGCCGGAAACCACGGCGCGGTGCGGATCGCAGAGGACGATGCGCGCCCCCATGGCGATAAGCTTGTCCACAAAAAACATGCGCGATTCAAACATCTTCTCGTGAATGAGCACCGTTCCCTCAACCTGGGTGGCAACCACGGTGATGATGCTGGTAAGATCCGGCGGGAAACCCGGCCAGGGCGCGTCGTCTATTTTGGGGATCATGCCGCCAAGGTCGCTGTTGACCGCCATGGACTGGCGGGCGGGCACGTGGATAACGCCGTTTTCCTCCGCCCAGACTATGCCCAGCTTGCCGAAGGCGATCTTTGCCGGGCGGAGATCCGCCGGACGCGTGCCTTCTATGTGGAGATCGCCGCCTGTGGCCGCGGCGAGGCCGATAAAGGAGCCCACTTCCATAAAATCGGCCCCTATGGAAAAGTCGGCGCCGGAAAGTTTTTTTACGCCGGTGATGGTGAGGATGTTGGAGCCTATGCCCTCGATGGAAGCGCCCATGGCGGCGAGCATGCGGCAGAGATCCTGTACGTGCGGTTCGCCCGCGGCGTTGGTAAGGATCGTTTTTCCCCTGGCAAGAGAAGCCGCCATGACGGCGTTCTCGGTTCCTGTAACCGACGCTTCGTCAAGAAAAATGTCCGCCCCCTTAAGAACGCGGGCCTGAAAGATGAAGTTTTCGTTTATCCTGACTTTTGCCCCCAGTTCGGTAAGGGCAAGGAAGTGGGTATCAAGCCGCCGCCTTCCTATGACATCGCCGCCGGGAGGCGGCAGGACGGCCCTGCCGGTACGGGCCAGAAGGGGGCCGGCAAAGAGAATGGACGCGCGTATCTTCCGCGCGAGTTCCGGGGGAATCGCCGACGCCGTGATGCCCGAAGCGGAAAGACGGACAACGCCCGGTCCGGGCTTTTCCACGCCTCCCCCCAGGGCGGCGAAAATTTCCAGCATGGCCTGGACATCTTCTATGTCGGGAATGTTTCGCAGTGTAACAGGATCGTCCGAAAGAAGCGCGGCGGCAATGCAGGGCAGCGCGGCGTTTTTGTTACCGCTGGCCCGGATGGTTCCGTTTAAGGGAACGCCGCCTTCAATGAGGTATTCGCCCATATCCCGAATGTACCTGTACGGCGCGGAACTGTCAACGCGGGGGACGGGGCACGGGCAATGCGCCCCTACACCTTGATGTCGAGGAGCAGCTTCACCATGTAGAGTTCCATGTACAGGCGAAGGGAATCCTGTCCGCCAAGATTCTGCAGGGCCGGAGTACGGGAGATGATCCCGCCGGCTATTTCCCCAAGCCCCTCCTCGTTGATCTTTCTGGTCTTGTGGATACGGACGGCATGGCGGAGGCTGTCCTTTACAAGGGAATTAACGTCGTTTATCAGATTGGCGCGGGCCTCTTTGTCAAGAAGCCGGCTCCACCGCGCTTCCAGTTCCGTAAGCCAGGACTCAAGCGTTTTTCCTTTGGGGATAAGCGCTTCCGCGGTTTTCTCCGCGGCGCTTTTGATGTCCCCGGCGGCGTCCCTGTCTTCCGTTTCAATCTCTTCTTTATCGTCTGTTTCCCCTTTCCGCTTTTTCCCCTTTGCGAGATTTTTGAAAAAGGCGATGATGGCCGAAAGGACGGGAATCGAATACCAGAAGGGAAGCATGATGCGGGCGTCGGTAAGAAGTTCCCTGCGCCGCAGCACATAGAGGGAGCTCATGGGGATAAGATGGCCCCGGTTGAAGATGCGCGAAGAAGGGGGAATGACCCCGTGGGCCTTTTCTATTTCCTCGTAGACCCACAGGAGCTTCTGGTCTTCCAGCAGGGCCATGAGGACGGGGGCAAGCTTCGCGGTACAGGCGGAAAGAAGCCGGTCAAAGTCGGCGTCCTGTTCCATTGCCGCCTCGGAGCGGAAATTTTTTATGAGGCCGGCCCACCTCGAAGTAACCGCCTTTTTGACCTGCGGCCTTGAGTCGATAAGGAACCGGGAGCAGAGGGGAAGGTACTTCTCCTTTTTAACGTACCACCTTTCGCCTTTTCCCTGCAGGACGAGCCATTCGGGAATGCCGCCGTTTTCCGCCTCCGTGGTCTTTTTTTTGATGTACTCTTCCAGCTCTTCCGGGGAATACTGGCTTACAAGCAGCGTTCCCTTGCTGTTCGTGAATTTTGTAATGTGATCGAGGGTAAAATAAAAAGGCGGCTTTTCCACGTGAATCTCCAGTTCACGGAAGGCCGCTTCCTTCTCGCGCTGTTTTACCGCCTTGGCCTTGTAAATGCCGTTGCAGGTTTCAATAACATACGCCGCCTGAAGAGCAGCCATGTCTTCACTCAGCAATTCCTTTTTCTTTTTGATGTCGCTTTTGACAAGGGAACAGAAGACGGCCCAGAAAAGCCAGGAAAAATCGCCGAAGGATTCCATTGCGCCAATGCAGTCAAAGGGCCTTGTAAGGATCTGGTCAAGAATATCCTTGAGGTATTTTTCCCTCCCCTGAAACTGGGGGACAAGTTTGTTATAAGCGTATTCCCTGTTGCCGTGGCTGCGAAGATAATACCGTATCTTGAGCAGCGCCGCTTCCATGAGCCGCCCTGGGATCATCGGGGCAAGGACAAGGGCGTTTCCGCAGCCTTCGGGAAACATCAGCTTGATGACGGGCGGCATTTCGTCCGCGCCTCCGCCAAAAAAAACCGCCAGATTCGAATCGAGGTTTATTACCCTGGCCTGATCTTCGGGAAGGGTGATGCAGAGGCTTTCTTCACAGGGAAAAGGCATGCCGGCGCTGTTGTCCATGGAGCGGTAGGTTTCCTGAAGCAGATCCGCGTAGTAGAAGGGCATGTAGATCCGGCCTTCGGGCGTATCCGCCATGAGGGTACATTTTTCCTCTTCCGTCAGTACCGCCATTTCACTCCAGAATTTGAGCCCCACCTCCTGTGTCCATTTTACCCATTCCGCGGACGTTTCGGCCTTGCGCCTGGCGTATTTTTCAAGAAATTCCAGAAAGATATCGATATCTATAAAGGGAGAATTGTTTTTATTTGCGTATGCCCTTAGAATAGGGTAAAGATCCGTTTGAGCCACTAATATTGTATTATATTTCATTATTGGATCTTGGAAAAGGGAATTTCTGCGATGTACCGCGTGTTTCGGCCGATTTTTTTTCTCTGCCTGTGCGGGATCTGGGGAACGGCCTTTGCCCAGAACACAAGCGCCGTTCTTGTCCGGGGAAACGCCTGGGTTTCAGGACTTCCGGGTATTGGGGAAAACGCCTTCCCGTGCTTTTTCGGCGATTACAGGATCGCAGGCGCGGCCGCTTCGGCGAATACGGCCGCTTCCGCGGACACGAATGTTTCCGCGAATGGAGGCGCGCCCCTTTTTTCCGTGTACATCTGCCGGGAGGCCCTGGTTTTTTCGGAACGGCTCTGGCAGATGCGGCCGGGATTTCCGGGGCGCGGCGCGGTACAGCGGCGGGAAGACGGGAGCCTCTTTGTATGTTTTCCTTCGGAAAGCGGCTTTTGGACCGTCATGTTCCGTTTTCCTTCGGAAGGATTTGACGGCCCCGCACTTGACCGTTTTGCCGCCGTATGGCTTGAAAGATTCCGCTACTTTTTTTCACTGGCCAAGGGCATTTCCGACATATCCTTCCCGGCGGTAGTGAATTTTTAGACCGGCGCCGTCTTTGTTACGGGCCGTTTTCCCTGTCCGCTTGTCCGGGGGTCTTTTTTATCTCTTCTTCGCTGAGCCCGTATCCTTCGCCGTTGTGCCTGCCGCTTTCTCCCGCCGGTTCCACGTGAACCATGATGTCGTAGACCCCTTCCACGCGGTTTTTTATTGCCTGTTCCACACGGGAGGCGATGAAGTGGGCTTCCCTTACCGGAAGTTCCGGGTTCACTTCAATATCAATGTCTATGTCCCAGAGCCCGGCGATGCGCCTCATGCGGGTACGGTGGGGATTACCCGCCCCCTCCACCGAATGAACCGCGGCGAATACTTCCCCATAGAGCCCGGTGTCGCTGCCGTCCATGAGTTCCGTGTTGACGCCTATGAAGATCTCCACGGCGGATTTTATAACCCAGAGGCCCACGATGACGGCCGCCGCCGAATCGATGACGCCGAGGTCGAACCAGATTGAAAGGCCCGTACCGATGAGCACTCCCGCAGAGAGGATAATGTCTCCTGTCATGTTTTTGGCGTTTGCCCTGAGCATGGCCGAAGACGCTTTTTTGCCGAAGAAATACTGGCTCCAGGCAAGAAGCGATTTTCCCGCGATTGAAACAAGGACGGCGGCGAGCGCGGCCGGTTCCGGCGCTTCGGGCCTCCGGGACGAGAGGAGATTTCCCGCCGAATTGAGAATGAGCTGCGCCCCGGCGAAAAAGAGTACGCAGGAAAGGATGGCCGTCGCCACCGTTTCCGCGCGGCCGTGCCCCCAAGGGTGCTCCCTGTCGGCGGGCCGGGAGATGACACGCCCTACGATCAGCGTCATGATGGCGATGAGTACATCAATCGATGAATCTATGCCGTCGCCTGTTACCGCGAGGCTTCCGGCGTATATTCCCGCGCCTATTTTAAGCGCGGCAAGGATCGTATTGCCGGCAAGGGCTGTAATGGAGGCCGTCCTTATAATGGCCGCCCGGTTTTTTACATTTTCCATTCATTAAGTATTGGCCGCTTTACTATCAGGCGCAATAGCGGGTACAATGGCCTTACTTGGCAGCCCGGCCGGCTGCCAGGCAGTTTCAATGGGTAAAAACAAAAACATGAAAGGGCGATCTTGTCTTTTAATACCGGCGCTTCCGCTTCTTGCCGTTCTTGTTCTGGCGGGGCTTTTATTCTTCCCGGCCGCGAACGGTGACGTAACCGTCTATGTTACCAACACGGGTACAAGGTACCACCGCGAAAACTGTTCGTCCTTAAGGAGATCAAAGACCGCCGTAACCCTTGACGCCGCCGTGCGAAGCGGCTACGAGCCCTGCGGAATTTGCCGGCCCCCGGCGCTTTCCGGCTCTTCCTCCGCCGCCTCCTCTTCCGCCGGGGAAGGCGCGGGCGAACTCTACCGGGTAAACAAGGCGGATCTTCCCTCAAGCTCCCGCGCCCTTCTTTCGCGGATGGTAAAGGCGGACGTGGCGGGCCATGTAGACGGGGACACGGTGAGGGTGCGCATCGACAGCCCCTTTGCGGGCCTTAAGGCGCTGGAGACGATACGCATGATTGGGGTGGACACCCCCGAGACGGTGCATCCTTCAAGGCCCGTGGAACACTTCGGCAGGGAGGCCAGCGACTACACCAAATCCCGCCTTTTGGGAAAGACCGTGTACCTGGCTTTTGACTGGGATTTCCGGGACCGTTACGGCCGGCTTCTTGCGTACATTTATCTGGACGCTCCGGAGGGCCCGCGCTGTTTTAACGCGGCGCTCATACAGGAAGGCTACGCCCACGCCTACACGCGCTTTGCTTTTCAGTTTATGGATGAATTCAGGGCGCTTGAAGAAGACGCCCGCCGGGAAAAACGGGGACTCTGGGGAAGCGCCCCCTAGCGTTTTTTCTTCCACCTTATGTACACCTGGCGGCCTGTTCCGTTTTCCTGCGGCCTTTCCTCGGTTTCAAACTGGGGAATGGCCCGGAAGAGGTCGCCCATTTTGCGGAAGCCGTAGTTGCGCGGATCGAAATCGCCTGAACGGTTGGTGATCTTCTGCCCCACGCCGCCAAGATAGGCCCAGCCTGATTCGTCGGCAAGATCTTCCACCGTATCGCGGAGCAGCTTGAGGAGCCGCCTGTCTCCCTTGAATTCCTTGCGGGGCCGTGAAGTGTGGCGGGAGTCGTCCTCGTCGGTTTCTTCCGGTTCCCGCAGTATTTCGGTGTAGATAAATTTGTCGCAGACCGAAACAAAGGCGCGGGGGGTTTTCTTTTCGCCAAAGCCGTACACGGTACGGCCGCTTTCCCTGAGGCGCGCGGCGAGGCGGGTAAAATCCGAATCACTTGAAACGATGCAGAACCCGTCGAGCCTTTCGCTGTACAGAAGATCCATAGCGTCTATGATCATGGCGCTGTCGGTCGAGTTTTTTCCGCTGGTGTAGGAAAACTGCTGTATGGGCTGAATGGCGTATTCAAGGAGCCTTTCCTTCCAGGATCTAAGATTGGTACTGGTCCAGTCGCCGTAGATGCGCTTAACGCTGGCGACGCCGTATTTGGCCACCTCGTCAAGGAGGCCTTCGATGATCGCGGGCTGGGTATTGTCCGCGTCGATAAGAACCGCGAGTTTTGCCTGGCTGATTTCAGCCTGCTGGTTTACCGCGAGCGGTGAATTTGAAAAAGGCAGTAACGGCATGGTTATTCTCCGAAGATTGATTTTTTTATCCGCCGTAAAAGGCCGATCTTTCCGAGTGGTATGCGCAGGACCTCCCCCGGAGTTTCCGCGGAATCAAGGACAAGGATGCTTTCGCCCCCCTTTTTTTCAATGGCCCCGGGAATGCCGCGGACTTCCCTTGAATCCCCCTTGCAGGACCATTGTACTTCCACAAGTGATTTTGAGGCTATGGCCTGCCGCGCGATATTCGCCTTTCCGGCGTAGTCAAGGCCCCGCGCCTCAAGTTTTTCGTAGCGTATGGACGCGCCGTCAAGCTGCGATTCGCAGAGGATAAGGCGCCGTTCCATCCGCGATAACAATTCCGTCCGTTCCTCTCTTGTAAGGCTGAGTTTTTCAAGGCTTTTCCTGAAACCCGCCTTGACTTCTTCGCGCGCCCTTTCCCTTGTGGCCGTGTCTTCAGGGCCACAAGGGAAAGGGTTTTCGGGAGAAGGAAGTTCTTCCTCTTTTTTAAGCGCCGGAAAGAAGATCCTGTGCGGGATGGGAACAGGCGCCTTTACGCCGCCCCGCGCGATAATGTCCACGCCCGCCCTGCGCAGGGCTTCGGCGGCCGTTTCGGTTTCGCGGGCCGGCGTGCGGGAAGCGTTTTCGGCATCTTCGAAAAGCAGGTAAACGCCGGGCGCCAGGGTTTTTCTGATGAAGCTCTTCAGAGGTTCGGCTTCCGCCAGATATTGCCTGTCCTGCGAAAGGGTAAGCACGATCCCCTCTTCAAGGGCCACTTCGCCGTAGCGTTTTTCCCAGTCCCCAAGCGTCCACACAAGGGTCTCGTTTATCCGGTTTCCCGAAAGGCGTTCCAAAAGGCCGGACATGTATTCCGCGCGTATGCCCCGGTCAAAGCCCCTGACCGCCGAATCACGGGTCAGCTCAAAGCGGAGGGCCGCCCCCGCTTCACGGACGGCGGAAAAAAACGCAAGGTCAAGAATATCGGCAAAGGCCGTTTCAGGATACGCTATCCACGAGAAAGGGGCGTCCATGGCAAGAACGGCGCCGCTTCCGTTTTCCCCTGAACCATTGGCGAGAGCCTCCCGGCCGTCCGCGGAAGCGGCAAGCTCGAAGAGAGAGCTTCCCTTCTTGACGATGAGACCGGTTTTTTCCAGCGCGTCAAGGAAGCGTTCAAAGTGAATCCCCTGCCGCGCGGGAAACGTGTCCGGTTCTTCCCTTTCAAGGATCAAGAGCCTTCGCCGCAGGGTTTTAAGCGGATACAGGATCCCCTCTTCAATAAAACCCAGCGCCCTGTGAAAAAGGCCCGCGATGCTCCTGACGCGGCCGCGCTCAAGGTAGGAGACAGGCCCGCTGAATGCCTCATGTTCAAAACAGTAGATCCCCGCGGCCCAGTATTCCAGCCTTTCCCGCGAAGAGAGCTTTGCAAAATTCTCAAGACGCTCCCTGTCGGGAAAAAGATGGTCCCCACAGGCGCGAAGCAGTTCCAGCATGTAAAGTCCCCCGGCAAGGATCTCCATATCCATTCCCGGAAAAATACGGTTTGCTTCCGCAAGGATCTTCTTCCGCATCCCCTCTTTTCCCTGATCCCGGCCGGGTCTTAAAAGGCAGGGTTCCTCAAGAACAAAAGAAACGATTCCGGCAATGAGGCAGTCCCCCCGCAGGGCCGCCGGCCTTTCGGTTAAAGGAAAAGATCCGCCTCCTTCCCCGTAACGGGACGGGAAGAGGACGCCGCTGTCCACGGCAAAAGGAGACAGAACACATTCCAGAACGGGGTTAAGCGCGATATGGTAGAGGCCCTCTTCGCGGAAGCGGCAGATGATGAAGCGCTCTTCAAGATTAAGCATCCTGTTCTGAAGTTCCCCGGCGCTCATGTCTTCCGCGAAGAAATCTTCCATTTCTCCCGGCAGGGGTTCTCCCAGAAGCGCAACGGCGGCGATAAAGGCAGCGTCGGCTTCGTCAATGTAAAGGCCGATGATCTTCCGTATGTCGTCGCGCGAAAGGAAGACCACAAGATCCTCCAGCAGTTTCTGTTTGTTGAAAGGGGTCTTGATGTTGCCGAATACACTTCGAAGAAGTTCAAAGAAGGGGCCGTCCGGAAGGGTCATCAGGGCCGATTTCCATGCTTCAACGGATCTGAACGGTTTTTTCATGCGGGCTATTCCGTCCAGTGTTGTATGGAGTATTTGTACCCCTGTTCGGCAAGAAATTTCTGCCGGTTCGCGGCGAACTTTTCCTCAACCGTGTAGCGTGAAACCAGGGTAAAGAACCATGAACTGCGGGCGGCCGTTTTTCCCGGCGGGGCCTTGGGCCGCAGTATCCTTCCCAGCCGCTGGGTTTCTTCCTGCCTTGAACCGAAGGAGCCTGAAACCTGGACCGCCATTGAGGCGTCGGGAAGATCGATGGCAAAGTTGGCGACCCTGGAAACTACGATGATACGCACTTCTTTCCGCTTAAAGGCATTGTAGATCCTCTCCCGTTCCGCGTTGGGCGTCTTGCCGGTGATAAGCGGCGCCCCAATGAGTTTCGCGATGGATTCAAGCTGGGAAAGGTACTGTCCTATGACGAGGATTTGATCCTCACCGTGATTTTCGACAAGCTGCCGTACAATTTCCTCTTTCCGGGGATTTTCGCTTGCGATGCGGTACTTTTCCCGTTTGCCCGCCACTGCGTAGGGGATGCGCTGTTCTTCGGGCAGATCCAGCCTGATCTCGGTACAGAATGCCTCGGCTATCCACCCTTTGCCTTCAAGCTCCTTCCATGGAACGTCGTAGCGTTTGGGCCCCACAAGGCTGAATACGGCGTCCTCCGCCCCGTCTTCCCTGATGAGCGTCGCGGTAAGCCCCAGCCGCCTTACCGCCTGGAGTTCCGCGGTAACCCGGAACACCGGAGCGGGAAGCAGGTGGACTTCGTCGTAGATGATAAGCCCCCAGTGCCTTTCGTGGAAAAGCCTGAAATGGGGAAAGTCCGATTTCTTGTCCGGCCTCCATGTGATGATCTGGTAGGTGGCGATGGTAACCGGGGCAACCGCCTTGGAATCCCCCGTGTATTCGGCGATTTGTCCCGAGTCAAGTTCCGTCTTGTCCAGAAGTTCCTCTATCCACTGGTGCACCGCCGCCACATTGGTGGTAAGAATGAGGGTGTTGGTTTTAAGCCAGGACATAAGGACCATTCCTACCACGGTTTTTCCCGAACCGCAGGGAAGCGCCACTACCCCGTAGCCTGTTCCCGGTCCCCCCGAACCGTACACGGCGCGCGCCGCTTCTATCTGGTAGTCGCGGGGGGCAAAAGGCCGCCCCGAGGCGCTTTGCTTCCGCAAGACCACATCGAGATCCTCGCCCTTTGCCAGGGGGGCTTCGTCCTTTACCGGCCAGCCGCCGCGTATCAGTTCCCTTTTTACCGTTCCCCTGTCGACAAGGCGGAGGGTAAAGCCCCCCTGTGCCTTTACAAGCAGTTTCGAAAGGCTTTTAAGCGCGCCTATTTCCGCCCTGATTGCCTCGTCCTTTACGGCAAGAAAAAGATCGTCCCCCCTGCCCGGAACAAGGCGTATCTTTCCGTAGCGGGCCATGGTATCGGCAAAACCGTCCAGTATGCCCGGAGGAACGGGGAAACGCGTGTAATCGCCGAGCGCCCCGGCGATATATTCACCTGTAAAACCGGCGCTGGCGGCGTTCCACAGTGAAAGGGGGGTAATGCCATACGTGTGTATGTGCTCAGGGGATTTTTCAAGCTCCGCGAAAGGCAGAATGGCGGCGCGGGCTTCTTCCGCCCGGGGAGCATGAACATCAAGAAGCAGCGTACGATCGCTCTGGACAATCAGGGGATTCGCCGGATCAACAGCCATAACCCTTTTATTATAAGGAAGAGGGGATGAAGGGGCAATGACCCGGCAAATTTAACGGCTTTTATCCCGTTTGTACTGCTTTATTTCCCGCCTGATGCGTTCGGCCAGTTCCGCGCGGGGAACCCGTACCTGTTCCATTGAATCGCGGAAACGGAGCGTCACGGTACCGTCTTCTTTTGTCTGGTAGTCAATCGTGACGCAGAAGGGGGTTCCCGCTTCGTCCTGCCTGCGGTAACGGCGGCCTATGGCCCCCGCCTGATCGTAACTGGTGGTGAAGTCTTCCTTTAATTCGGCGCGTATGTCATCCGCCAGTTCGGCAAGGCCGTCCTTTTTCATAAGGGGAAGAACCGCGGCGGTAACGGGCGCGAGGTCCGGGTGGAAACGCAGGACGGTCCGCCAGTCATCCTGGGAACCCGCGGTTTCTTCGGAACTGCCCGGATTTTTCTCGTTAGGCACCTGTTCTTCATCGTACGCGTCGCACAGTATCATGAGGAGCGTCCTTGTGAGCCCCGCGGATGTTTCTATAATAAAGGGAATATAGCGTTCGTTGTTGTCCTGATCGATGTATTTGAGATCCTTCCCCGAATATTTGGCGTGCCGTGAAAGATCGTAATCCGAGCGGTTGTGTATTCCCTCAAGCTCCCTCCACCCCATGGGGAAAAGGTACTCAATGTCATAGGCGTCTTTGGCGTAATGGGCAAGCTCGTCCGGGCCGTGCCTGTGCCAGCGGAGACTGTCCATTTTAACGCCGAGCTTTTCGTAGTAGGCCCAGCGCCGCTTTTTCCATTCGTCAAACCACTTGACATCGTCGCCGGGCTTCACAAAGTACTGCATCTCCATCTGTTCAAATTCACAGGTGCGGAAGATAAAATTTTTGGTGACAATTTCATTCCTGAAGGCCTTGCCTATCTGCGCTATGCCGAAGGGAATTTTCATGCGGTTTGACTGGATGATGTTCCTGTAGTTCACGTAGATTCCCTGGGCGGTTTCAGGCCGGAGGTATATGACGCCGGCGCTGTCTTCGGCGGGGCCAATGTGGGTCTTGAACATCAGGTTGAATTTGCGGGTGTCGGTAAGTTCCCCGCCGCATTCGGGGCATTTTTTTTGCGAAAGGTTTTCGGGGGGACTTTGATCGGCGCGGAAACGGGTCTTGCATTTTTTGCAGTCCACAAGCGGATCGGTAAAATTTTCAACGTGCCCCGAAGCCTCCCAGGTTCTGGGGTGCATAAGAATGGCCGCGTCAAGGCCCGCGATGTCGTCGTGGAGCCAGGTCATCTCCTTCCACCACGCGCGGGCTATACGGTTTTTGAGTTCCACCCCCAAGGGGCCGTAATCCCATGCGCCGTTCTGGCCCCCGTAAATTTCCGACGACTGAAACACAAAGCCCCGCCTCTTGGCAAGGGATGTGATCTTCTCCATGGTGGCTTTGCCCCGGTACTCGTCTTTCTCTTCCGACATGAATGACTCCAACAAGGATGATGGCCGGATCAAATCCGCGCCGGAACTTCCGCATGAAGTTCCCTTTAGCCCGTAGTATACAGGAAAAACATCCGGATGACGAGGGGGCGGCGCCTGAAATGGTATCAGCGCCGTTCGTACCATGCTCCCCTGGTTACGCCGTGTTTTACCAGCAGCCCCCGTGCGGAGAGTTTTTGTACGGTTTTTTTTATCGTATTAATGTTGATACTCAGGGTATCGGCTATTTCCTGCACGGTTAATTGTTTGTGTTCCGCAAACAACGCCAGAGCCTGTTCCGCTGCCCGGGACAGTTCCGTATTTGCCGGAGCCGGGGAGAATTTAATCTCTTTAAGCTGTTCCTCAAGATATCGTTTTTGCTTCTGTAATGCCGTCAGGAAAAAGATAAACCAGCTTTCATAATTTACCTTTTTCCCAAGCGTACTTTGGGTACGCCGCAGGGCTCGGTAATAAGCGTCTTTGTTTGCCTCAATCACGGCTTCAAGGGAACTATAGGGAATGTAGGTGTATCCGTTTTTAAGAAGGAGCAGAGAAGTGAGCGCCCTGGACAAACGCCCGTTGCCGTCCTGAAACGGATGTATGGCAAGAAACACCACAATAAAAATACCTATAACGATAAGGGGATGATAAAACTTTTCTTCAAGATTTTTC
>JAISAQ010000005.1 GCA_031266775.1 Treponema sp.
CAATCGCTGAATTCGCTTATGGCGTTTGGCGTTAATTTCATATTGATTAAACTCTCCGCTACGGCGGTAGCGGCCTTTGGTATTTACATGCGGATACAAAGCTTTGTCTTTATGCCCGCCTTTGGCGTAAACAACGGTGTTATTGCCATTGGCGCGTTTAATTACGGAGCGCGTAACAAACGGCGGATTGACGATACCATTAAACACGGTATTATTATTGCCGGTTCAATCCTGATAATTGGAACCGTTCTTATGCAGGTCTTAACCGTTCCAATTCTCAAATTGTTTGACGCTTCCGATACATTAATGGACATTGGTTCCGCGGCGTTACGCATTATTTCTTTAAGTTATGTGTTCGTTGCCTTAACATTGATAATGCAAGGCGTATATCAGGCATTGGGTAACGGGCTTTACAGCCTTATTATTACGTTAATGCGGGTAGTGGTAATTCTTATCCCTGTCCTATACCTTTTCGCGAGGATTTTCCAGCTAAATCAGGTATGGTGGGCCTTTGTACTTGCCGAGGGTTTTTCCGCAATTGTCGGCGCGTTTTTGTTGAAACGCATTTATCAGGAAAAGGTAACGCCGTTAGGAGTTGTATAAATTATGCATATAATGGGGCATGGCAATATTTTACCGGCCCCATTATGAGAATGGAGGTATGAAACTCTGGTTATTGAACAGTTTGTTGCCCTAGACCGTATCCCGCTTGATTTTCTTCGTGGTTGTCATCTCCATGGGTTTATCCAGAATAACGGTACGGGCTATCTTCTGGTAGGGAAGGAGCCGCTGGTTCACTTCCGATACAATGGCGTTGATGCGCGCCTTTACCTCCGGGCTCACGGCGCCGCCGTCTGTTTCTCCGTTTCCCTCCGCGCCGTTCCTGCCGAATTCAGGATTGGGAAAAACAAGGGCTTCTATGCCTTCGGTTTTCATCTTCTTGTCAAGTTCATAACCCCGGACAAGAATTTGATCAATTTCCTCGTAGAGCTGGAATTCGTTTTCTATTTCTTCCGGATAGACGTTTTTTCCGCCCGCGGTGACTATCAGATTTTTCGCGCGTCCTGTAAGGTAGAGATAGCCTTCGCTGTCCATGTATCCCACGTCGCCGGTTTTAAGGTAGCCGTCTTCGGTAAAGGACGCGGCGGTTTCTTCGGGCAGTTCGAAATAGCCCTGCATTACCACCGGTCCCTTAACCGTTACTTCCCCTATTCCCCTTTCATCGGGATCGAGGATCTTCATGTCAATCTGCGGCAGTACTCTTCCGACACTTGTTTCCTTGTAGTATTCAATGGGGTTAAGGTTGATGATGGGGCTGGTCTCGGTAAGGCCGTAACCCTGCACAAAATCAAGTCCCAGCTGGTTGTACTTCCTGAAAACGCTTGGAGCCAGGGGGCCGCCGCCGCAAATGCAGATACGAAGAGTGGTAAGGCTTGCCTTGTCAAGGATAAAGCCGAACATCTTTTTTCCGGGATTAACGTGAAAAATTTTCTTTATGAGACCGGAGATCCCCATCAGCGCCGAGATAACGCCGTATACTAGGGGGCCCTTTTCCTTGAGTCCCCGGATAATGCTCGCAAGGACTTTGTTGAAGAGCATGGGAACGGCAAGCAGCATGGTGATCTTCGCCTCTTTCAGATCCTTGAGGATTGCCTTGGTGACCATCCGTTTTCCAAAAACCACTTCGGCGCCTATCGCGATCGTCTCAATTAACACCGCCAGCATGGTATAGGCGTGGTGCAGGGGAAGAAGGGCGTAAAAAACATCGGTGGAAAACAGCAGCATATTGCCCTGGGCAAGGTAGCAGTCCGAAACGAGGTTGCGGTGGGTCAGCATGACGCCCTTGGGTTTTCCCATGGTTCCCGACGTAAAAAGTATGGCCGCAAGGTCCGTCTCCTCCGCCTCTTCAATGGCCGTTCGAGGCCCGTCCAGATCGTAAATATACGTTCCCTTGTCCCTGTTAAGGCAAATGACGTCACGCAGGCCCGGTTTGCCCTGATACCGGTCGTATTTTTCTTCATCAACAAAGAGGATCGCGGCATGCGATGTTTCAAGCAGAAGATCCGCTTCTTCCGCCTTGAGCTGATAGTCAAGGGGAACCACCGTTGCGCCTGAAAAGAGAATGCCCATATAGGCAACGGCCCACTCGGGGGAATTTTTCCCCGTAACCGCTACCTTGTCCCCCCTGCGTATGCCCTTTTCGTGCAGCCACCTGGCAACGGCCTCTATGCGGGCAAGGCTTTCACGGTAGGTAAGGCTGATTCTGTCCGGCTCATAAATGGTAAAGCAGGGGCGTTCCCCGAAGCGGAAAACGGTGATACGGTACATTTCCGGAAGTGTAGGCCACTGGCCGGTAAAATATTTCCCCCGGAATTCTTCCAAAAAACCCCATGCGTTTCTATATTCGATCATCGAAACCTCCCAGTTTGAAGAGAAACATGAATGTGTGTCATTATTCGACACCGGATCTTCCTCAAGGTTGCACAATTCCTCCTATGCGAAGGGCGAGGTTACATTTCCCCTGTTTTTTTGTTATTATATATATTATGAAGATACGGAAACGGCTTTTTTTGTTTGGGATAATCCTTCCCCTGTTTGTTTCCTGCACCGCGGGCATAAAGGGCCGCCTTGCAGCCGACGGATCGGGGGAATTTACCGTTTCGACTTCTCTTGAACCCCGGACGGCCGCCCTTATCCGTTCCCTCAAGTCGGTGGCCGGGCCTTCCCCCGGAACGGAGCCCGTTCTTGACGGCGAAAGCATCGCGCGTTCCATGTCGTCCGCTCCGGGAATCCGTTCCGTTTCCTTCCGCAATACTGATTCCCGGTCCATTGAAGGTCTCCTCGCCGTCTCCCATATAGGGGAGTTTCTTGCCCCGGCCGGGGGAAAAGGCGGCTTCATTACCCTGGAACAGGGCGCGGGAGGCGTTTCCCGTCTTTCCATAATCATGAACCGGGACTCCGCGCCCGGAATCCTCTCCCTGGTTTCCGCCGAGGTAAGCGATTACCTTGCCGCCCTCATGGCTCCCCTTGTTACCGGGGAGGATCTGACGCGGGCCGAATATCTTTCCCTGGTTGCTTCAATCTATGGCCAGGGGACGGCGGACGAGATAGCCAGGGGCAGCATACAGGCCGCCGTTGATTTTCCCGGACAGGTGCGTTCCGTACGGGGAGGGTCCTGTTCCGGTAAAACGGCGGAATTTACCATACCGCTGCTCGATTTGCTGGTTCTTGAGACTCCCCTCAGTTATGAGGTAAGCTGGTCTCCGTAGGTCCTTCTTCCGCAAGCTCTTCTTCTTGTCAAAAGGTTTTCTTTGTTATAGAATTAATATGGAAACTTCTAAAAACTCCGGTTTTTAGAAGTTTTTCATTAGGGAGTCCCTAAAAACCTCGGTTTTCAGAGGCTTGCCTGATTAAGAAGAGCGTTTGCGAAAATTATCATTGAGGAGTGGGGTATTATGGCAGGGAAGGCGGTCTCTAACAATTCCGGGGATATTACATTTCCCCCCGAGCTTGTCGCGTTCATTGACGAATGGAAGGTAAAACCCGGCAGTCTTATCATGATCCTGCATAAGACCCAGGAAACATTCGGCTTTATTTCCCGTCAGGCGGCGGAAGAACTCTCCCGGGTTACCGGAATTCCCCTGGCCCGGATCTACGGGGTTATTACCTTCTATCATTTTTTCAAAACCACCAAACCGGGAAAATACAAGGTTTCCGTCTGCCTGGGAACGGCCTGTTACCTCAAGGGCGGCGCGGATCTTATCGAAGAGGCCCGGAGCCTTCTTGGCCTTCAGGAAGGCGGGGTAACCGAAGACGGCCTTTTTTCCATTGATCCTGTGCGCTGTGTGGGCTGCTGCGGGCTTGCCCCGGTGATGGTTGTGGGCAGCGATACCTACGGCAAGCTGACCAAGGATATGCTTCCCGGCATTATCGCAAAATATCAGAACGGTTAGGGTGGTTTTAAAATCCGGTAGTCCAAAAGGACCGTAATTTTGGAACCGGCCCGGCTAAAAGGCCGGGATTTTTCGGACCGGAGGGCCGGGATCTTTGCACTTTACCTTGAGTGATTTGGTGACCGATATAGCCCAGAACGCCGCCGAGTCGGGCGCCGCCCGGATGGAGCTTGAAATTGCCGAAACAGGCGGCGGGAAGCGGGAATTCCGCTTTCTTGTAAGGGACAACGGCAGGGGCATGGATCAGGGGGAGATCCGCCTTGCCGTCGATCCTTTTGTCACCGACGGGAAAAAACACCCCGGCCGCAGGGTAGGGCTGGGGATTCCCTTTTTGATACAGACCGCCCAGCAGAGCGGGGGCGGCTGGAATTTGAAGTCCGAAAAGGGCAGGGGGACCGAAATAAGCGCATGGTTCGATATGGACAACGTGGACACCCCGCCCTCAGGCGATCTGCCGGGCATGTTTCGTACCGTTCTTATGTTTGAGGGGCCCGGTGAATGTATTATACGCCGGACCCGCGCCGGCCTTGGCGCGGATCTGGATTACGAAGTCCGCAAGACGGAGCTGGCCGAGGCCTTGGGCAATTTGGAGGACACAGGATCTCTGGTGCTGCTTGACAAGTATCTCAGATCGCTTGAAGAAGACGACGAAGACGAAGACTAAAACGAGAGGAGCAACGTATGGCAAAGATGACCCTTGAAGAACTGCGAAAGCTCAGGGATTCCAAGAAGACCGACTTGCGCAGGCGCGATGCTGAGGGCAAGGAGATTCAGGTTATCGTCGGTATGGGTACCTGCGGCATTGCCGCGGGAGCGAAGATAACGCTGGACGCCTTCATCAAATCACTGGACGACCACAAGCTGGTGGATACTGTAATGGTGCGCCAGACCGGCTGCATGGGGCTCTGCCATTCGGAACCCACCGTCGAGGTGGTGGTTCCCGGCATGCCCGCCGTGATCTACGGAAGGGTAGACGCGGGCGTCGCGGAGGATATTGTCAAAAAGCACATCGTCGGCAGGGAACTGCTGGACGGTCATATTCTGGACAGGCCCGCCGCGGACATTGTGAACGGCTGAGGAGACAACGATGGCCTATAACCACTATATTCTTACCTGCGGCGGAACCGCCTGCGAATCCAACAAGGGCGCGGAAATTTACGAACGCCTGATTGCCGAGGCGGAAAAGCAGAATGTCAGGAACGAGGTACAGATCGTCAAGACCGGCTGTTTCGGCTTCTGCGAACGGGGGCCCATTGTCAAGGTGCTGCCCGAGGAATCCTTTTATGTGGACGTGAAGCCCGAAGACGCCCCGGAGATCATCGCCGAGCAGATCGTCAAAGGGCGCGAAGTCAAGCGGCTCCTCTACAAGGGCGAGGCGGAAAAGAAGTCTTCCATAGCAGTGGAGGACATTGAATTCTACCAGAAGCAGGTCCGGGTGGTGCTTCGGAACTGCGGGGTTATCAATCCTGAAAACATAGACGAGTACATAGCCCGTGAAGGCTACAGCGGGCTTGAAAAGGTCCTCTTTGAATGGACTCCCGAACAGGTTATCAACGAGATGAAAATTTCCGGCCTCCGGGGCCGGGGCGGCGCGGGTTTTCCCACGTGGCTTAAATGGGATCTTGCCCGCAAGGCCCAAGGCGACATCAAGTACGTGATCTGCAACGCCGACGAAGGGGACCCCGGCGCCTACATGGACAGGTCTACCATAGAGGGAGACCCCCATTCGGTAATTGAGGGGATGATAACCGCCGGCAAGGCCATAGGGGCGCATTCCGGTTTTGTGTACATACGGGCGGAATACCCCCTTGCGATAGAACGGCTCAAGAGGGCCCTTTCCCAAGCGCAGGACTACGGCCTTTTGGGTAAAAACATACTCGGGTCGGGCTTTGACTTTGACATTGAGATACGCCTGGGCGCCGGCGCTTTTGTGTGCGGCGAGGAGACGGCCCTTATCAAATCGGTCGAAGGAAACCGGGGCATGCCCGTTCCCAAGCCTCCTTTCCCGGCGAACAAGGGGCTCTGGCAGCGGCCCACGGTTATCAACAATGTGGAAACCCTTGCCAATATCCCTGTGATCACCGCAAAGGGCGGCGCGTGGCTTGCGAAAATCGGAACCGAAAAATCAAAGGGAACCAAGGTTTTCGCCCTTACGGGCAAGGTCAAAAATTCCGGCCTTGTGGAAGTGCCCATGGGGACAACCCTGCGCGAGATCATCTTCGAGATAGGCGGCGGCATCAAGGATAAAAAGAAATTCAAGGGGGTCCAGACAGGCGGTCCTTCGGGGGGCATTCTTACCGAGGCGGTGCTCGATACGCCCATAGACTACGAAAGCCTTACCGCCAACGGCTCCATGATGGGTTCGGGCGGCATGATAGTCATGGACGAGGACGACTGCGTGGTGGACGTGGCCCGCTTCTACATGGATTTCTGCGTCGATGAATCATGCGGAAAGTGCAGTCCCTGCCGCATTGGCACTACCCAGCTGCTCAATCTTTTGGAGAAAATAGCCAAAGGCAACGGGGAAGAAGAGGATCTGGATAAACTCGAAATTATCGGCAAGGCCATGTCCAAGGCAAGTCTCTGCCAGCTGGGCATGACGGCTCCCAATCCTACCCTTTCGACCATCAGGAATTTCAGAAATGAATATCTTGAGCATATTCACGACAAGAAGTGCAGGTCCGGCAAGTGCAAGAATCTGGTCCGCTATGTCATTAACAGCGAAAAGTGCATAGGCTGCGGCGCCTGCGCAAAGAAGTGTCCGGCAAACTGCATTGCCCAGGTAGAGGGAAGCGACAAGAAGCGTCCCCCCTACCGGATCGATGCGGCGGCCTGTCTTAAATGCGGCGAGTGTTTCAAGACCTGCAAATTCGGCGCTATCAGCAAGGAGTAAACTATGGTTAGTCTTAAAATAAACGGAACGCCGGTTGAGGTGGAAGAAGGAACTTCGATTCTGGACGCGGCCAGAAAGATCAATATCAAGATCCCCACCCTCTGTTACAACCCGGATCTGCCTCCCTGGGCTTCCTGCGGGATCTGCATCGTCCGCACCGCCGGCCCCGGATCTCCCCGTATGGCCCGCGCGTGTACCACGCCGGTCGACAACAACATGGATATCATTACCCATGATCCCGAGATCATCGCGGTGCGCCGCACCGTAGTGGAGCTTATCCTCAGTAATCATCCCAACGACTGCCTCCAGTGCCCCCGTAACGGAAGCTGCGAGCTGCAGACCCTGGCGGCGGAATTTGGCATACGCGAGGTTCCCTTCCGCAAGGTGCTCAACGCGTTTCCCGTGGACGATTCCAATCCGGCCATAATCCTTAACCCGGAAAAGTGCATACGCTGCGGGCGCTGCGTCAAGGTTTGCCAGGAAGTGCAGAATGTCTGGGCGCTTGAATTTCTGGGCAGGGGGATCAAGGGAAAGATAGCCAGCGCGGCCGACGCTCCCCTGGGGGAGAGCCCCTGCATTAAATGCGGCCAGTGCGCCGCCCACTGCCCTGTGGGGGCCATTTACGAGCGGGACGATACCGTCAAGGTGTGGGCCGCCTTGCAGAACCCGGATGTACATCCGGTGGTTCAGATAGCCCCGGCGGTCCGGGTTGCCCTGGCCGAGGAATTCGGCCTTCCTCCGGGAACGGTTTTTACCAAAAAGATCTATGCCGCCCTCAGGCGGCTGGGTTTCAAGACCGTTTTCGACACCAACTTCTCCGCGGATCTTACGATCATGGAAGAAGGCACGGAACTCGTGAAACGGCTTACCGAAAAGGGATCGGACATTCCCCTTATCACCAGCTGCTGTCCGGCCTGGGTCGATTATATGGAAAAGTACTACAACGACATGATCCCCAATTTCTCCACCGCCAAATCTCCGCAGCAGATGATGGGCGCGATGATCAAGGCCTATTGGGCCGAAAAGGCGGGCCTTGATCCCGGCAAGGTCTATTCCGTTTCTGTCATGCCCTGTACCGCCAAAAAGTGGGAAACAAAGCGGAATGACGACATGAAGAGCGCCGGTTACAATTACGATGTCGATATCTCGATAACTACCCGTGAACTTGCCCGCATGATAAAGCAGGCCGGCATAGAGATCCTTAAACTGGCCGAAGAAGACGCCGACAATCCCATGGGCCCCTACACCGGCGCGGGGACGATCTTTGGCGTCACAGGCGGAGTCATGGAGGCGGCGGTGCGAAGCGCCTATTTCCTTGTCACCAAAAAGGAACTGCCCGACGTGAATTTCAGGCCGGTCCGGGGCCTTGAAGGGGTTAAGGAAGCGGAGGTTGATTTTAACAACGGGACCAAAATACGCATTGCCGTGGCCCATCAAATGGGAAACATAGAGGCGGTGCTGAACAGGATACGCGACGCCAGGGCCGCGGGGAAGGAACCCCCCTACCACTTTGTGGAAGTCATGGCCTGCCGCGGCGGCTGCATAGGAGGAGGCGGCCAGCCTTACGGCTGTACCGATGAAATCCGCAGGCAGCGCACCGCGGGCGTTTATCTCGATGACGAAAAATCGCCCTACCGGTGTTCCCATCAAAATCCCTTTATACAGCAGGTATACAAGGAATTCCTCGGGGAACCCAACGGCCACAAGGCCCACGAGCTTCTTCACACCAAATACGAGGAACGCCCCCTGTACCTGAAATAGCGGCGCGCGCCTTGCCGTATGTTTTTAACCGCCCCTCTCCGGGGCGGTTTTTTATTGATTGACGAATCAGATGATAGGACATATAATATTTTCATCGCTTTTGAGCGTAAATATCTTTCGGAGGCAAAAACATGACGAAAAAGATTATGTTTGGCGCAGTGTTGTTGACTGTTGCAGGTCTTTTGTTCGCGGGTCCCGGCCAGCAGGGCGGATCGGGCGGCAAAAAGGTCATTGAATTCTGGCATATCCAGAACATCGGCGAGATTACTGACATTATCGAAAACGCGGTTAAGCGTTTTGAGGCGGCCAATCCTGATTACAAGGTGAACATAACGATTACGGCCAACGACGCCTACAAACAGAAGATCGCGGTGGCGGTAGCTTCCCAGCAGTTGCCGGACGTATTTATTTCCTGGACGGGCGGGACCACCAATGAGTATATCAAGGCGGGGCTTCTTGCCGACATGACTTCCTATTTTAACAAGGATAACTACAAGGCAAAATTCCTTGAGGCGGGTATCGCGCAGGCCACCGTTAACGGCAAAATTTACGGCGTGCCGGTTGAAAACGCCGCCATTGAAGGCGTTTTTTATAACAAGGATCTGTTCGCAAAATACAACATCAGGGTGCCGTCGACTATCAGGGAGCTTGAAGCTGCCTGTGACACCCTTAAGCAGAATGGAATCATCCCGTTTAGCCTTGCCAACAAAACCCAGTGGACGGGCCTGATGTATTATCAGGTGCTTCCCACGAGGCACGGCGGGTTACAGCCCATGGCAAAGGCGCTGGACGGAAGCGGTTCCTTTGAAGATCCCGCTTTTGTCTGGGCGGGCCAGAAGATCCAGGAATGGGTAAAGAAGGGTTATTTTAATGACGGCTTTAACGGTCTGGATGAAGATTCGGGTCAGTCCCGCACCTTCCTCTATACCGAACAGGCCGCCATGCAGGTGCAGGGCAGCTGGTTTGTTGGAAACGTCGGCGCCGAGAATCCCGATTTCCTCAAGAAAGTCGGGTTCTTTAATTTCCCCGGCGATGAAACCGGCGCCGGAAATGCAAAAACGGTAACCGGCACTATAGGCGATAATTTTTATCATATTTCCAGCAAATGCCAGTATCCCGAAGCGGCTTTTGAGATGCTCAAATACCTCCTGGACGATCAGTCCGTAAGGGAACGCGTCGCGCTGGGCCGGATTCCGCCGGTAAAAAACATTACCATTACCGATCCGCTGGTAAAGCAGGTTTTCGACGCGATTCAGGCCGCGCCCGACATTCAGTTCTGGTATGATCAGTCGCTTACCAATGAAGTGGCCGAGGAACTCAAGGTTGCTTCCCAGGAAGTCTTTGGTCTTACCATGACGCCCCAGGAGATGATGAGGCGGGTACAGCAGGCGCAGACCGCCGCGCTGAGGAAGTAAACGGCAGACGAAAGAAAACCGCGGGCCGGGCGAATATCCGGTCCGCGGTTTTAAGCGGAAGTTGTTCAATAACTCCGGTTATTGAACAACTCCAATACGGGGATGTAATGAGCGAAAAATCCTTGCGGAAAGCCCGGCAGCGATCAATACGTGTTGCCGCGTCTGTTTTTTTGTTTCCTTCTCTTTTGCTCCTTGCCGTGTTCGTTGTCTATCCAATCATTGATTCTTTTTCCATCAGCATGGTCCAGTGGAACGGCATCAGTACCGTCAGAAAACCGGTTGGGCTTGAAAACTGGAAGGTCCTTGCCGTCGATCCGAGCTTCTGGGCCGCGTTTCGCAATAATCTCATTGTAATGTTCATTTCCCTTGCGACTCAGGGTGTGCTGGCAATATCGCTGGCGACTTTTCTTGATATAGTCGGCAAAAAGGGAGTTGTTTTCAAGGTAGTGTGGTTTCTGCCGTATCTGATTTCTTCGGTTGCCATAGGCATACTTTTCAAATTCGCCCTGGACGCGAATTTCGGTATATTCGCTTCCATATCGAAATTCTTTGGAGGCGGTACTGTCGATCTCCTGGGCAGGCCCGAAAGGGCCCTTCTTGCCGTAATGGGAGTGGTAAGCTGGCAGTATACGCCTTTTTACATGATCCTCTATCTGGCGGCGTATGGGACCATTCCCGTGGAACTTTACGAAGCCGCCGCCATTGACGGGGCGACGCGGGGCCAGTACTTCTGGAAAATTTCCCTTCCCCTGCTGCGGCCCACTATTGTTTCCGGCGCTACGGTAAGCATTATCGGTTCCCTTAAATATTTCGATTTGGTGTACGTTATGACAGGCGGCGGCCCCGGCGTTGCGACGGAGCTTATGGCGACGATGATGTACAAGACATCGTTTGTCAAACAGAATTTCGGCTACGGGGCCGCGGTCGCGGGCGGCATGTTCATACTGATTACCCTGGTGGCCCTGCTTGTTGTATTTACCCTGAATAGAAAGGCGGCGGAAGCGTGAAGAGAAAAAGACGTATATCGGCGTGGTGGGCTCTGGCGTTCTTTTTCGCTTTTATATGGCTCCTTATCACCGGCCTTCCTTTTTATTATTTGATTATAACTTCCTTTAAGACGCTTGGCGAATTTTTGAGCGGTAATTTGTTCAGGCTGCCGGGAACCTGGCAGTTCAGCAATTATGTACAGGTATTCAGGGGCGGTTTTCTGCAGTACCTCTATAACAGCATAACGCTGATTCTTATTGCCCTTACACTGCTCCTCCTTTTAAGCGCTTTTTCCGCTTATCCCCTGGCCCGGATGAAATTCAGGCTTAACAGGCCGATCTTCAGCCTGGTGGTAGCCGCCATGTCCGTGCCCATTCACATTACCCTTATTCCCCTTTTTATAATGGCGGTAAGATCTAATGCCTACGATACCCGCTGGGCGCTTGTCGGGCCAAACATCGCCTTTAACCTTCCCATGTCAATTTTTATTCTTACCGCCTTTATGCAGGGAATTCCCAGGGAACTGGAAGAGGCCGCGGAAATAGACGGATGCGGCAAGTTTTCCACGTTTTTCAGGATTATTTTTCCCCTTTCGACATCGGGGCTGGCTACGCTGGGAATCTACAACGGCGTGGTTATCTGGAACGAATTCAGTTTTGCGATGGTGCTTACGCAGTCAATGAGGAGCCGCACCCTGCCCTTGGCGGTTTGGGCGTATCAGGGCCAGTATTCGAGCAACATTCCGGTAATCATGGCTGTTCTTGCCCTTTCGTCCCTTCCTGTCATCCTTCTGTATATCTTTGGGCAGGACAAGCTGGTCAAGGGAATGATGGCCGGCGCCGTAAAAGGGTAATCGGGGGCTTTCCCGCTGCTTCTGTTTTGAAACGGATTCTGTACTGGAGTTATTCGACGGCTTCAGTTATTGAATAATTTCCGTTTTGTTATCTATATGAATTAAGGGAGAAAATCGTGGAAAAACTTTTCAGGCTTCAGGAACATGGCACGACGGTGCGCAAGGAGATCTTTGCGGGCGTTACCACCTTTCTGACCATGGCGTACATTCTGGCGGTCAACCCGGACATGCTGAGCAAAACCGGCATGAGTTCAGGCGGGGTCTTTACCGCCACGGTGCTCTCGTCGGCCATTGCCACCCTGGTCATGGCCTTTACGGCGAACCTGCCTGTCGCGCTGGCCCCCGGCATGGGGCTTAACGCCTACTTCACCTATTCGGTTGTCATGGGAATGGGTTATTCCTGGCAGCTTGCCCTGACGGCCGTATTCCTTGAAGGAATAGTTTTTATTGTTCTTTCTCTTGTTAATGTACGGGAGGCGATAATCAAGGCGATTCCGGCAAACCTGAAAAAGGCGGTGGCGGTGGGCATTGGCCTTTTTATCGCCCTAATCGGGATGACCAACTCCGGCATCGTAACAGGCGGCGGGGGAACCATAGTCGCTCTGGGCGCCCTGGTAGAAGGGGAGTCTCTGCTTCACGCCACTCCCGCCCTTCTTGCCCTTATCGGCCTTGTGATTATCATTGTTCTTTATTCCCTCAGAATTCCCGGCGCCATACTTATAGGGATTCTTGTGACAACGGTTATCGGCATTCCCCTTGGGATAACGCGGATTCCGCGGTCTTTTTATCCCGTGAGCTTTCCGGAGGCCCCGCTTTTTTTGCGGTTTGAATTCAACAATCTTTTGACCTTTAAATTTTTTACCGTGTTTTTCACCTTCCTTTTTGTCGATATTTTCGATACTGTCGGGACCCTTGTAGGCGTGACAACCCAGGCGGGCCTTATCAATGCGAAAGGGGAAATTCCCAGGGTCAAGCAGGCGCTTCTTGCCGACGCCGTGGGGACCGTGGCCGGCGCGGCCCTTGGTACGTCCACCGTTACCAGCTATGTGGAAAGCACGGCCGGTGTTGCCGCCGGAGGACGCACCGGGCTTACCTCCGTTTCAACAGCCCTTCTCTTTATCATTGCCCTGTTCCTTTCGCCCGTCTTCCTGCTCATTCCCGGCGCCGCGGCCGCTCCCGCGCTGATCTTCGTGGGTTTCCTCATGATGAAGGCCGTTACGGGCATTGATTTTTCCGATCCCGCCGAAGGCATTCCGGCGTTTCTGACCATCGTCATGATGCCTTTTGCCTACAGCATAGCGGAAGGAATTGTCTATGGGGTTCTGTCCTATGTGATCCTCAAGACGGTAACGGCGAAATGGAAAGACGTTACCGTTGTTACCTGGGTGCTTTTTGTGATCTTTGTACTGCGTTTTTTTATTAAATAGAGCGCTTTAAAACAGAGTGCTTTAAAAACGGCCGGGCTTTGGAACCGGCCCGTCTGTCCGGCAACTTCGGCTGCCGGGCAGATCCAATATTTTTTATCAGGGGAGGAACGGACAGATGAAAGAAATGGTTATCATGTTTGCCGGATACAACAAAGAGGCGAACCAGGCGCTTCTTGGCATTCTGAACAAGATGTCGGACGAGGACAGGGAAAAGGCGCGCGGAAGCTACTACAAGAGCCTTTCCGGCATTGTCTCCCATATTCTGGGAGGCACGGTTTACATGCTGGGGATGTTAAAGGACGCCGTGAGCAAAAATTCCGCGGCGCAGAAAGCCCTGGCGGCTCTGGGAAAAGTGACGGTGCCCGGCGGAAAGTTAACCGCGGACCAGTGGAAAAAACTCGCCGAAGACATAAAGACCGCCGATAACGCCTGTGTCAAATTCGTGTCGGCCCTTTCCGAAGCGGAACTCGGCGCGCCTGTCAAAACGGACTGGTACGGCGGGAAGCCCGCCACGGTTCCCCTTTACTTTATGCTCGGCCAGCTTACCGCCCACGGGACCCATCACCGCGGGCAGGTTTCCCAGATCCTTGACAAGCTCAAGATAGACAACGACTGGTCGGGGATCAATGTCAAGCTCCTTCCCTAGAGCGAAAGGTTTTTGACGCGTTTTTACGCGATTCGGGGCAGGGACAGTGATCCTTGCCCTTTTTCTTTGCCGTATAAGCGGACATTGTTCAATAGCTCTGGTTATTGAACAACTCTATTTTTTAACGAGGGGTTGTCATGAAAAAGAAAGCGTTGATTCTTTCGGGCGGGTGGGACGGCCATGAGCCTACATTGATTTCGGCCCGGTTTAAGGCCTTCCTTGAACAGGAAGACTTTGAGGTCTGTGTATCGGAGACGACGGATGTGCTTGGGGATCTTGCGCTGCTTAAGGCGCAGGATCTTTTTATCCCCGTGTGGACCATGGGGCCTGAGCTGCCGAAGCCTTTTTTTGAAACGATTGCCGAAGCGGTAGGAGACGGGACCGGGCTTGCCGGATGCCACGGGGGCATGTGCGATTCCTTTCGCGCCAATGTGCTCTGGCAGTTTATGACGGGCGCCAACTGGGTGGCCCATCCCGGCTGCGACGGCGTCAAATACCGGGTAAATATTACAAGCAAGTCAAATCCCCTTACCGAAGGAATAGGTGATTTTGACGTGTCGTCGGAGCAGTACTATCTCCATGTTGATCCCGCCAACGAGGTGCTTGCCACCACAAGGTTCCCTGTTGTCAAATGGTATCATTCGGCAAACGGCGAGGTGGACGTTCCCCAGGTATGGACACGCAAATGGGGAAACGGGCGGGTCTTCTACAACGCGCTGGGCCATCATAACGATGTATTTGATATCCCCGAAGCGTGGGAGTTGATGAAGCGGGGCCTCTTGTGGGCCGCCTCCGGCAGACGCATTGCCGCCGAAAAGGGGCTTTCCGCGGATCAGTGGAAAAACAGCGTCGGCATGTACTGACATGGAGGAAATCATGAACAAGCTTCGCATAGGCGTCATAGGCGCGGGAAACATAAGCGGTATTTACCTTGAAAATTTGAGCGTCATGTTCGGCGGGCGCGTTACGCTGGCCGGTATTACCGATCAGATAGAGGACAGGGCGGCGAAGGCTGCCGGGGAATACCACATACGCCATTTCAAAAACACTGCTGAAATTCTTGAAAGCGGCGACGTCGACATTATTCTTAACATTACCCAGCCCCTCAAACACTACGAGGTTGCCATGGCGGCGATAAAGGCGGGCAAGCATGTGTACAATGAAAAGCCGCTTTGCGTAAACCGCGAAGAGGCGGAAGAGGCGCTTGCCGCCGCCGCGAAAAAAAATGTCCGCATAGGGGGCGCCCCCGACACCTTCCTCGGGGCCGGCATACAGACCTGCCGTAAACTCATTGACGACGGCTGGATAGGCCGGCCCGTCGCGGCAAGCGCCTTTATTATGAACCACGGCCATGAACATTGGCATCCGGACCCCGAATTCTACTACAAGAAAGGGGCCGGCCCCATGTTCGATATGGGACCCTATTATCTTACCTGTCTTGTGAACCTAATGGGGCCTGTTGTCCGTGTGTCGGGTTCCGCGCAGACGGGGCAGAAGGAACGGGTTATTGTAAGCGAACCCCGCAGGGGAGAGGTTATCAAGGTGGATGTGCCGACCCATATCGCCGGTGTGCTCGATTTTGAGAACGGCGCGGTGGGAACCATTGTCGCCAGTTTCGATGTGTATTCCCATACGCTTCCCTTTGTTGAAATTTACGGAACCGAAGGAACCCTCCGCGTGCCCGATCCCAATACCTTTGGCGGTCCTGTCTTTGTACGGCGCTTAAGGGTGGAAGACTGGTCCGAAGTGCCGCTGCTGGGGGACTACCCCGGTAACAGCCGTGGCCTTGGAATTACCGACATGGCGGAAGCCATAGCCGAAAACCGTCCCCACCGGGCCTCGGGAGAACTTGCCTTTCATGTGCTTGACATTATGCACGGCATACACGAGGCGTCGGCGTCGGGCGCGTATTACAAGGTAAAAAGTTCCTGCTCAAGGCCCGCCCCGCTGCAGGCGGGCTGATCCCGCGGGGGGCAGGATATCTAAGGTTTTTCCGGCGCGTCCGGCCCCCTCCCGGCCGCGCCGGTTTTTTTTGTCATGCATATTTTTTCCCGGTACGCGCGGGCGCTGCATCCGGCGATTCTGCCGAAATGTTCACTGAAAATTTTATAGGAACTGTAGCCCGCCTGTTCGGCGATTTCATAAAATTTAAGGCCGGTCTTTTCAAGGAGCTTCTTTGCCTTGTCGATGCGGATAATATGAAGCCACTCGTTAAAGCCGCGGCCCGTTTTGCTTTTAAGGAGCCGTGTCAGGTAACCCGGCGAAATGTACATTGCGGCCGCCGTATCTGTCAGTGAAAGATCTCCGGCGCAGTTTTCCATCATGAAATTAAGGGTGTTTTTTATCTGGTAGCCGTATTTTGAATAATCGTTGTTAAGGGCGGAAAGGAACGTTTCTTTAACGTCGCCGGGCGCGTACGCTTTGTTGAAACACTCCGACAGTTTCGCGTATATGTCGATATTGTCGCTGAACATCTGGATAGACCGGGCAATGCCGAAGAAAATGTCCTGAAATACCGTGTACGCGGGTTTTACCTGTTTCAGAAGATCCAGCAGGTTGTCGATGTCGCAGGATACGGCCGTAAAATTTCCGGTTTGTACGCATTGTACAATGCCGCGCTCAAAGGCAAGCAGATCTTCTTCCTGTACTTCCCCGAACCGCAGATCCGCCTGTGCGGTAAGATAGGGGACACAAAACCACATTGATCTGGCCGCCATTTCGGAGAGTGAAACATATAATCCGTGCATTGATTCCAGATCCGCCGCCCCGCCGTAGCAGGGCAGGAACATGGGATCTTCCATGGCGGCCGTCTGTTCCACAAGGGCAAGGATCTCTTCTTCCGGAAGGTTTTCTTTTACATTGAGCATTGCCGCGATAACGCCGCCTTCACGGATTGTGACAAGTTCGGGCGAATATTTTTCCAGGCGGCTGCTGATAATCTGAATCATCTCCCAGTCGCGGCCGGGACGGGGAAAGGCCAAAAACAGCGCGTAAAGCGGGCCCTGAAGCCTTGCCGAACAGGATAAAACCTTCTGCTTTATCATTTGGGCGGACATTCCCTTTTCCAGAAGTTTCCGGAGGAAATGCGCCTTGATAATATCGAGATTTTCGTTGATGATGTTTTCCATTCTGGTGCTCTGCCTTTCCCTTTGCCGTTCCAGAAGAATTTCATCCCGCTGCCTTAGCACCGCCTGCAGTATCTGCTCCGTTCCGGCGGGCTTTAAAAGGTAATCATTTACGTCGAGCTTTATCGCCTCCATCATGTATTCTTTGTCGCTGTAGCCCGAGAGGACGATTTTCTTTGTCCGGGGCAGAAATTCCAGCATCTGCCTGATAAACCACAGGCCGTCCCCGTTTGACATGCGGATGTCGCTTATGACTATGTCGGGATGCAAAGCCAGCGCCTTTTCCAGGGCGGCGGCGCCGCTTCTTGCTTCCCCGGCAATGGTGACGCCGTATTTTTCCCAGTTAATGGACATGGCAAGGCCGCGGCGTATTGTTACCTCATCGTCAACGATCAGCAGTTTTAGCATGAATCCGTCCTGTTTTTACCGGCTGCCGTATGGTTGCGAGTACTCCGCCGCCTCTCTGGTTCTCAAAACTCAGGCCGTACCCGCCGCCGAAGTACATCTTGATCCGCGAATTGATGTTCCGTATGGCCATGCCGCGCCTGGCGGTATTTTCCTCCGCCATCAGCGTGTCCATTTCACCGGTGTCCACGGGGTTGCCGGTATTAAAAACGCCGTAGATAATATCGTCATCTTCCCGGTAAACGTTGATGACTACCCGCCCGCTTCCGCCGTCCGATTTTTCAACCCCGTGCACAATGGCGTTTTCCACGACAGGCTGCAACAGCAGTTTGAGAACGGGGATGCCGCCGAGATCTTCCTGAACATAAAATTCGAATGTTATCTGATCCTGATAACGGACCTTCTGAATGGCCAGGTAGCATTGAACGTGCTCTTGTTCCGCCTGAAAAGGCACAAGGCTTCCTTCGGTGTTTTCAAGAGAACTGCGGAAGAGCATCGAAAGGGATCTTACCATGCTGCTGATCTTCCAGGTGCGGCTCATTTCGCTCATCCAGTAGATTGTGTCAAGCGTGTTGCACAGAAAATGGGGGTTGATTCTGGACTGCAGAACCTCCAGTTCCGCCTCCTTTAACTTGAGCCTGTTTTTATAGATTTCCCCGTAGAGCATTTTGAGCCTTCTGCACATGAGGTTGAACTGATCGACGAGCGTGGTTATTTCGTTGCTGCCCTTGACGCTGAAGCCGAATTCAAAATCCTTCTGGTCAATGGTGCGCATGGCTTCCCCGAGTCTTTTCAGGGGATCAAAAACCCGCCTGGTGTAGTAATATGAAAGAATGATGACAAAAAACACGGACATAAGGAGCCCCGCGGCAATGCTTTCGATGAGCAGCGAATCTATGCGGTAGAGTTTGTCCCTGTCAAGCACCGATACTATTGCCGCCTTTCCGTGAAAAACCGGCCGGGAAGAATAGATGTATGTCTTGTTTTCAACTTCAACAAGGACGCTGTCGGCTTGAGTTCCCATATTTTCAAACCGGAACGCGCTGTTTCGCGGAAGCGCCTCTGGCACGCCTCCGCTTTGCAGCAGTACGCCGTCTTCGCAGAGGAGGATGTAGCCTGTTTCAGGCAGCTCTCCGGGCGCCGAAAAGAGTTCCAGCAGCGCGGACTGGTTAAGGAGGATCTTTGTGTAGCCTATTGATTCGGAAAGACGGTTGAAGTTGCGCATCAGCCGTATCAGGTAGATGCCGTCGCCCTGTATGCTCAAAAAACTTCCGCCGTTAATCGTGTCGGCCTTTTCGCGTTCGGCCCCGGTTAAAAAGATATTGTGGTAACGTCCCGAATTAAGGGTGTAATGATTATCCGAAAGTATGGATATTGTGTGATAATATTTGGAGGTAAAAGGCAGAAATTGCAGCGAATTGTTTACGCGTATATAGGCGTTGTTGGAAGCATCGCCGGTCAAATAATCGTATACCCAGTTGTTGACAAGCATGTACAGCGTTATTTCGTTGAGTCCCGTAAGCGCCGAATCAATAGACTGGCTGACGTTTTGAATGTTATTGTAGGCGTAGCGCCGGCTTTCCTCGAGCGAGCGGCTGTTAAAGAAGGCAAGGATTATCAGGTACAGGATGATCATGGGAATAAGGACAACGGCGATGGAGAAACACACCAGTTTTATGCGCAGATCGCTAAATTTTATCATGAATAAGGTAGAAATAATACATTATTTGGGGATATTTGTCAATAATAAGGGATATTTTTGGCATACGGGGCCTGTTTTCGGGGAACATTCGCTGCTTGGGGGTTCTTCCGGGATAAAAATGGGCGCATAATTTAGCAACATTAACGCCTTTTCAAATTGCCGGGCCCGGTTTACCATATCATTACCGCCGGTGATTTTATGCCGGCGAGCATTGAGGAGGAATAAAAATGAAACGCGGAATGGCAATGGTTCTTTTGGTTGCGGCGCTTGCTGTAACGGCCTGCGGCGGCAGGAATTCGGGAGCTCAAGGGAGCGGTGAAAAGGTTACGCTGGAGCTTATGCATTTTCAGACGATTGAAACGATTTCGGAAAGTACCGAGGTGAAGGGCTACCACGCGATGAAGGATAAATTTATCGCGGAGCATCCTGAGGTAAATCTTAACGAATCAATCCTTCAGCAGATCGATTATCAGACAAAGATCATGGCGCTGGCGGCGGCCGACGAGATGCCGGATATTTTCTTCACGAAAGGTTCGTGGGTACAGAATTTCTACGACAACAGTTTGATGGCCGATATTACCGACGGGATAGACATGAGCCAGTACCGCGACGGTGTTTTTATTCCCGTTACCAGGGCAGGCAGAATATACGGCAGTCCTATTCAGCTGGTTATGACTTCCCTGGTTTTTTACAACGAGCAAATGTGGAAGGACATAGGCTATAACGAATTCCCGAAAACATGGGATGAACTTATGGCGGCAAACGCCAAATTCAGGGCAAAGGGCATTGACACCATAGCGCTGGGGAACAAAGACAGGTGGCCCTACGAATCCTGCATTATTTCCACGCTGGGAGACCGTTTTACCGGTTCCGAATGGACACAGTCCATCATCCTTAACGACGGAAAGGCAAAGTTTACCGATCCCGATTTTATTTCCACCCTCAGCTACAGCCGGCAGATGGCGTCCCTTTTTAATGTCAACTTTAACGAAATTAACAACAATCAGGCCGACGCCCTGTACTGTACCGGAAAGGCCGCATCAACAGTAGAAGGCATGTGGGTCATAGCCTATATCCTTACAAACGGCGATCCCGATGTAGTGGCCAATACAAGGATAGCCCTGCTTCCGTCGGTTTCCGGGCAAAAGGGCGCCTCCAACGCCAGTTCAGGCGGAGCCGGCTGGGCGCAGAGCATAAGTTCCAAACTGTCGGGGGCCAAATTTGACGCCGCCGTTGCATATTTGAAGCAGACTACCGGCGTCGAGTACAGCCAATTTATCATGGATGATTCGGGGCTTCTTGGCCCGATAGACGTTCCTGTAAAGGACAGGGCCGCTCTGCCGCAGCTTTCCCGGCTGTATCTTGATTTTGCGAACACGCTGAGTTTTGTTCCCGTTTACGACATTCAGATGGACGGCGCCGTCATTGACGTAATGAATTCAAAACTCCAGGAACTGCTTGGGGGAACCGCCAGTCCCGAAGAAGTGGCCGCCGCCATTCAGGCGGAGCAGGACAGGCTGTAATGTGCGGCGGAAGTTGTTCAATAACCAAAGTTGTTGAACAACTCTATTTCAAAAACCTTGTTTGATGATATGTCTTCTGTAACCGGCCCGTTCCGCTCCGGCGGGACGCGCCGGTTGTACTATACGAGGAGGTCATTCCGTGAAGAACAGGACCGCTCCGTCAAAACTGGTAATGGCGGCTTATCTTCTGCCCTGCCTGATTGTCTTTTTATTTGTGGTTGTCTCTCCCATCTTCGCGGCCGGCTATTACAGTACGTTTAAATGGCCCGGGGGAAGAAGGATGTCCCCTGTCGGCATACAGAATTATCTGGATATGCTGCGTGATTCTATCTTCTGGCATTCCTTTGCCAATAATATTTATATTACGGTATTCTGCCTCATAGGACAAATCGGTTTTGCGTTTCTTTTCGCGAGTCTGCTCAATACAAAGGGCCTTAAGGCAAAGGGTTTTCACCGTGTTGTCAGTTATTTTCCCGTTACCCTTTCCGCCGTGGTGGTTGGTTTTGTGTGGACCATGATCTACGACTACAACTACGGGATACTCAATTTTCTTTTGCGGCTTGCCGGGGGGGAAGAGGGCGGCCATAGATGGCTCTCCGATCCTTCCACAATAATGACGGTGGTCAGTATTCCGCTTATCTGGCAGTACATAGGCATGTACCTTGTCATCATTCTTGCCGCAATGACATCCATTCCTTCCGAGGTGCTGGAGATGGCCCAGATTGACGGCGCCGGCGGCTTCAAGCGGGCCGTTCACATTGTGCTTCCCCTGATACGAAGCCCCCTTATCATCTGCGTCATGCTCTGTATTTCGGGCAACATGCGGGTCTTTGATCATATTTACGCAATGACCAGGGGTGGGCCGGGCTACGCTTCAAGCGTCATGGCGCAGTACGCGTATAATGTGTCCTTTATGCAGGTGAACATGGGGTACGGATCAACTCTCAGCATAGGCATTCTGATTATCAGCATGGTTCTTGTTACATCGTCCCGGAGCCTCCTCATGTGGCTGAGCCGGAAAGGAGCCGCGTGATGAAGAGGGGAACGGGCGCCGGAACCGGCCGGAAGAGATCCCCGTTTGTGATTGCGGGGAATATCATATCCAACGCCGTCATGATTGTTTTTTCGGTTACCTGCATTTACCCTGTCCTGTGGATGTTCTATTCTTCGGTCAAGACAACCCGTGACTTTGAGTCCAACATCATAGGACTGCCCCGGAGTTTTCATCTTGATAACTACATTAACATCTTTACAGGCAGCAGAATAGGCTATTACATACTCAACACGGTGCGGAACACCGCCGTTTCGCTTGTGTTTATTATCATGTTCGGGTTTATTAACGGGTATTTTATTTCCCGTTTCCGCTTCCGGGGCAGAAAGATCCTGTATACGCTGTATATGCTGGGAATGCTCGTTCCCATACACGCCCTGCTTATTCCGCTGTATATCCTTTTCAGCAGAACCGGCCTTACCGATCACTGGTTTACGGTGGCGTTTCCGAATGTTGCTTTTAATATTCCCATGTCGCTTTTTCTTATCGAAAGCTATATAGGCACGGTGCCAAAGGAACTGGAAGAGGCGGCTCTTATAGACGGATCGGGTTTTTCGCGCACGCTCTTTACCATAATATTTCCCCTTGTTACGCCCATTCTTGTTACCGTCGGCATCATATCGTTCTTTAACTGCTGGAATGAATTCAGTTTCTCGCTTGTTCTCCTGAAGCGGCAGATCCTCTTTACCCTTCCCCTGGGGCTCACCATGTTCAAGGGGATATACCAGTCGGATTATCCCAAGATGATGACGACAATGGTAATAGCCATGATACCCGCGCTGCTGATTTACTTTTCCTTTTCCAAACAGATTATTCAGGGAATGATGTCCGGGGCAATCAAAGGATAACCGGCAAGGAATATTTGGGAGTATCACATGAAAGTATCTCTTAACGACAACTGGCGCCTGCTTTACCGCGATTTATCGGTAACGAAGGATCAGGTTCTGGATGTGCTTGAAGCCGGCGATTACATCGACGCGGGCTCCCTGCCCTGCGACGCCCACATGCCGCTTGCCGGGGCAGGCATTATAAAGGACCCCGTGGTGGCCGATTACAGCTACGCATGCGAATGGATGGAACGCAAGTCTTGGTGGTTCCGCAGGGATTTTGCCGTCTCAGGCGCCGACCTTGCCCGCCGCGGTGCGCGGCTTGTGCTTGAAAGCCTCGATCTTTTTGCCGATGTCTTTATCAACGGGAAATTTGCCGGCAGCCACGAAAGCGCCCACTATCCCTTTACGGCGGACGTGAAGGATCTGCTCAGGGAAGGCGGCAACAGCCTCCTTGTGCGCCTTACGGCGGGCCCCGAACGTATCGCAAAGGAAGATTACGATTATATTGCCGATTACGTGTGTACCGAATATGAGCTTGGGCGGGGGGACAGGGGGGAAAAGACCCGTTCGTTTCTGCGGAAGCCCCAGTACGTATACGGGTGGGACTGGGGGCCGCGCGTCGCCACCATAGGCATAATGAAAAACGCCTGGATTGATTTTCCCGGCAGTGTCGTGGTAACCGCCGTTCATCCTGTGGTGCTTGAGGCAAAAAAGGAGGCGAAGCTCCGCGTCGAGGTTGAATTTGAAAGCCTTCTTCCCATTTCCACCCAGGAGGCGGATGTAACCGTTGAGCTGCGGCATGAAGGGCGGACGGTGCTGCGGGAAAGCCGCGGCGTACTGGCGCAGTCGGGCAGAAACGACGTTGACTTTAATCTTGCCGTTCCCGGCGCCAAATTGTGGTGGCCCAGCGGCGCGGGAGCGCAGCCCCTGTATGAGGTGACGGCCGCCGTCAGGGCTAGAGACGGCGAATGTGTTTCGGACCCGGTGCGTTTCGGCATTCGTACCGTGGCGCTTAATCTTGAAAAGTACGGTGACAACGATCACCGTTTTGCCGTACAGGTAAACGGCGTTGATATTTATTGCAGGGGCGGCGACTGGATTCCCGCCGATTCGGTATACGCCAGGGTATCGCCCGGCAAATACAGGGCCCTTATACAAGAGGCAAAGGAATGTAATTTCAACATGCTGCGCGTATGGGGCGGCGGCATTTACGAACGCGATGAATTTTACGATTACTGTGATCAATACGGAATACTTTTGTGGCACGATTTTATGTTTGCCTGCGCGATGTACCCGGACGACAGGGAATGGTACAGGCAGCTTGTAAGGAAGGAAATTGACTACCAGACAAAACGGCTTCGCCGCCACCCCTGTATTGCCCTGTGGTGCGGAAACAACGAAAACCAGTGGCTTTTTGAGGAATACTTCACAAAGGAGGGGAAAAACAGGGCAAGCGGCGGGCTTCATATTTACAATGACATAATCCCGTCAATAGTCCGCTCGAATTGTCCTGAAATTCCCTACTGGCGTTCTTCCCCCTACGGCGGCAGCATGCCGAACGACAACGAAACGGGTGACAGGCACCATTGGCGGGACTGCACCATGAGCGACAAAATGGAAGATCGCATAAATCCCGAAGCCTATGACCTTGTAACATCCCGCTTTGTCACCGAATACGGGTACATAGGCCCCTGTTCCGAAGCGACCATCGCAAAATATTACGGCGATAATCCTGTGGTGCGGAACGACAGAATATGGAACCTTCACAACAACACCTTTGAAAAGGCGACGGTTCCCGAAGGCATCAGGAGACACTACGTTGATCCTGAAAATTTAAGCATGGCCGATTATCTGCGGTACGCGGGACTTGTGCAGGGGCTCATGTATAATTATTCTCTTGAAGCCATCAGGTTTTATCCCCGCAACGACGGTTCGCTGCTGTGGATGTACAACGATACCTGGGGGGAAGCAGGCTGGACCATTATCGATTATTATCTGGATCGAAAACCTTCTTACTACTACGTTAAGCGGGCCTTTGCGCCGGTAAAATTTATCCTCCGCGCGCCGGACAAAAAGAATGTCAGGGTTATGGGGATTAACGATACTCCCGAAGATCAATCCATGGAAATGGAATACGGCTATGCCGGATTTGACGGGAAGTATTCGGTATCAAAAATTCCGGTAACGCTGAAGGCTTTCAGCAAGGCTGTTGTTCATGAGTTCCCCGTGCCCGCCATGGATCTGCGGCGCGGCGTTGTATTTGTCCGGGGAGGCGGGGCGCCTTTGGCTCTCCTGCGGACGGGCGCCTTTAGGGAATACGCGAAGGCGGAAAGTACGGTGTCTGTCCTGTCCGTTGAAACAAAAGACGGCGATTATGAAGTAACCGTAAAGAGTTCAGGTTACAGCCACGCGGTATGCCTGGCTCTGCCTGCGGATGTTCATCAGGATGACGCGTACTTTGACATGCTGCCCGGCGACGTCAGGATTGTCAGGGTAAAAGACGCGGAGGGGAAGATCGAAAAGTCCACCATAAAACCGGTGTACCTTGTACCCGGCGGTGGCGCGTAACGCCTGAAACATTGGATTTGTCAGGCAGCTGAAAGCTACCGGACAATCCTGTTATCACACTGCAAGGAGCGGCTATGTACAAGGGATTTTCATCGGGTCTTTTGGGTTTTGGAGGAAGAACGCTTGAGGAAGATGTTCCGCTGGCGGTAAAGTACGGTTACGGCGGCGTTTTTGTTGATGTCGCACAAGAAGCGGGAAGCGATCCCGCGCGTGCGGACGCGGAAGGGGCAAGGGCGCTTCTTGAAAAAAACGGCCTTAAAGCGGGCGGATTCAGCCTTCCTGTGAACTTCCGCGAATCAAAGGAAGCCTTTGACGCGGATATGAAGATGCTTCCCGCCCGCTGTGGTTTTGCCCGCGGGCTCGGCGCCGGCCGCTGCATCACCTGGATTATTCCCGCGAGCGATACGCTCGACTACAGGGCCAATTTCGAACTTCACAAAACACGGCTTGGGGAAGCGGCAAAGGTGCTGGAAGATCACGGCATACGCTTCGGCCTTGAGTTTGTCGGGCCTCCGTCCGAACGCAGGGGAAAGAAGTACGAGTTTATTCATAACCTTGACGGAATAATGGAATTGATGAACGGCATCGGTACTTCCAATCTGGGCATTCTTATGGATGTCTGGCATTGGGATCTGGCCGGGCAGACATACGCCGATTTCAAAAAGATTTCCGGGAACAAGCAGATTGTACTGGTTCACATTAACGACGCCCCCGCCGGCATTCCGGCTGGTGAGCAGAAGGATCTGGTCCGTGAACTCCCCGGCGCGACGGGAGTTCTTAAAATAGCCGATTTCATGCGGGGGCTTACCGATCTTGCGTATGACGGGCCTGTGTATGTTGAGCCGTTTTACGCCCCCTTTAAAACCATGGCCTTTGAAGACGCCCTCAGGGCCGCCAAGACCGCCATGGACAGCGTGTGGCCGAACGCGTAGTTTATTATATGGAGCGCCTTTTATGAAAAGTCTTGTATTGGGAAACAAAAAAGCGTATGTGGAAGACGTGCCCGATCCGTCGCCTGAAAAGGAATGGGTGATTGTCAGAATTGAGTCAACGCCAATCTGCGGAAGCGACAAGGCCGCCTTTTTAAGCGATACCCCGGTGCGTAACGCCGGCCACGAAGGCTCCGGCATTGTCGTTGACAGCGCCGGTTCCGTTCTTCTTAAAAACGGTGATCGCGTTATATTGAATCCGCTTTCCGGCTGCGGCGCCTGTGAATTATGCCTTACGGGAAATTACATTTACTGTACCAGCAAGCCGCCCTTTGCCACGCATTTTGCGCAGTTTGTAAAGGTGCAGGATTTTGTGTGTACCGTTCTGCCTGAAGACATTTCCTATGACACGGGGGCCATGGCCTGCTGCGCGCTGGGGCCGGCTTTCAGTTCAATTAAAAGGATGAACCTTAAAGCCTTTGATACCCTTCTTGTTACGGGTCTTGGCCCTGTGGGCATGGGCGCCGTGTGCATCGCCAAATTCCTGGGCGCCCGCGTAATAGCCCTTGATACCGTGCCGTTCCGCATGAAAATGGCGCTGGATGTGCTGGGCGCCGACATCGTGCTTGACGCCGCCGATCCCGGCGCCCGCGCCAGGATAGCCGAAGCGGCGCGGCCTGGACGCCTTACGCGGGCCATTGACGCGTCGGGAAACGCGGCCGCCGAGCGCCTGTGCATCGACGCGGTTGAGCCTGGGGGGATCATCTCGTTTGTCGGGGAAAATCACAACGAAATCCCAATACGTCCAAGCGAGGATTTTATCCGCAAAGGCCTGACTTTAATGGGATCATGGCACTGCAATCTCAATGACCGCGCGGAGATGATCACGCTTCTTCGGAGATCGCCCCTTGTTCCGAAACTGATCACCGAAACATTCGGCTTCTCGCGTGTTCAGGAGGCGTTCGAAAAATTCATGGGCGGCGACACCTGCAAGGTTATGCTTAAGCCCTGGCAGTAGCTTTACGCTTCTTCCCTGATTATGTCTATCTTTACGCCGTCGCCCTGATCCGGTTCATCTTTTGGGGGAACCGACACTTTCAGAATGCCGTTTTTGTAAACGGCCCTGACATTTTCCTGGGCGTATTTGTCCAGCGGGACAAAGTACTTCTGCTTTTCAATATCCTTGAGCTTGAGGCGCCGTTTGAAGTACCGCACGTTTTCGCCGCCGCCGGAATTTCCGCCGGGGCGGTCTTCCGCGCCGGCGTAATTTTTTTCCGTTTCGTTTTCCGTTACCCTGACCATCTCTTCCCCGTCCCGGGATGTTTCAGGATTCCGGGGCATAACGGCGGAAAATACCATGTAGTCGCCCTGAAAAGAAAGGGTTATGTCCTTTTCGTTAAAACCCGCAAGGGCAAACTCGAACACCAGCGTCCTGTCGGCGGTCATGTAGACATTCATGGGCGGGTAAGAATAGTTGGGGTAGAAATCGGCGTTTTCGTCGAAAAAACCCTTGTCAAACGGGCCGCCATGGGGAAAGGGGCCCCGGCCGCGGAACCCGTTTCCGTACGGGCTGAAATTACGGCTCAGTTCGTCATTCAGTTCATTCTTGAAGTGCTGGGCGGCTTCGAAAATTTCGTCGAAGATTGTTCCCAGATCCGGATACATTCTTGTACCTTTCATAAAGAAATCCTTTTACGCCGGATGATTGGGCTTGTTTGGTAACCCGGCGTACACCGGCCGTCATGGCCCGGCAGAATCGGACCCCCATACGGGCGATCCCGGGGCGTGCGTTTTTACACGCCCTGCCTATAATATACCGCGGGCAGGTGAAACGGGCAAGTGATACTGTCAGGCAAGAACGCGGCTTACAACGGGTTTTTCCCGGGACGGGAAACGGCGCCGGAAGAGAAAACAGGCGAAGCCGCCTGACAGCATAAGGAAGATCCCGCCCGCCTCCCTGGCTATCCCGGCGGCGGGGAGGAGCCCCGTGATAAAAAAACCGGCGGCAAAGCCCGCCGCGGGCGGCAGCAGGGCAAAGAGAGCCTGGGCCAGAAGCGCGCCCCGGTTTACGTCCGTTTCCACGATGCGGCCGGGGGCAAGGGAAAAGCCGTCCCGGTTTTCGGCGCCGACAAGGACAATGCGTTTTCCGCATCCGCCCTTCATGCAGCCGAAACAGGCGGTGTTTTCCGGGATTATGAAGACTGTTTTTCCCCGGACCGAGTGGACGCGGCCCCTCATATCATTCCGCCCCGGCGTCCGCCCCGCCCGGATCTTCCGTTTTTCCTTCGGCCGGGGGAGCGGCCACCGGCAGCCTTATCCGCTCAATAGAAAGGGCCCTGCCGCCGCCGTCAATGTCGATAAGGACGCCCTGCAGTTCAGGTTCCGCCCACGCTTCGCGGGTCCAGTCGGGAATGCCCGAAATGTACCCGCCGATACGCTCCGCGGCGTCGCAGCCGCCCACCGAAAGGGAACTGCCGGTACGGCCCGCGTCGGTAATGACCGCCGTGCCGCCCTTGAGTATGCGTTCGTCCGCGGTCTGAACCCGTGTATGGGAGCCGATGACCGCGGAACAAAACCCGTCGGCGGCAAAAAAAAGGGTCTGTTTTTCCGCGGTCATTTCCGCGTGAAAATCGACGATGACGAAAGGGGTTTCCCCCCGGAGCCGTTCCAGAAGGGCGGGAAGCATGGAAAAGGGGCTGTTGCCGTGGATGCGGGTAAAGCCGCTCTGGCCCAAAAGGACCGCGACCCCTATTTTTTTGCCGCCGGCCCTGAATACCCGCGCCCCGTAACCGGGAGCCTCGGGGTTAAGATTTTCCGGCCTGAGCACATAGGGAATTTTTTCAAGGCTTTCGGTTAGATCCTTCTTGTAGAAACAGCATTCCCCGGTGGTAAGCACGTCTGCTCCCAGCTTGCGCAGGTAAGCGGCATGATTGCGGCCAAGGCCGTTTCCCCCGGTGACGCCGTCGGCACAGAGAATAACGAAATCAAATTGTTTGTTTTTTTTAAGTTCGGTAAAGCCCTTTTTGAAGGCATAGACCCCCGCCTTTCCGACTGTTTCAGCAACATAGAGAATTTTCATCTTGTTAGGACGAGCGGTCCCGCCTGCAGGCGGCCGGTGAACAGGAAAGGATACGCTCAAATTCGGCCGCGGCGCGGTAATCCTGCAGCTCGCGGCAGGAATCCCTTAAGTTGTACAGGGCGTCGTAGAAAAGGGGAGAAAGGCTCACCGCTTCTTCAAAACAGTGGCGGGCTTCCTCAAAGCTGCCTTCGGTAAAGTACAGGACTCCCAGATTGTTCCAGGTTTTGGGCGAATTGTCATTGCGGACAAGGGCCGAATGGTAGCATTCTTCGGACAGTTCGAAGCGTTCGAGTTCATAGTAGATAAGCCCCATGGATACCCACGCGTCGACAAGGTCGTCCTCAATAAAAACCGCCCGCTGAAAACTGTTCAGGGCCTCGTCGTAATCCCCGGTCCGCTGCTGGGCTATGCCAAGGTTAAGCCAGAGCAGGGGGTTTTCCGGTTCCATAAAAAGGGCCCTGCGGAACAGGGGAATTGCCTCATTGGGCCGGTTTGCCTCGGTCAGCGCTATGCCGGAATTGTTAAGAAATGAAGCTGTTTCCACAATCCCCTCCTACTATATCAATATAATCCAAAAAACGGTTTTGAACCATAGGAAAGCCGTCTTTTTTCAGGTTTTTGTTCCCGGGATGGATGTTTTTTTTATGACGCTGGTAGTATAGTATAATTACAGGGGTATTTTTCAAAAACTGAAATTTTGGGGAAGCCTTTTGTAGTACCAAAATGACAGGGAAAGGGCGCGTGTGAAGGATATAAACGAATATAACGAAACCGTTTCGGAGTACGAGCTGTTTTCTTTCCTGTACGACAAGGTAGCCGGCAGGGAGATAACCGCTTTTTCACAGCTCATGACATTTGCCGCGCCGGTTTTGAAGGACAAGCGGAGCCATCCTGTTCTAATGAGGATCTTCGAGCTTATCAAGAAACTCAACTGGAGCTATTTTTCCGTCATAACGCCCAAAACGCACAGAAAACTCTGGTGGGAACTGGTAATTCCGGATAAAAATTTCCCCGAGGCGGGGGATCTTAAACCGAACCTGACCATATCGAACCTGTACATCTGCATGCTGGACATACACGGGTATACCAAATTCTGCCAGGAATCCCGGAAAAACCTTTCCATGCAGCACACCCTGGACAAGGCCATCTACAACGAAATACAGCGTATTTCCACACAGTGCGGATCGGTCAGCAGACGGGAGCGGGGCGATGAGATCGTGGTGGTCTCCGCCTCCGCCACCGACGCCCTTACCGTGACCCTCAGCATTATGGATTATTTCGGCAAGACCGATGTGGTAGCGGACCCGGCCATTTCCACCAAGCGGGGCGGGGACGCGGCCATTCTGCCTGTGTTCAAGCTTTCCGCGGGAATTACCGGGGGGAATACCTCGGCGCCCCTTATCATCACCGAGGAAGGCTACCTTTCGGGCTTCCTCCTTAACATAGGCGCCCGGCTGCAGACCAGGGCGAATGAACTTTCGCCCAAAGAATCCCGGATTATGGTCTCAAGACAGGTGTACATGAGTTTCCAAAAAGAAAACACCGTGGAGAAGAGCGTCCTTGCCAGAAATTCCACGCTCTATTTTTTTGACACCGGCATAATAGAATTCAAGGGTGTTCAGCTTCCCACCTGTGAAGCGGTCTTTAAGAGCGAAGACAGGTACAAGGAAAAATTCAGCGACGAACTGGTCCGTCTTTTTGGTTCAATAAAGGAAAATCTGTGGGAACAGCGCATCTACGCGGATCTTATGGATCTGATTGCGAAGATTGCCCGCGAAATACCGCCCTTTTCCGTAACGCCGCCCGTCCCGCTGCGCGGCATGAAGACCGTCGGCAACGATTCGTTTATTCTAATGTGCAATAACGGTACAAAGGCCTATATGTACGACGAGGATTACCCGGCCGCGGTAGGCTTTCTGCGCGATCTTGTCTCTATTATGGAAATGATTCCCCGGTACGACAGGCTTGTTCTTGACTACGCGAACGGAGTCGCCGACAAATACGAACTGCTTCTTAATTCCTACATCGAGTCCATGGACAGGGAGATAGAGGAACAGGCGGCGCAGATCTTTCAGGGAAACTACTACAAGACCTGGCTTGCCGCGAAAAACGGCGCGGCCGTTTACGAAAAGCTCAGGGCCATAGGCCGGAAGAGCAGCTTTATCACCAAAAGGAAAAACCGCTGGTACAACCTTATCAAACAGTGCCAGGACAAACTTGAGTTTACTCTGTATTCGGGGAAGAAGTAGTCCGCTTGAGTATCATTCCATCTTCCGGCTATACTGGACGTGTTTAGTAACCCGGTTGGTTATTGAACAACTCTACTTTCCTATGCAGGTAAAAGACGATGAATCAGGCGCTTGAGATTTTAAAGCTGCGGGGTTTTTTTCAGCAATGTACCGATGCCGAAAAACTGTCGCGCCTCATGGACGGGGGGCCGGTAAGTTTTTATGCAGGCTGCGATCCTACCGGTCCGAGCCTTCATATAGGCCACATGGTGCCCTTCTTCGCGTACCGCCATCTCCGCGCCGCGGGGCACCGGGGAATAGCCCTTATAGGCGGCGGAACGGCCCGTATAGGCGATCCTTCCGGCAAGACCGAGACGCGGAAGATGCTGGACTACGGCACTCTTGACGCCAACGCCGCTTCCATTTCCGCCCAGCTTGATTCCTTTATCGGCTTTGACGGGGAAGGGGCCCGCGCCGTCAACAACAAGGACTGGCTTGCGGATCTTAACTACATCGATTTTCTCCGTGAAATAGGGAGCCATTTTTCGGTGAACCGCATGCTGAGTTTTGAAGCCTACAGGATGCGGATGGAGACGGGGCTTTCCTTTATTGAATTTAACTATCAGCTTTTGCAGAGCTATGATTTTCTGGAACTTTACCGCCGTTACGGCTGCCGCCTCCAGATAGGCGGGGATGATCAATGGGGAAACATAGTTGCGGGAACGGAACTCATACGCCGTATTGAGGGGGCCGAAGTCTACGGCCTTACCTTTCCCCTTGTAACAACTTCCGACGGAAAGAAAATGGGAAAGACCGAAAAGGGCGCCCTTTTTCTTGATCCTGAAAAGACATCCCCCTATGATTTTTTTCAATACTGGCGTAATGTGCAGGACGCGGATACCAGGCGCTTCCTGCTTATGTTCACGTTTCTTCCCGCCGAAGAATGCGATGCACTTTCCGCGGCGGGAAGGAACCCAAATGAGGCAAAAGAGCGCCTTGCCTGGGAAGTGACCGCCCTGGTGCACGGCAGGGAAGCGGCCGACCGCGCCCTTTCAGGCGCCCGCGCCGCGTTCGGCGGCGGCGGCGACAGATCCGCCATGCCCCGCGTGGAGCTTCCCCGTTCAAAGTTTGACGCAGGCTACAATGTCGTGGAGCTTTTTGCCGACGCGGGGCTTGTGTCAACGAAGAGCGAAGGCCGCCGTCTTGTTGAACAGGGCGGCGCTTTTGCCGGTGAAGATCTCTCCGCCGTTACCAGCGCGGCCGCCGTTATCCGGGCGGACCGTATAGGGGAAAACGGCGAACTGCTTATCCGCGCGGGGAAAAAACGGTACTGCCTGGTTGTGGTAAAATAGACTTGAAGGAACCTCTGGAAACCCAACCGGGGTTTCCAGAGGTTCCCTTGAACAACTTCCGCCGCAAAACGCCGAACGGGGCGCGCAGCCGGCGGCGCGATGCATCCTGTTTCCCGGCCTTTACCCGCGCGAGGCAAGGTACGCGGCAAGTTCTCCGGCGAACTTTTCGGCCCTGATGATAAAGGCGCCGTTGTTTGCGAGAACCGTCTCCATGTCCCTGTTTCTTGCCGCCATTTCCAGGGCTTCGGCTTCTTTTCCAATGCCGTTTGCGCAGATTCCGTAACTTGCCCCCTTGATGCCGTGCACCGTGATGGTGTAGGTGTCAAGGGTTTCCGCGCTGAATTCACGGAGCTTGTCAAGCATGGCCGGAAGATTGGCCGCGTAGGAGCCCAGGACGCGGAGGAAGGAGACTTCGCGGTTTCCCATGCGCCTTATTCCTTCCGCCCAGTCGATGCCCTTTACAGGCGATGCGGAAAAGGCCGGGGAAGACGATTCCGTTTCTGCTTCCGCTTCCCCGCGTCCGGTGTCCCCGGCCGCCTCTGTTTCTTCATCCTGTATCTTTTCCGCCTGTATGGCGGCTTCTTTGTCCTTGTTCCGCACCCATTTGTGGAGTATCGCGTCCAGTTTGGTCATGTCTATGGGCTTGGTCAGAAAATCCTGAAAGCCGTTTTCAAGGAACAGCTTGTCGTTTCCTACAATGGCGTTGGCCGTAAGGGCGATAATGGGAACGGTTTTGGCGTATGCGCCTTCCGTTTCGTTTCGTATGATGCGCACCGCCTCCATACCGTCCATTTCGGGCATCATGTGATCCATGAATATCGCGTCGTATGCAACTGTTCCCTCACGGACAAGATTTACCGCCTCCCTGCCGGAACTAACGCAGTCAACGGCAAGCCCGTAAGGCGTCAGCATGCCCCGCGCGACATCCAGGTTGGTGGACACGTCGTCTACCACGAGTACTTTTCCGTAGGGCATGAAGATGCGGTTTTTCCGGTACTGTCCCCTTTTTTCCGTGACAAAGCGGAAGCTTTCGAGGTTCTTCACCACGGCGGCGCCTATGGCCTGCCCGCCCTGTTGTATACCTTGGGGAATGCTCACGGTAAAGACGCTGCCCTTGCCGTATTCGCTTTCCACGCCGATAACGCCGTCCATGAGTTCAACAAGGTTTTTGCATATTGAAAGGCCGAGTCCTGTTCCTTCTATATGGCGGTTACTTTTGGCGTCAAGCTGGTTGTAGACCGAGAAGAGTTTTCCCATGTCTTCCTTTTTGATGCCTATTCCCGTATCTTCAACGCGGCAGATGAGCCGTATGTTTTTTTGATCGATATTCTTTTGATCGATATTCTTTTGATCGATTGCTTCCGTGGATATGTCCAGCCATACATTGCCTTCCCTTGTATATTTGAACGCGTTGCTTAAAAGGTTGTTGAGTATCTGCCTTATGCGGATTTCATCGCCGTAAAGACGGGAAGGCAGCCGTTCATCCACACGGAGGCGGAAGACAATGGGCTTGCTTCCTATGCGGACCATGTTAAGGTGAACCGTGTCGTTGATGAGGCTTGCCGTATCGTATTCCAGAGGGAACAGGGTAAAGCTGCCGGATTCTATTTTGGAAATATCAAGAAGATCGTTGATGATGCTAAGGAGCACCATCCCCGAGTTGTACATTTTTTCCAGATTTTCCCGCGTGTCTCCGGCAAGGTTTTTTGCCAGTTCAAGTTCCCCCAGCCCTATGATGGCGTTAAGGGGGGTACGGATCTCGTGCGACACATTGGCGAGAAAATCGGCCTTGGCCCTGGTTGCCGCTTCCGCCTTTTCCCGTTCATGTTCGTAGATGCGCGCCTGGTATTTGATCACGAATCCGATAAAAAGCCCCGAGACAAGAACGGTCTGTATGTGATCCACATACCGCTGAAAATTCCGTGTAAAGGGAATAACGGCGCCGGGCCAGATTTTGCCTGTGAAGTAGCAGGCCAGTATTACCGCGATATTGAGCAGGGACATGAAGAAACATTCCCATCCCTTAAGGAGGAGGAAGTTGAGCACAATACTGAGGCAGAAGTAGCCTGTCATGCCGCTGTCAATGCCGCCGCTTGTAAAATAGATGGCGGGAAAAAGAATTTCGCAGAAGCATATAAGGGCAATCCGTATCCCGATGCGGAAGAGCAGGAATTTATTGCAGAGCCAGAAGGCAATGATGATAATCAGTATCATTGCCGCCATTACCACTATCGACAGCAGCGATACGCCTTCAATGATCCGGGCGACGGCCGCCGCCATACAGCCGGCGATGCCGAATGCCAGAACGAGGTTGAAAATACGGCTGTAAAGGGGAAGTTCTTCCGAAAATATGTACCGGAGAACAAATTTTCTCAAATTTCTTATCATGATCGTACGGATAAGCTTAACCGTATTGCCGGTTAAAATCAACATGCCGCACGGAATAGTCCGGGAGTATCAGAGGTAGCGCTTGGGCTCCCTGTTTTTTACAATGGCGTACAGTTCTATGTACCGCTTGGCGGGGCTGGCGGCTATTTTTCCAAGCAGCACTTCTTCAACCTGGAAAAGGCCGACTTCGCCCGACATGAGCACGACTATACGTATGGGCTTTTCTTCGCCCCGCTTTATGAGCACGTCGTTAATGGAATTGGCGGAGTACTTGTGTATGTCCCCGACCTTGGGGCTTCCGGCCATGGCCATGGGGATGCGGGCGCGGCCCTTCTTCATGTCGCAGCCGTCCGCCACAAGGATTACCCCGGCTTCAAGGGAATGGATTACCCGGTTTCCCATGTGGCCCGAGATCCCTTCAAGGGCAAGGGAGCGGATAATTACCCGCTTCTGCATATCGCCGCTGTAAAGTTCGGCAAGTATGCGGTCCATAATGGGAAAAGAAACATACACGCTGTGCAGTTCATGATCCTGCCTGCTTACGGACATTCCAAGATCGTGAAGAATCGAGGCAAACAGCACCGCGGTAAGGCTGTCTTCAAAAGAACCGCTTTCCTCGTTTTCAAGGCTGGTCGGTATATCCGCGTCCCTGAGCAGCCCCATCATGATCACCGCGTTAAGGGCGACTGTCCGCATGTGCACCGGCCCGTGGTCGTTGTAGCCTATCCGCTTGATGGAAACCGTATTGGCGTAATCCTGAAGCGCCTTGATCTCCGCGTCGGCCATGAGGAGTCTTGCCGCCGCCCCGGCCTTTCCCGGCGGTACAAGAGCGTGCACCGCCTCGATGATTTTTTTTTCAAGCACCTGTTCTTTGGCAGATCTCATTTTTGAATCACTTCTTTACCCGCATGCCGCGGCGCGCATACGCGCGTTCTCCTATATTTCAGGGGCGTGTTCCAGAAGGTACTCTTCGGCTTCCCTGCTCCACAGCCCCTTATGGGCGGCGCAGATCTCCGCGAGTTTTCCGTAGAAGGGGCCCAGCCCGTCCTTTGCCTCTTTTGCCTTTTCGGCAAAGTCTTCTATTGCGGCAAGATCGAGTTTTTTGCCGGTGTAGATGAGTTTTTTCCCGCCGGGGATCTTGTCAAGGTTAATGGTAGTCTCTCCAACCGCGTCAAGGCCGCCGACATGGGTAATCATGAAGACGGGATTAAGCGCGCCTTCCGACATCATCGCAAGGGCTTCCCGCATGTCGCCGGTGTTGCCTCCCGACGTTCCTGTAAGATGGTGGGATTCGTAGTGGACGTTGTAGAAGTTCATCATCGCCGAAAGCCCCGTGTCCGTAGGGCCCGCGAAAAAGTTAAGGCACCCGTCGTGGCCCAGGAGCCTTCCGCCAAGTTCTATTACGGGCTTTACCGGGGCGAAGACAAAAACATCGTCAAAGAGCTTTCCCCCGTTAAGATCCTTTATGTGCGAAACAGGATCGGCAATATCTTTGGTGTTTACATAGTGAAGCTCCACGCCGTTTTTTGCCGCCTCTTCTTTTGTAAGGAGTTCGGCGGCCCTTTTAAGGCGCGAATCGTCTATGTCCGTTACGATGACGCGGGAAGGTTTGCGCGGGTTGTGGATTGCGTAATCGATGGCGCCCAGCCCCATGGGCCCAACCGAAGCAAGGAGGGCAAGGGAGCCGCCTTGTACTATGCCCATGTCGTGGACATAGGAGCCGTTGGTGGTGTGGTACTGCGCGTGGAAGGCCCCTATGATGCAGGAGACCGGCTCCGCGAGGGAACCCATGAAGAAGTTGCCGCCCTGGTAATCCAGAAGGCAGTCCATCTCCATTACTTCGGCGGGGATGATGATCCGGACGGCGTCCCCCCCCGTATATTCGTATGAGTAGCCGGGCGCCCAGAGCGTCGGTTTTCCGTCTTTATCCGGATAGTTGAGCGCCGGCTGTATGGCGAACTTTTCACCGGCCCTGAATTTGCCGGCCCACTTTTTCCCCACGTTTTCAATGATCCCGCAGAATTCATGGCCTATGATAACCGGCCGTTTTGAAAGATCCCCCCGTATGCGCTTGTGGGAATTGCCCATCATGGCAAGTTTGTGGCTTGACATGCAGATTGAGTCGGAAACAACGCGGACGATGATCTCATCATCCTTCATTTCGGGAAGTTCAAATTCTTCAAGCCTAAGATCGTTTACCCCGTAGATACGGACCGCCCTGGTTTTCATAACAGCTCCTGTTTGTTCTGCAATTCATTATAGTATATTTACCGGCCGTATGACAGTCCCGGAAACGGTGAAACAGGCGGAAGATCCGGCTGCCCCGTTTATACGCCGAAAAGCTCCGCGGCTTTTTTCATGTTGCCGATGACCGGTACGGAAAAGGGGCAGCGGTTTTCGCAGCTTCCGCAGGAAACACAGTCGGAACCGTGTTTTTCAAGGGAAAGGTAATGCTGAACGGCCGGGGCCGGGATATTGTCCCTGTGCAGGGCCGCTATGTCGAGGTATTTGGTAACCGCCGCGACGTCTATGGAAACGGGACAGGGGAGGCAGTGGTTGCAGTACATGCAGTTTCCCCTGAAACTCCCCTGGCAGGTTTCGATTATGCCGCTGTAGTCCCTTTCCTCATCGCTCATGTCAAGGTATGCAAGCGCCCCGGAAAGCTCTTCCCGGCTTTGACAGCCAAGAAGGACGCTTGCCACCGCCGGCCTTGTAAGGGCGTAGTGTATGCACTGGGCCGTTGTCATGGGAGCGCTGAAGGGGGTAAACTCCGCGGAAAGGAGCTTGCCCGCGCAGAAGGTCTTCATTACAGTAATGCCCACTTCCCTTTCCGCGCAGATCCGGTAAAGCGCGGCCCGGTTTTCGTCAATTTTGAAACTGAAGCCGTTTTTCAGCCTGTCGCCGTCAAGGAGTTCATAGATGTCCGATTCGGGCGGCGTCATGTCGAAGACCGGATTAACGCTGAACATAATAAGATCAACGAAGCCTGATTCGGCAATGCGCCTGCCTGTGACGCTGTTGTGGCAGCTTGCCCCGATGGCCCGGATAATTCCCCGTTTTTTAAGATCACAGGCGTATTCGAGCAGTTCCCCTTCGAACACGCTCCTGAAATCACCGGGGGTATCGACAAAGAAGAACATGCCGAAGTCAACGTAACCGGTGCCCAGATCGGCAAGGAGGCTTTCGAAATATTTTTTGCAGACCTTAAGATCGCGGCTTACATCGTTCTGTTCGTGTATATCTGTTGAGCCTATGTGCCCCTGTAAAAGAACCTTTCCGCGCCGCCCCCGTATTGCCTTTCCTATGTTTTCCCGGATTTCTTTTCCCGGCATGAAACAGTCGATGATGTTGACCCCGGCGTCCATGGCGCCGTGTATGATTTCTTCCACAACCGGATACGGATGTTGTGCGAGTCCTTCTTCGCCGAGCCCTATGACGCTGGCCTTGATGCCCGTTTTGCCTACTTCACGGTACTGCATAGACGGCATTATACACCAAAAGGCGGCGGTTGTAAGGGGCCCTTTCCGCCTGTATAATGCGTTTATGGTTATCGATTTTCATTCACATATATACCCCGATAAAATAGCGGCCAAAGCGGTGGAAAACATCGGGGAATTTTACCGCATTCCCATGGCCTGTGACGGGACCGTGGCAAACCTTGCCGCAAGCGGGCTAAGGGGAGGCATAGACCGCTTCGTTGTCTTTTCGGCCGCCGCCAGTCCCGCGCAGGTCCCCGTTATCAATGACTACATTGCCTCCGTTGTAAAGGAGCGGGAGGGAAAGAGCCCCGCCTTTACGGGCCTTGGGACGCTGCACCGGGACATGGAAGATCCCGCCTCTGAAATTGAACGCATCGCCCGGCTGGGCCTTAAAGGGATCAAGCTGCACCCCGACATGCAGAAATTTGACATAGACGACAAAAAAATGATGGATATGTACGCACTGCTTGAAGGCCGCATGATCGCCGTTTTTCATACCGGCGATTACCGCTACGGCTTTTCGCATCCCGCGCGGCTTGCCCGCGTGCTTGACGCCTTTCCCCGCCTTACCGCCGTGGCGGCGCATTTTGGCGGCTGGTCGCTTCACGATCTTGCACTGGAATACTTCAGGAACAGATCCTGTTATTTCGACGTTTCAAGCTCTATTCCCTATACCGGCCGCGAAAGGGCCCGCGAACTGATACGGATCTACGGGGCGGAGCGCATGCTCTTTGGATCCGATTTTCCCATGTGGGACCCCGCCTCTTGCCTTGACGAATTTAATTCGCTTCGCCTCCGCGACGACGAACGGGAATTGATCCTGTACAAGAACGCCCTCCGCATCCTGGGAGAAGGCTAATGGAAACCCAGCCGGGGTTTCCAGAGCTTCCCTAATTCCTCCCGGCCGCGTCCTTAAAGGCGGTCCAGATGAGCGAATGGGCCTCGTCGGCTTCGGCGCCGATGTTCTGTATCATCTCCATGCCGGTGTTAAAGCCCTCGGGCAGGGTAAGGAATTCCCGGTACTCCGCGGAAATAAGGGGGTCCGAAGCCCTGTAGGTGCTGTAGTAGCCCAGGAACTCAAAACACTCCGCCCCGCGCCGCGCGTCCATGATGTAGTCGAGGAAGGCGTAGGCGGCGGCGGGATTAGGCGCCCCGGAAGGGATAAACCCGGCCATGATGCCGAACCCTATGCCTTCTCTGGGGAAAACGACGCGGAAATCGGGCCGCGCCATTTTTGCCTGGGTTACCTGTGAAGTGTACATTACCGCGGCGCTTATTTCCCCGGAAATCAGATCGTCCTGTAAATTGTCGTCGCGGATAAGGCGGATGTTGGGCGCCAGCGCAAGGAGCCGTTCCCCGGCGCTTCTGATGTCGGCGGTATTTTCGGTGTTGTAGCTTTTGCCCAGGGTCTTGAGCGCCATGCCGTTGATTACCCGGTGGTTTTCTATGATCCCCACATTTCCGGCAAGGGAACTGTCCCAGAGGTCGCCGTAGCCCGTAATGCCTGTTCTGACCCTGGCGGGATCGTACACAATAGTCTGCACTCCCGCGCCGTAGGGAACGGTGTATTCGTCCAGCGGATCGTAGAACTGCTTCTGGTAAATGGGATTGATGTTGCGGTAATTGGAAAGACGCGATTTGTCCAGCTTCTGTACGAGCCCTTCCGCGATGGCCGTTTCGATGATGTAATCGTCGGCGATGACAAGATCGTAGCCGCCTCCCTTTGCCGCGGCAAGCCTTGTGAGCATGGTTTCGTCATAATCAAAATTGACGTAGTTGATCCTGTATCCAGAGTCCCTTTCAAATCCGTCGAGGATCTCCTGGGGGAACATGTCGGTCCAGGTAAAAAGGGTGAATTGTTTTCCGGCGTTTTCCTTTGAGGGGCCCGCGCTGAGCAGGACAAGGGGAACAAGGAAGAACGCCAGAAACGCCGTTGTTTTGTTTATTTTCATGATGTCACCTCCGGGCAAAACTTAGTTATCATAGCATAAAAGAAGGATTTGGGCAATTGCCCGGAGGCGGTTGCCCGGCAATTCCCATTTTCCCGCTTCGTTATCCCAATGACCGGTAAAACCGGTTTTATTGAATAAAGCGTTATAAAGAGGTAAGAGGAACTTCCTGATACTGGTCATAACCGTCGTAAAGTCATCGGTGGCTTCTATCCCGGTGCGGTTCAGAAACGCCCGCCACTGTATCTGTTTTTCAGGCAGGGCCGGAAACGTGTCCGTAAAAATCGTCGGTATTGGCGGCAGGATAGTCTTTCGGCGTTCAAAGGTACGTTTCACCGCTTCATGGAGGACGGCGCCGTCAAATGACCTGGCCGCACAAAGCGCATAAAGATCGTAAAAATCCTTCATGCGGCTGTTTGCTTCGGCAAGATAAATCCCCGCCTGGAATTTCTCCGCAATCACCGACTCAAGGGTATATGCCCGTAACCGGGGAGCTTCCATGTCAAGGAGCGACGGGTAGGTCATCATGACCGGCTTTGGAATAACCACGTCCCCAAAACCGATGTCGAATTGCAGCACCTGGCGGCTCCGGTCAAGATAGCCGGTAAGTTTTACCCGTATCCCTTCGTAGTCCGCATCTTCTTTGATTCGTTTGACGGTGATAGTTTTTGTATCATACGACACGGCGTCATCTCCGGGTAATCCCGCTATCTCCGTGAATATCCCCAAAAGCTCATCGGGAGTATTGCGTATTTTTTCGGCGAGGAGATCGATGTCCCTGGTAGTCCGGGCTTTATCGTCAAGCACGGTATACAGCAAAAGCCCGCCTTTCAGAATAAAATTACCCGCATACGCCGAAACCGAAAGCCGGTACAGAAGGCGTTCTATAAAGTAGTGCATGAGAATATAATTAAACGGCTTGTTTTCCGCTACGGCAATTTTTTTGAGCCGCCCTTTAACGCTTTCCGTCTTGTTCACAGGGAAGCCTCCACATAGGGTTCCATGACCTTCTTTATTCTCAGGGTATCCGCATATCCATACAGTTTTTGCAGGTTTTTCCTGCCGGCCATATACTGCTTGAGAACCTCAAGGGCAGCGTCTTTGCCGATTTGCAGGCGCAT
>JAISAQ010000017.1 GCA_031266775.1 Treponema sp.
TAAAAGATTGCTTCAAGCACTTTCCGGGAGGCTAGGGGAGGTCGTCCCCCGCCTGGTTTCCGCTGGTATTCCTTGCTTTGGTCCCGTGTTTTCCGGGGAAGTAACGGTTCCGCCTTTTCCCAAAAGGCGTCTGTTATCTCCCATGACTTTTTCTGTTTCATGTTCCCCTCCTTTCTTTTTATCGGAAGGTTCCTTCTGCCTATTTAGGGATAGGTTCTTAATCCAGAAATACCTTTCTTTTCTTTAAAAAGGGGACGGGATTTCACGTATGTACATTACTATTCATAATGCATATTCTGTCGACCACCTGAAAGATCCGTCGGGACCCAGCACGGCGAACCGGAACGTTTTGCCCGAAAGCACGGACGCCCGCTCCGGCGTCAGGTACAGGGCGGAGGCGCCAAAGCTTCCGAGAGTATTCACGGCCCCCGCGGTCCCGTTCAGTATCATGATACGGAAAAGCGGAGCGCAGGAACCGGCTGAGGTTGATGTAAATTCCACTTCGCTTGTCGAAGCGTTTATTTGGGTGACGGAAGTCACCGTGTTTATTGAAGAGAGCATCGTCCCGTTCGGCCTTGCTATCCTGAAGGTCCTCCCCGTGTTTGAAGAAGAATCCCACAGCAGTTCGGCCCGTTCGTTCGGAAGCGTCCATGTGTTTGTGCCGGCAACAAGGGCTCCGGCGTTAGCCGCGCCCGCGCGCCCGCCATCTACCATGATCCCGTAGTCCCCCGTAAAGCGGTCCGGCGCATCCGCGCTAAAGGTAACAACGTTTCCGCTTACACCGGACACGGAGGCAACGTTGTTGCGCGAAGGGGTGAGTCTTCCGTCCGTGTCAACAAGCCTGAAATCCGCGCCCCCCGGAAGAGCGGCGGCGGCGGCGAAAAGGGCGGCCTGGGACGCGCTCAGCGTCCATGTGTTGGAATCTTCGGAGGAAAGCCGGAGGCGGGAATCGATGGGCCCCGCCGCGGCGCGTTCGCTGTTTATCATGATGTGATCAGAGGCGGCGTAACTTTGCGAACCCGAGCCTGTAACCGCATAGGTGATCGTATGTGTACCGGAATCGGCGGCCGTTACCCTGCAGGTAAGGGGCCCCGGAGCGCCCGCGGACGGATCGTTTGTGATCCTGAAAAGCGTGCCCGGCGCCTTTAGAAGGTCAAAAACAAGCGGATCAGGAACAAGGCTGCCGCTTCCCCCGCCTGAAAGGATACCCGCCGCGCCTATAGCGCCCAGACTGGCCTTGAAGAAACTGTCCTTGACGATGTAGTCCCCCGCGTTAACGTACTGCGCGGCCGAGGCGGTAAAGGTAACGGGAACAAGGCCGTCCGCTCCGGGCGCGCCTTTTCCGGTTACGATGTACACGGGCGTCCGCAGCTTCCCTTTGGCCGTTTCCCCCGTCCAGGCGGAATCGGGGCTTCCTTCGTCGGTGATCCTGAAGGTGTCCCCGGCGGCAAGCATGGCGGCCTTGTCCGGGCTAAAACCGAGCGTAACGCTGCCTGAGCCAATGTTCCTGGCGGAGGCGAAGGTTCCTATAAAGGGCCGTTTCCCGGTTTTTACATCGATGGTATTCCCCAGAATAACGCTGTTCCGCACGCGGACATCCACCGCGTCGTACCAGGAAGATGACGTTCCGGGAACGGCGACGTTCTTTACCCCGCCGGGCCCCGCCGAAGCCGTTGTCAAACCGGCCGTATTACCGGCAATTGTTACGTTGTTCATGGTAACGTACACGCCGCTTCTTGCGTTACCCTGCTCCAGGGCGGCGGTGTTCCCGCTTACGTCGACGCCGGTCCCGTTGTTGGTAACGCGGACGCTGTTCATGACAAGATTCGCCGCCCCGTGGTTATGGGTATATTCCGAAGAATACGAGGCCCGAATCCCCGTGCCCCAGCCCGTAACGGTAACGTTGGCAAGAATACAACCCGCGAGCACGGGGGAAGCCGGATCTTTGCTGTTGCTTGTTACCCCGAACGACAGGCCCGTACCGCCTGATCCGGCGATGACGGTGTTGGCAATAACGGAGGCCCCGCCCAGCGAGATGCCCGAACCCTGAATGGTTGAATCGGTCATGCCAAGGTAGCCGCCGCTTGAGATCCCGTCCAGCGCCGTCAGGTTGGCCGCCGCAAGGGCGCCGCCGTTGTTGATCCCGCCCCCGGTGTTGTTCTTCACCGTAACGTTGACAAGTTTAAGATCGCCGCCGTTTTCAACACCGCCGCCCGACAGGCCGGCGCGGTTGTAAGAAAATTCCGAATCAAAGACCCAGGTATTGCCGTAGTTCGAAAGGCCCCCGCCCGTATTGGTGTCGTTGTAACTGAACGTACACCCCTTTACAAGGACGCCGCCCCCGCCTTCGGCGTATATGCCCGCGCCGCGCCCCCCGGTAATGGAGTTGTTCCTGAATTCGCAGTCAATGAACACGGGAAGGCACAGAGCGGAGGCGCCGTAATTGGCGAAACCCGCCCCGTCGCCCTCGTGCCCGGCGTAGCCCGTGGCGTCGTTGTTGATAAATTTGACCTTGTTCATCACCGGGCCGCCGGGCTTCCCGCCGTTGGCGGTGTTGTACATGCCCCCGCCGGCAACGGAGGTGTTCCTTGTTAAAAGGACATTATTGAGGACGGGGCTGGCGTTGACGGCGTAAAGGCCAGCGCCCCTTGTGTGGAGGATAAAGTTGGCGTTGTCGTTCCCTTTGTATTTTATGAGCCTGTCGTCCTTGGTACGAAGGCCGTCCTGTATGGAAAGGGTGTCAAGCAGGGTAACGCCGCTTCCCCCGAAGATCCCGTTTGCATCGCTGCCGATGGTAACGTCATATTCCGTATCAAGTTCGTCGCGGTTGGAAAGATTCGGCGTATCCCCGTCGCGGGGAGCTATGCCGGCGGCGATAACTACGTGGCGCACGCTTGTCGACGTGCCGTAAAGGAGGCCGCTCAAATACGTCCTTGCGGGATCACTGCTGCGGCTCGGCCTTTCGCGGCCCTGTTTTTGGGCGGCAGCGCCTCCCAAAGAACTTCCCTCAGTGCCGCTGAAGCCGCCGTAGATCCTCAGCCCCTGTTTAAGCACAAAGGCCATGTTCTTCGTGTCAGAGCGGACGGGGCTGCCCGTATCCGTATAAGCCGAAACATCGTTTATATTCGTACCGGAAGAAAGGCTCCACACATTTCCCGTAAGCTCCTCCGCCCAGCTGTCTATGGTATAGCCGCCCTCAAGGAGCCAGATTTCGTCAAAGCCGCCGTCTTTATAGCTGTTGATGATAGCCTGCAGATTGCTTGACGCGTAGGCCCAGCTTGTGGCGGTTCTTCCGTCGCCATCCCCGTAACCCCCGGTACGGCTTGCCCTTCTTAGATCGAGGTTTGAGCCGGGCCGGGGGGCGGCGTAAGCCACACGGGGAACCTTGTCCGTATTCAGCTTGTACGTGAGGACTATAGTCACCTTCTCGTTGGGCATGGTGAACTGCCAGGACCACACGTCCCCGCTCTTGCCGGGCGTTGTCTGTGCAAGCGGGGCGCCGCTCGGCAAGGTTACGGTATGGGAATCGTATTCCCAGCCCAGCTTGGGCGTTACCCTTATGACGACGGTATTGCCGGGAAGGGACGTGTTTACCGCCTTGCCCATGTTGGTGGAGATAAAGGCCTGGAAGATCCCCCGCTCATAGCTGTTGAGGAGCGGGTTCGGGGAACCGGGAGCTTCCGGGTCATCCATGTCGGTGTAGAGATCTATGCCAAGGGCGCCCGCGCGTACAATGGTAAAGCCGTAGGGGCGGTCCCTGAAACCGCTCCTGAGGGCGGTAACGGTAAGGCCCGTGCCGCCTGTAAAGGCGAACTCAACGCCGTTTTCCAGTACCTCATTCTGGCCGTCGCCCAGCCTGTAACGGGGGGCGCTGCCGCCCGGCTCGCGGTACCCTGTTACGCGGAGCCTTGTAACCGTCCCGTCCACTTCCAGCGTGTAGTTGGTTGGGTCATCCGCGCCGGGGGAAACGTCAAAATACGGAGGTGCGGGAGAAGCGGCGTGGGGTATTTCCTTAAAGGTAAGGAGGGGATCGGGAATTGCCGAAAGGCTCCCGCCGTCGGACCAGAAGAGTGTCTTCCAGGGGCCGCCTGAAACCTGGCCCTCTATTCTAAGGTTGACAAGCGTCGCCGGGTCCGCCTCCCTGCCCACTTCCACCCAGTAGGTATAGTCGTCCTCCGGAAAGCCTGGGTTTCTGACAATGATGCGCACCGCCGCCGCCTGGGCGGAAAAAGGCCGCGTATAGGTGTAGCTTGGCGGGCTGGAAAGCGGCAGATCCGCCGGGTGCGGAAGCGGCCCCGAATGCTGGATCGCCCCGCCAATCATGGTCCATTCTTCAAACTGCACCGTATAGGAGGACTTGCGGGGAACGGCTTTTACCGTAATGTTCCCCGCCTCCTGGTGGACCAGCGCGCCGTAGTTCTGCGCCTCCGTGATAAAGTTCCCCTGCAGCCTTTTGGTGCCGGGTACTTTGTCGTCCCGCACGTCTATGGCGCTGAGGTAAGCCTTGCTCTTCTTCCACACAAGCTTGATCTTGTAATCAAAGTGATAACGCTGTTCGTGCGTATCGGGATCTTCCACAGCGGTGCTGATCCACAGGTAAGAGGTTTTAAGACCCGTGTAAACATCCACTTCGGGGGGCCTTACGCGGAGCTGAGGGCTGTCGTAAACGGCGGGGGAAGATCCTGTAAAGTCGATGTACAGGGGAACGGCCGCCGCGCTGTGCGAAACGGTCTTTCCTACGGCGCCCCCGGCGGCAGCGACGTGTTCCGGGTAGTACTGGGGGTCCTTCTCGTACAGCGTGTACCCAACGATAACGTCGGAGGGGGCGTCCGGCTCTATGAGGATCTTGTCGGCGTAATAGGGAAGCTGCACCTCGTAATTCTGGCCCGCCGCGTGGAAGTTTTCCATGTAATTGGAGGTGTCGCCGTGATCCCATCCGGGGTCCGAAGGATTGGGATCGGGCGTTCCCGCGCCGGTCCATTCAACGGCCCGTATGGAAAGGGCGGCAATGCGGCCCGGATCGGAACGCCGCGTAACCAGAACGGCGTAGGTTTCGGGGGCGCGGTATTCCTTTACTATGGTAAACGTAAGGTGAAGGCCGTAAACCTCGGAGGGGTAGCGGTAGCGTCCGTTTTCATACGCGGAAAACGTGTTCCCCCGTGAATCCTGTACGGGGGCATTGCCGGGGCCGACAAAGAGGGCGGTTCCGAAGACAACAAAGGCCCCGTCTTCCGCGAATCCTGAAGGCAGCACTTCCGTGGCAAGCTCGTGAACCTGAACGGTGTAGTTTTTTATGGATGAATCAAATACCGGCTTAAGGGAATAAACGTCGCCTGAGCCGTCCGTGTTGGTGTGGAATTCCAGCCCTTTGAGAACGACAGGACGGCTGAGATTATGAATAATGTAGGGGTTTTCACATGAGTTGAAAATAACCGGGACGCCCGCCGCGAACGCGCCGAAAACAACCGAGTATATAAACCTGCGAACACCATTCACAAACGCACCCCTGTTTTTCCTCCTTCTGCCGATACTGCGCTTTTTGCGCATTTTCGGACAAAAACCGGACCGTTTTCTGGCTTCGAAAGGGACTTTTAGCCCTTAATGTAGTTATATATCGCATAATATCGGCGAATTCTACATTTTTCATTAAAAAACACCTTTTTTGTGAAAAAAATATCTATAAAAAATGTTTCATTGTGTTGACACCGCCGTCCTTCCCGTGTTAACCTTTCTTTTACCATGGTTAACGAAAAAAGGGCGGACAAAAAGGATTCCGGGAGCGGTACGGGCCTTTCCACAAGGGCTTTTATACTTTCGCGGTTAAGGAGAAGGCCGGGAGAACCCGTTACCGGGGAAAGCCTCGCCGCCGGGGCGGGAATTTCCAGAGTCGCGGTGTGGAAGGGTGTGCGCGCCCTTGTGGAAGCGGGGTACGCCGTCACTTCCGGCCCCCGGGGTTACAGCCTTGAAAACGCGGAAAACGATTTTCTTTATCCCTGGGAATTCGGCGAAGAAGAGGGACGCTTCCGCCATTTTGCGGTAACGGACAGCACCATGAACCGGGCCAGGGAATGCGCCTTCGCGGACGCCCCCGGCGGAACGGTGATAACCGCCGAAACGCAGACGGCCGGCCGCGGCCGGAACGGGAAGAAGTGGGTTTCGGGAAAAGGCGGGCTTTTCTTTACCATGCTTGAGCGTCCCCTGCTTTCCATTGCCAACTACGCGCTCCTTGCCATGGCGGCCCACATAGCCGTGTGCAGGGCCGTACGCGGGGTATGCCGGACAGACGCCTTTCTCCGCTGGCCCAACGACGTGTACTCAGGCGGAAAAAAAACGGCGGGCATCCTTTCGGACGTGTACGGCGAGGGAGACGGCGTCGAATGGATGGCTGTCGGCGCCGGGATCAACGTAAACAACCACCTCCCCGCCGGCGCGTCGGGCTGCGCTTCCCTTGCCGGCCGCGCCGTTTCCCGGCGCGATACGCTCCTTGCGGTCCTCGGCGAATTTTCCAGGGTAAAACGCGCCGCCGCCGATCCGGGGGGAATCCGGGATCTGTGGAACTACCACGCCGAAGGAATAGGCCGCCAGGCTGTTTTTGTAGGCAAGGGAAAACCTCAGGACATACTGGCGCGGGGTATCTTTTTGGGTATCGATTATTCGTTCAGATGCATGATACAGACCGGCGAAGAGATAGCGGGGTTCCTGCCCGCCCAGGGCTCGCTTGTTTTTTATTAACGGGGCCGCCTATTCCGCCCCCGTACACCGCTTCAACGGGAGATTGTATGACTGATAAATACAGAACGGTAGCCATAAAAAGAAAGGCCGTACTGCGCCTTTCGTTCACGGCCCTGTTCGCCGCCCTTATCGCTTCGGGGGCCTTTATCGCCTTTCCGCCCTTCCCCTACTCGCCCGTACCTGTTGTCCTGCAAAACTTCTTCGTCCTGCTTTCAGGGCTTGTGCTCGGGCCTGTTCAGGGCTCCGCGGCGGTTATCCTGTACCTCGCGGCCGGGACGCTGGGAGCGCCGGTATTCGCCGGCGGTTCGGGGGGCATTGCCCGCCTCGCGGGTCCCACGGGGGGCTTTCTCTTCGGCTACCTCCTTTCGGCCTTTACCGCGGGAATTACCGCCGGAACCCCCAGGGCCGGGAACAAGACCCCCCCCTGGCGCGTTGCCGCCGCGGTTTTCCTGGGGCTCCTTGCCGCATACGTGCCGGGTGTGGCAAGGCTCAAATTCGCCCTTGGCGGCCCCTGGACGGACGCGCTGCTTGCGGGCTTTGTCCCCTTTATTCCCGGCGATATTATTAAAGGGATCATGGTGGCGCTTGCCGCCCCCCGCCTCAGGCGCGCCGCCGCCCGATACCTTGACGCCTGACGCGGCCTCCGTTTTCCGGGTAAGGGGCCTTTCGCAGGTATTCAAGACCGGCGGGGGGACGGCGGCTCTTGAGCGTGTTAACCTGGACATAACGGAAGGTGAATGCCTCCTCCTTGCGGGCTCAAACGGTTCGGGAAAAACCCTGCTCATGCGCTGCCTCGCGGGGCTTCTTTCCCCCAGTTCCGGGGACATCTTCTACCGGGGCGTTCCCCTTTCCCTTGTAAAAGATCTTCACCGGAGGGTGGGGCTTGTCTTTCAGGACCCCGATTCGCAAATAGTCGGGGAAACCGTTGAGGAAGACATTGCCTTTGGTCCGGGCAACCTGGGCCTTTCAAAACCCGCCGTCCGCGAAAAGACAGAATCGGCCATCGCGGCCTTTGGCCTTGAGGATAAACGGGACCTTTCTCCCCGTCTGCTTTCGGGAGGCGAAAAACGCCGCCTTGCCGCGGCGGGAATCGCCGCCATGGGCTGTGAAACGGTGATAATGGACGAACCTTTCGCCAACCTCGATTATCCGGGGGTGCTTGCCGTCCTTTCCGTCATACAGGGCATGAAGGATGAAGGAAAAACTATCGTGATTCTTACGCATGAGCTTGAAAAGGTTCTTGCCCTTGCCGGAAGGCTCGTGATACTGCACCGGGGAACGATACGGGACGACGGGGAACCGGAGGCGGTGCTCGGGAGGCTGCGGGACGAATGGGGCGTGCGGGACCCCAGGCAAAACTATGTACGGGCAAAGGACTGTTCATGGCTTTGAGGGCGCCGGGCACCCGGCGCGCGGCGTCCCCCTTTAGGGAACTTCCCTTTTCCTATAGCAAAGGAAATTCCCTTCTTCACCGGTGCCCTGCCGTGTGGAAACTCCTTGCCCTCCTTGTTATTTCCACCCTGGCTTTTTCATCGGTAGAGGGGCTTCTGATCTCCGCCTTCCTCCTTGTTCCCGCCGCGTATTCCGCCCGCGTTTCCCCCACAAGACTGTTCAGGGGTTTTCGCCCCCTCTTTTTTCTGGTGTTCTTCCTGGTTTTGTACAAATCGGTGAGCCTTGCGGGGTTCAGTTTTCCGGGCTTCCTTGAAGGGCTCAGACAGGGGCTCTGCATTCCGGTCTCGTTTGCCGCCGCGTCCCTTGTATTTTCGGTTACCAGCATGAGCGCCGTCCGCGCGTCGCTGGGAAGGGGCCGGGCGGGACTGGGCGCGGGCCTTATGCTTGGTTTCATCCCCCGCTTTTTCGCCGTCTGGGAAGAAGCCGGATGCGCGTGGAAGGCCAGAGGCGGCAAAAACGGGCCGGCCCGCATCCTCTTTCTTGTTCCCCTTGCCGTTGAAAAAATGATGGAAAAAGCTTCGGAAACGGCGGAGGCGCTTGAAGCGCGGGGATTCTCCCTGTAAACTTGTGGAAGTGTATAAAAATTCCAGAGAGATCATCCGCAAAAAAATATACGCTGTATGTGTTTGCGTGTTCGCGGCCTTTTCCCTCCATGCCCGTGACGTTCGTGTTACCGTAGAAGACGCGGAGCTGGGCCTTCCCCTGGAAGGCGCGGTGATACGTTCATGGGACGGTTCCGAATACACCTGCGATGCGGAGGGAACGGCGTCCTTTTCCGTTCCCGACGGCAGATCCGTCGTAATCGAGGCCGCCTACCCCGGCTATGAAAACGGGAGGCTTGCCGTTGTCCCCGAAAAGGACGCCTACACACTGGGGCTCAGCCTGAGCGGGATCATGGAAAGCCGGGAACTTGTCATAGAGGCGCGCAGCCCCCTCTCCGGCGGAACGGAAACAGGCCGCGGCATAACGGTTTCCGAACGGGAAATTGCCATGACCGGGGAAATCGGGCTTGTGGAAGACGTGATGACTTCCATCAAGCTCCTGCCCGGCGTGGGTTACGCGGGCATTTTTAACGCCATGCCCAGCATACGCGGGGGAGATCCCGGCGACATGACGGCCTCCCTTGACGGTTTTTATATAGAAAACCCCTACTATTGGGGAGGGGGCTTTTCCATCTTCGATCCCCGCACGGTGGAAAGCGCCCGGCTTTCCCACGGGGTCTTTTCCGTCCGCTACGGGCACACCATTTCAGGGCTTCTGGAAGTGACCTCAAAAAAGCCCTCTTCCGCCGAAACCGAATTTGAACTTGGCCTTTCCACCAGCGCCGCCAACGCCAGCCTTTCCCTTCCCCTCGCCGGAAGGGGGGGGATCATGTTCACGGGACGGGTCACCTACTACGATCCCTTTGTCTGGGCGGCGAAAAAATTATCCGGTTCCGTTCCGGCGATTGACGCCGTTAACTCCGTCAAAACGGCGCCGTATATACGAAGCGGCTCCATTACGGGGAACTACCGCCTTTCGGGGGATCTTGAGCTTTCGTTCTCCGGCTTCTGGGGCAGCGACGGCGTCGGGGTGGCCCGTGAAGACAGCCCGGACATATTCAGAAGAAGGGACATCCGCTTTACCTGGGGCAACCACCAGGGCTTTGCCACGGGAGCCCTTTCCTGGAACCCCCGCGCCGACATGCTCGTCAAGGCGTCCGCCGGCGCGGGATACCGCCAGTCGAAGTTTGATACCGTTATACGGTACGACGTTTTCATGCCGGACGCCGTTCCCGCCGGTTTCCGTCTTCTGGACGAGGACAGGGCGCTACAGGTAACAAAGGCCGCCAATGTTCAGGGGCGCGTCGACTACGACTGGGACCTTGGAAAGGGTTTTCTCTTTGCTTCGGGAGTTCAGGAGCTTTATTCCCGCTGGGCCGTCTCGGGCGATTACCACACGCGGCTTGAAATGACGGAGAAGAGATACCGGGAAGAATATTTCCTTCTGCACCAGGCATACCCCGTTCTTCCGGTTTCGTCCGGTTCCATGATTAACTATCCCCTGTCCTACTCGCTTTCAACCGCCAACAGCGCCTTTGCCGGTTCCGCCTATACCCTGCTTGAATACGGGACTCCCGGTTTCCGCTTCGGCCCCGATCCCCGCTTCCGCGCGGAACTGGGCCTCCGCGTGGATCATCTGTACATTAAAGGGGCGGATTTTTCGGTAAACACCGTTCCAACCGCCAACCCCCGGCTTAACCTTGATCTGGGCGTACTTGAGAACAAGGGCCCCGTTAAAGCCCTGAGCGTGAACGCGGGAACGGGACTTTTTTCATCGGTGATTGACGCCATATCGTTTCTTGAAAAAAGGTACGGCATTGACGATTACGAACTCAAGCCCGCCCGTTCCTGGACTTCCGTGGCGGGGACAAAGGTTGAATTTCCGTGGGACCTGAGCCTTAACCTGGAGGGCTACTACAAGTATGTGTTCAACAGGGCCTATATTCCCATACATACAAGGCCGGGCATGGGAGCCGAAGACATACAGGCGTTCTTTGACGGCGTGGGAAGAGTCTGGGGGATCGATCTTATGCTTCAAAAACTCCAGTCCCGTTACCTTGACGGGTGGATCTCCTATTCCTTCAGCTACGCCCGCTACCGCGATCCCCAGGGAATAGACACGGGTCTTTCCGCGGGAAACGGCGGCATCGGCGCGGGCGGGGCGGGAACCCGGGGCGGCGGCTGGTACTTTCCGTCATACCACCGCTTTCACTACCTTAACCTGGTGCTTAACCTGCGGCCCGTGCGCCGGATTAACCTCTCGATGCGCCTTGGCATCGCAAGCGGCGTGCTGCTTCCCGTTATCGAAAAGGACATAGAGCCGCGGAGGGTCCTTCTTCTTGACAGCGGGGGGATCATAACAAAGTACTACCGGACGACGCGTCTTGACGACGGCAGCCGCATGGGGATCTCCGTTCCCCTGGATCTTAAATTGTCTCTTTACGGCTTCAACATAAAGGGAAAGGTACAGTCCGAAACGTACATAGCCCTGGAAAACGCCCTTGTCCTCTTCTACAGCGCCAGGGGAAACCCGTCCTTTAACCCCTACACGGGGGAAGTTACCGAGGGGCTCGCCTCTTCCTATGAACTTCCCATCCCGATGATCTCCGTGGGGTTCAGGTGGAGCTATTGATGAAAGACACACGCGGGACGCGGGAAAATCCGGCCGTTTTTTTCATGGGGAAGAGGGGTTGTCCCGCATCCGCCCGGATCATCCTCCTCGCGCTCCTGTCCGTGTTCGCGGGCCTTCTACAGGGCTGCGCCACGCTGGCGGAGGCGGGAGGCAGGGCGGCGGACGGGCGGGCCTTCGCGGAAAAAACCACGGCGCTCTACGAAAGCGGGGACGGGATACGCCTCCGCGAGACGGCCGGTAAAAACGGGGAAAGGTTTCTTCTCCTCACCATGAAAAAATACCCGGCGGCGGCTTTCCGGGCCGTACGGGACGGGGAAGGGGAAAACTGCCGCTTCACCGCCCTTGAATACCTTGGGGGAAGCTATTCGGGGTGGAACGAATTTATCCTTGAACTTGCGGGCCAAGGCCGTTTTGTAAAGGACGGCCGGGGCGGCGTACTGTTCCTTGAGGGGCCTCTTGAGGCGGTGCGGATCACGTCGGGGAAGATACGGCGGAACGGGGAACACGTTACCGGGGAAAGCGCGCTTGCCGGTCTTGCCAACAGGCGGGAACGCATCGCGGCCCTTGCCGTATGGATGCGGAAAGAGGCCGCAGAACGGCGCATCCCGCTTTCCTTCCCCGGCGGGGAAGCCTTCCAGCGGGACTGGAAGCCCCTTCTCCTCCCGGAAATCACCGCCAAAAAGAAACGCCCCGCCGCGTGGAACACCAGGGGGACCGTCTGGACATGGGCGGAGGACGTGCGCTGGAACACATCATACACCGCCCTTCTTTTCCCCGAAGAACTCAGGATACTCCGCGACTCGGGGGCCCTTCTGCGGGACTGGGAAGAGGCCCTTGAATGGATACGCGTTGAATACGAATGGGACATCATCACCGGGCGTCTTTCGGCCGGAATAGCCATGAAAAGGATACGGTAAATCATGAACGAAGAAACGGTTTCTTTTTCCCTGCTGGAGCTCTTCAGGCTTGGGGGGATCTTCATGTGGCCCCTGCTCTTCTTTTCCGTCGCGGTAATTACCATAGTTCTGGAACGCTCCGTGTACTTCATGTACCACAGCCTCCGTCTTGAGGATCTCGCGGAAAAAACGGCGGACTATCTGCGGAAAGGGGACGCCCCGCTTGCCGTCTCTTACCTCGGTTCCCTCGTAAAGCGCCGTATTGGGGCCCGCATCCTCCTTGCGCTGGCGCGGCGCGTACCGCCTGAGGTAAAGATCCTCTCCGAATACCGCATCGAAAAAGCCGTTGAAACCGAAGCCTCAGACTGCGTCAATTCCCTGGAACGGGGCTTTAACTTCCTTACGGCGCTGGGCTCCCTTTCGCCCCTTACCGGCTTTCTGGGAACCGTTTCCGGCATGATAGGGGCCTTCCGCTCCATAGCCGAAGCAACGGAGGTAAACGCCCAGATCGTGGCCAACGGCATCTACGAAGCGCTCATTACCACGGTCTTCGGCCTTATCATCGCCATCATCGCCATGGCGGCCCATTCGGTTTTCGCCCACATCGTGGACAATTTTACTTCGCGCGCCGAAAAGGTTTCCTCGGATCTCGTCGCCCTTGTCATGGACGCATCCGCCGGCGGGTCTGAGGGGAAGAGCGCTGACGCGCCGGCCGGAGAAGACAGGCCGTGAATGTACGGAGGACAAAGAGGCGGGCCTTAAGCGAGTCAAGCGCCGCAAGCGACATGGCCTTTCTCCTTATCATCTACTTTATTGTAATAGCGGGCTTTAACGTGAACAGGGGTTTCCTCATGAACCTTCCGGCGAAAGATTCCGTGCGGCTCATACGGCACGACGATCTGCTCCGTTTTGAGCTTGACGGCGAAGGGAACATCCTTTACGGCGGGACAAGGCGGGACGCGGCCTTTGCCGGAAGGGAAATACGAAGGGCAGCCGGGGCCAATCCGAATCTTGCCGTGCTTCTTGCCGTGGACCCCCGTTCCCCCTGGCAGGGCGTAGTTTCCTTTGTGGAACTGGCCCAGGATCTCAAGATAGATTCGTTTTCCTTTGTAATGAAGAAGGAAAGCCCGTGAAACTGCGAAAGCGGAAAAGGAAAGAGTTCTTCATCCCCCTTAACTCAATGTCGGATGTGGCGTTCCTTCTTTTGATCTTCATCATGCTGGTCGCGCTGATAAACTACCGGAAGGAAGTGAAGATAGAATACCCCGAGGCGCAAAGGGCGCTGCGGACCAGCGCCGAAAAAAACCTCGAGATATGGATAGACAGGGACGGCGGAACCTGGCTTGACGGCGTTCCGGCCGTAAAGAAGGACATAGAAGATACAATCGCCGATCTGTACCGCGCCGCTCCGGATACCCGCGTTCACATTATCGCCGACAGGAACACGCCCTACGAAAAGGTGGCGGCCGTTCTTGAAATACTGCAGATCCTCCAGTACCGCGTGGTGAGTTTTGTGGTAAAAGATGAAAAACCATAACCGCCTGGGGCTGCTGCTTTTCGCGGCCGTCGCCCTGCTCCACGGCGTCCTGATTTTCACCGTCGCCTTTACCGCGAAAAGCCCCCCTCCGCCTCCCCGTGAAGCGCGGGTCATGAAGCTCGCGGACGTTGAGGAAGAGGAGGAAAAAGAGGAAGAGAGGCCGCCGGAGGAACCGGAGGAATTTCCCCTGTCCACGGACGATACGGCCGAAACGATGATAGAAACCGAGGAGGTCCCCCAGACGGCTCCTCCCGCGCGGAGGGGGCCGGAACCGGCCGGGGAACAGTACCTTCCCATGCACCAGGTTTCCGTTCCGCCCGTATTCGACAGCGGGCTTGTCATGAGCCTCCTGCCGTACCCGCCCATCGCCCTTCGTTCAAACGTGGAAGGGCGGGTGATCCTTGAGCTTTTCATAGACAGGACGGGGCTTGTGCGGAACATTACCGTCATGCGGGAAAACCCGCCCGGTTACGGTTTCGGCGAAGCGGCGGTCCGGGCCTTTACGGGCCTGCGTTGCGTTCCCGCACAGGCGAACGGCGAGAGCGTTTCCGTGCGTTACCGCTACCCCGTAACCTTCAGGATCAGCCGGTAGGAAGATCCCCTTCCGTAACGGCCGCAAGCACGGCAAGGAGTTTTTCCTCAAGGCCGCCTGATGAGCGGACGGGGCCCGAGTCAAAGACAACGCCGGAAGGAGGGCGGCCAAGGACGATGACGCGCCTTCCCATGTACACCGCCTCGCGCGGATCGTGGGTAACGGACAGGAGGATGCGCCCTGTCCGCCCGGCAATGTCTACGGCAAGATCCATGAGTTTCATGCGGAGCGGAATATCCAGGGACTGAAAGGGCTCGTCCATGAGGATCACGGGCGCGGCCGGGGCAAAGGCGCGGGCCATGTTCACCCGCTGCCGTTCCCCCCCTGAAAGCTCATCCGGCAGCGCGTCCATTCTGCCGCCAAGGGAAAAAAGGCGGAGAAAGCGGCGGGCCTCCCCTTCCCCGCCCCGCCCTTCCCCGGCGGAAAGCGCGGCGTTGGCAAGGACCGTCTTCCAGGGGAGGAGCCGCGGCTCCTGAAAAACAAAGGACACGGGTCCGGAGGATACTCCTCCTTCGCCGGGAGGCAGGAGGCCCGCGACAAGCCTTAAAAGCGTGGTTTTCCCGCAGCCTGATGGCCCAAGGATAACCGTGGGATTATCCAGGGCGGAAGACCCGATCTCAAGGCTGAGATCCCTGAAAATCACCTTGCAGCCAAAACCGAACGAAAGATTCCTCACGGCAATGACGCCCGCTTTTTCCCCCTCCGTTCTTTCCCCCGCGCGTTTCCCCGGAGACTTTTTCACGGCCGTCAGTATTCTTCCGGCCCGTGCTTTTACCGTCCGGTTCCGTACGGCCCGCACGGCAAGGCTCAGCAGCCCCTGGGAAAAGGCCGCGGCGCATACGGTTCCCGCCGTCCACGCGAAAAGTTCCGCCGTCTCAAGCCTGGCCTTCGCATCCTGCATCCCCGTTCCAAGGGCGCGGACAGGCTGAACCAGCACTTCGGAAGCAACCACCACTTTCCAGCAGAGCGAAAGCGAACCCCGCAGTCCTCCCAGAATAAAAGGCGCCACGGACGGAAGATAAAGAGCGCCCATTCTGGCGGCCCCCCGTATCCTGTACACGTCAAGAAGCTCCTTAAGTTTCGGATCAACACTCCGCACACCTTCAATAGCGGCGGCGGCCATGACGGGAAAAACCACAAGAAAGGCGGTAAACACCGGGGTCCGTTCCGCCCCGAACCAGAGAAAGGCGATGAGGATAACCGACATGACGGGCGTCGCGGAAATCACCTCGAAGAGCGGTTTCAGCGCGGCGGCGGCGGCCCTGCTCCGCCCGGCGGCAAGACCGGCGGCAATGCCCAGCGGCACGGAGATGAGGATCCCCAGCGTTACCCGGAAGAATGTCCGCGCAAGGGAAAGAAGAAAACGCCGCGCCGGAAGAAGCTCCAAAAGACGCGCCAGCACCGGAAGGGGGCCGGGAAGAAGCAGATCGCTTCCCCAGGCAAGGGAGGCGGCTTCCCAGAGCAGCAGCAAAAACGTTATCCCGGCCGCCGTCCACACTGCCGGGAAAAACGAACCGCGCGGCCTTGCGCCCCTAGAGGTAAAAATCATCCGGGGGAAGGAAACCGCCTATGGAAGCGGGCGACAATTCAAGGAAAGCCCGGTACAGGGCCTCAAGATCCCCCCTGGCTTCACGGGCGGGAATGTAAACATAGCCGCTGCGGGGAATCGCGGCGGCGGCAATCCGGGCGCTTAACCCAAGGCCGTGCTTTTCCGCGAGGAGACCGGCCTCCTCCGGGTTGGCCTTTACCCACTCCGCCGATTCCTCAAGACCCGAAAGAACAGCCCGCAGGAGAAGGGGCCGGGACGCCGCGAAATCCGCGTCTACAACAAAAACCGTCATGGGGTAGTTCCGGCCAGGTGCGGAAAGAAGGCCCGCGCCGTTAAGGGCGGCCCATTCCCCCTGAATGTCGCCTATGACGGCAAGACCGGGCCTCTGTTCGCGCGCCATGGTGGCAAAGGGTTCGGGAAGCAGTGCAAGGCTTATTCTTCCGGCAGCAAGCATACGGGCAATCTCCGGATACGCAAGGGAATAACCAAGCCGCAGATCGCCGTCGGGATTTATGCCTTTTGAAAGGAGGATCTTCCTGAACACATAATCGGGGGTGGCGCCCTGCCCTGCCATTTCCACGGTTTTTCCGCGGAGATCCTCGATACGGCGCACCGACGGATCGGAGGAAAGAAGGGAAAGCATCCCCGTTCCGGTTACCGCCGCAACCTGTATTCTTTTTCCCGACGACGCTATTTTCGCCGCCAGATTGGGGGGCAGCATCCCCATTTTGGCCCCGCCCGAAATGAACCGGGCCGCCACAAGGTCCGCCTGGGCCAAAACTTCAACCTCTACGGAAAAACCCGGCGCCGTGGGAGGATGTTCAAAAAGCCGTATCATGCCAAGGCCGGAAGGCCCCTTTACACCGTAAATGATCACGCGTTCGGCGGCGCCAGGACCGGAAAAAAGGACCAGTGCGAAAAAGACAGGGAGCAAAGCCGCTTTCAAAACCCGGCCGGTAAAGAACCCCGGCATTGTTTTTTTATGATTTTTCATACGAAGAACATACCCAATCGCCTGATCTTTGTCCAGATTGGCGTATCTCACTTTTTTGTCTTTTTCAGCACTTCCCCGTAAAAATGCATGGACTCCTCAAGGCCGATAAGATCCGAAACCGCCTGGGACCGGGCGTTAAGGATACGGGAAAGGCAGTACACATAGGTTTTCATAATGTCCATTATCCGCCTTTCCGCTTCCCCCCTGCCGTGTCCGGCAAAGACCCCCCGTATCTCCTCGTCCACGCCCTGATCAAGGCGGTGCAGAAAAACCGCTACCGTCTCCGCCGGGGCGGCAAAGTCACATTCCTTTTTTTCCTTTGCCTCCCGCAAGAGGGGCGCGACAAGATCGATGTAGAACTGCCTGTCGTATTTGCGGAGCCTTTCCCTGAGCATGACGCCGCTTTCGTCCTGCCGCAGCTTGAGGTATTCGGACACAAAAGTAACCGTACTCATCCCCATGCCGCGTGAAATGTCAAGGACGCGCCGCAGACGCCCAAAGGCGGAGAGGGGAACTTCCACGCGTTCCGCGGGACCGGCGACAGGAGACGCCGCCCTGAGGAGCGCAGCGTAATGATCGGCGCACATGCGTTCAAGCAGATCTTCCTTGGAGGCAAAGTGGTGGTACAGCGCGCCCTTGGTAAGGCCCGAATGGCTCGCGATCTCCTGCATCGACGTTTTTTCATACCCCTGCCGCATGAAAAGTTCCTCGGCGGATCTCATGATATCGACAAACGTTTCCGCCTTTTGTTTTTCGCGCCTGTTCACGCTTCCTCCGTATTCCCCCGCGGCGGGGGAAGTTCCACATTCCCTTCGTCTTCGTGGGCATAACCGCCCACCTTGAGTTCTCCGGGGTTAAAGCCGTAGTACAGCGCGGTTACCGCCGCGCCCGCAAGGAGCATACAGATGGTCAGCACAAAGGGAAGGCTCCGTGAAATGCCCGAGAGGATTCCCCCTATCCAGCCGAAGGGGGACGTGGCGAACATGATGATCATATGCTGAATGGACATGACCCGCGCCCTTTCTTCTTTGTTGACGTGAAGGGCAACGAGGGATTCGGCCAGCATGGCGAGCGTTCCCGAACCAAACCCGTCGCAGGAAAGGGAAACAAGGAGCAGCACGTACCGGAGCATCCCCGTAACGGGGGTAAGGACAAGCAGAGTCTGGCCGGCAAGATAGGCGGCAAAACCCAAAAGCAGGGGCGTCCTTAACGTAAGCCGCGCGATAAAGGGAATAACGGTAAAAAGAAACACAATGGCCAGCACGGAACGAAGCATGGGAAAGACGGGGAGCAGCGGATCGGGAATAAGGAGCTTCCTGCTTACGATTACCTGCCAGAAGGTCGTGTTTATCATGCCGACGGCTCCCACGAGGGCCGTTATTACAAGCGAAAAAACCGTTCCCTTTGATTTCGCTATTATTCTGAATACCCCGCCGTATCCCTTAAGCAGGCTGAAAAGGCTCTTCCCCTTTGTTTCCCTCATGCGCACAAGGCCCGTCCCCGTTTCGCGGGAAACGGAGTAGAGGATCACGAGCTTTACCGTCATCACCACAAAGGCGTTGATGTAGAGTATCCGTATGGCGGGAACAAGGGTAAGGCGGGAAACCAGTATGGAAGAAATGGGGGCAAAGAGCGCGGAAAGCTGCCCGCACACTATTACGAGGGAGTAGATTCTTGTAATCTGGCTTTTCTCGGCGTCTTCCACCATGAGGCAGTCCCAGGAATTGGTGGTAACCTTCATTGCCCCGTTGAAAATGGCGGCGACAAAAAAGAACCAAAAGTCCTGAGCCACCATCCAGATGAGGCAGGGAATGCTCCATGAAATAAAATCGAAGACCGCCGTTGTCTTGCGCCGGCCCATCTTGTCGGTAATGGCCCCCGAAAGAAAAGCGAACACCACCTGCACGAGCATGTAGACCGTGGCAATAAACCCCACCTCGGAATCCTTAAGCCCCAGGGCAAGCATATAAACCGACGCGTAGGGGAGACAGAGGTTCATTGAAAGACCCCACATTGGTTCGGTGTATACGCAGGCACGGGGATTGCCCCGAAGGCCCTTCAGCGTCTTGAGGAGGGGGTTATTCACAGCTGTTACATGGCAAGCGTCGCGTGCGTCTCCTTGAGCTGTTGCCGTATGGGAAGTTTCTGGGGACATTTTTCCTCGCAGGCCCCGCAGTCAACGCAGGCGGAGGCGTTCTTGTAGTTCCTCCAGTCCACCTTGCCGATTTCCGCGTAGGCGGATTTTGCGTAACCTGTAATCTTGTATACCCGGTGGTAATTCATGATGGTAAAAATTTCAGGAATATTGATTTCCTGGGGGCAGGGCATGCAGTACTTGCAGCCCGTGCAGTAAAGTCCCGCGAGGCGCTCGTTCTCTTTCATCATGGCGTCTATCTGCCCGAGTTCGCCGGGGGAAAGAGGCTTTATGTTGTCCGCGAGCGCGGCGTTTTCCTCGAGCTGCGCAATGGTGCTAACGCCCGAAAGGGCTATGTGCACACCGGGGTTGTTAAACACAAAACGGAGGGCCACTTCCGCGGAACTCTGCACCCTGCCGGGAAGCAGCGCCTGTATCACTTCCGAAGGAGCGCCGAGCCTTCCGCCTCCCACAGGCCCCATGACCGCGACGCCAAGCCCTTCACTGCGGGCAAAATCTATATCTTTTTCGTTGGAAAGATCGAGGAGATTGTACTGGCAGAGGACCGACTCAAGCACGCCGTCCGCGCGCTTTATGATTTCCCCCATGTTTCCCGCCTTGTCGTGGAAGGAAAAGGAAATGTGCCGTATCAGCCCCGCCTGTTTCAGCTTCTTCGCCCTGTCCCACGGGCCGTCCTTGACCCGTATCTTGTTTATAAAAGTATCAAGGCTGATTCCCCAAAAATGGTAGAAGTCTATGTAACCGGTATCGAGTTTTTTAAGCGACGTTTCAAGCCGTTTTTCATAATCATCGCCCGAATCATTGTCAATGGGATTCTTCGTGGAAAGGTACACCTTTTCCCGCTTTCCCTTGAGGGCCTTGCCCACAATGACTTCACTCAGTTTGTCGCAATAATAGGGAGCCGTGTCAAAGTAGTTCACCCCAAGTTCCATGGCCCGGTGAACAAGGGCTATGCCTTTTTCCTCGTCATAGATTGTCTTCCCGTCCTTTTCGTACGACGGAAGCCGCATGCATCCCATTCCCAGCCGGGAAACCCTGGCGCCTGTCTTTCCATATTCAACATACTGCATAAACATCACCTCTCTTTGCCCATAATATCACAGGAGGTACGCCGCAGCCAGTACCCCTCCGGCCGCGGATATGAAAAAAGCGCCGGCTGACCGGCGCCCGTACTTGCCTGCCCTTCCAAAACGGCTGAGGGAACTTCCGGATCTTCCGAAAGTTCCCTCGCACAAACGGAAGTTGTTCAATACCTTTAGTTATTGAACAACTCCATTACTTTTTTGCCGCGGGCTTTTTTGCCGCGGCGGGTTTCTTTGCCGCAGCAGGCTTTTTTGCCGCCGCGGGTTTCTTTGCCGCAACAGGCTTCTTCGCCGCAACAGGCTTCTTTGCCGCCACGGGTTTCTTTGCCGCCGCGGGCTTCTTCGCAGCAGCGGGTTTCTTCGCCGCGGCCGGTTTCTTTGCCGCCGCAGGTTTCTTGGCCGCCGGCTTTTTCGCCGCATCTGGTGTAACTGCCATCTCTTCCCCCTTTGCGTGTGTTGTTCTGCTACTCACCCTAGCAGCGGCTTTCCCGCCGGCCTTTGCCGCCTGAGATGCCTTTTTTATATTCAATCCGGAATTGTTTAACACCGCCTGCGCGCCGGCCAGGCGGGCAAGAGGAACCCGGAATGGTGAACATGATACATAACTTAAACCCACCCTGTAACAGAAGTCAATAGTGGCGGGATCGCCCCCGTGCTCGCCGCAGATGCCGACCTTGAGGCCGGAATTAACCGCGCGGCCCTGCTCAACGGCGTTCTGTATAAGATAACCGACTCCTTCCTCGTCGATGGATTTAAAGGGATCAACGTCAAGAACGTTTTTTTCCAGATACACAGGAAGGAAGGAAGCCACGTCGTCGCGGCTAAAGGCAAAAGTCATCTGGGTAAGATCGTTCGTGCCGAAGCTGAAGAAATCCGCGTACTTCGCGATGTGGCCCGAACGTATCGCCGCCCTGGGAACTTCTATCATCGTTCCTATTTTTACCTTGAGCTTTACTCCGGCCCCGTCAAAGACCCTCGCAAGAACGGCCTCGGCGTTGGGGCGGAGCAGCTTCAATTCGCGCGCCGTAATCACGATGGGGATCATGATCTCAGGCTCAACGGGGATCTTCCGCTTTACGCAATCCACCGCGGCCCTGGCTATCGCCTCCACCTGCATGTCGTAAATTTCAGGGTATGTCACCGCAAGGCGGCAGCCGCGGTGCCCCAGCATGGGATTGGCTTCATGGAGCCTGTCTATCTTGGGCTGCAGATCCGCCGCGCTCACGCCGATGTGGGCGGCAAGCTCGTCGACTTCTTCCTTTGTGTGGGGAACAAATTCATGAAGCGGCGGATCAAGGAGCCTTATGGTCACGGGCTTGCCTTCCATGGCTTTGAAGATCCCGAAAAAATCCTTCTGCTGAAGGGGAAGTATCTTCGCAAGCTGGGCGCGCCGGTCTTTTTCGGTATCCGCCACTATCATCGCCTGAAAATGGATGAGCTTTTCCCTGTCAAAGAACATGTGCTCGGTACGGCAGAGCCCCACGCCCTCCGCGCCGAAGGCAAAGGCGCGCTTCGCGTCTTCGGGCTGATCGGCGTTGGCCCTGACCCGGAATCCCTTGACGTTCCCGCGCGCCGAGGACGCGCGCACTTCGTCGCACCAGCTGAGGAAGACGCTCATGTCCCCGGAAATACCGGGAGTAACAAGGGGCAGCCTTCCTTCGTATACGTCGCCGGTATGGCCGTCTATGGAAAGCCAGTCGCCTTCCCGGTATGTTTTTCCGCCTATGACGGCGGTATTTTCCTGAACGGAAACGTCCTTGGCTCCGGCCACGCAGGGAGTGCCCATACCCCTGGCGACTACCGCGGCATGGCTGGTCATGCCCCCGGTGGAAGTAAGGACCCCCTGGGAAACCACCATGCCCCCTATGTCCTCGGGGCTTGTGTCTTTGCGCACAAGGAGGACCTTTTCGCCCCGTTCGTGCCAGACCTCCGCGTCCTTCGCGCTAAAGACTATCCTGCCTGAAGCCGCCCCCGGCGAAGCGTTAAGCCCCCTTGTTACGGACTTCACGGTTTTCAGGGCCGCGGAATCTATCATGGGGTGCAGCAGCTGATCCAGATGGGACGGGCTTACCCTGAGTATGGCGGTTTTTTTGTCAATGAGTTTTTCCGCCACCATGTCTACGGCGCATTTGACGGCGGCGCCCCCGGCGCGCTTGCCGTTCCGTGTCTGAAGCAGGAAGAGTTCCCCCTGCTGAACGGTAAATTCCATGTCCTGCATGTCGCGGAAGTGTTTTTCCAGCCTGTTTTTAATGGTGACAAGCTGCCTGTAGATGACGGGGTTCCGTTTGGCAAGCGTGGCGATCTTTTCGGGCGTCCTGATGCCGGCCACTACGTCTTCGCCCTGCGCGTTCATAAGGTATTCGCCGTAAAATTCATTTTTACCCGTGGACGGGTCCCTGCTGAAACAGACGCCGGTGCCCGAGTCCTCGCCGAAGTTGCCGAAAACCATGGCCTGGACATTCACCGCCGTACCCCTGAGACTGCGGATATCGTTAAGCCGGCGGTACGTAATAGCCCTCTCATTCATCCAGGAACCGAAAACGGCGTCTATGGCGCCCCACAATTGATCCTGCGGCGCCTGCGGAAAATCTTTTCCCTTGCGGCGTTTGACGATCTTCTTGTATTCGCCGACAAGGCGTTCCAGATCGTCCTCGCCAAGATCCGTGTCAAGCTCTATGCCCCTGGCCTTTTTAACGGCGGCTATCGCATCTTCAAAGTCGCCGCCGGGAACGCCCATGACCACGTCGCCGTACATCTGTATAAAGCGGCGGTAGGCGTCCCACGCGAAACGCGGATTCCCCGTTTTTTCCGCGAGCCCGTGAACCGCCCTGTCGTTCATTCCAAGGTTCAAGATTGTGTCCATCATCCCCGGCATGGAAACCGCGGCGCCCGAACGCACCGACACCAAAAGGGGATCGTCCGGATCGCCCAGACGCTTGCCCCTGACTTTTTCAAGGCGCCTTAAATTCGCCGCCACTTCTTCCCTGACGGCCGGAGCGTAGTATCCGCCCTTCTTTTCATAATAGGCCGCGCATACTTCGGTAGAAATCGTGAACCCCGGCGGAACCGGAATGCCAAGATTCGTCATCTCCGCAAGGTTGGCGCCCTTGCCTCCCAGCAGATCCTTCATTCCGGCATCTCCTTCGGCCCTGCCTTCGCCGAAAAAGAACACATGCTTACTCATGCAGCTCCTCCCGCCTCCCTGTTTTATATCTGTCGTCATACAGCACAATTTTATTATAACACCAACTACGGCAATGTGTCTATTATCGGAAGAAAAAATCCGCGGACACCCCCTCCCTTCTAACTTTTCGCCGTGCGCGTTATGATTGCGTTATGAACTATCTTGATCTTCCCGTATACCGGCACAAGGATCTTATCCTTAACGCCCTGGAACACAATCAGGCTGTGGTCGTGGAGAGCCCTACAGGATCCGGCAAGACCACGCAGCTTCCGTTAATACTGCACGAAGCGGGTTTTTCGCGGAGGGGGATTATCGGAATAACCCAGCCAAGACGCATCGCGGCGGTGTCGGTATGCGGCTACATCGCCCGCCAGACGGGAACGGACATTCCCGCCCTTGCCGGTTACAAAATGCGCTTCGAGGACAGGACATCCCCGGCTACGAAGATCAAGATCATGACGGACGGAATACTCCTGCAGGAGATGAAACTCGATCCCTGGCTTTCAAGGTACAGTCTCCTCGTGGTAGACGAGGCCCACGAGCGGAGCCTTAACATTGATTTCATCCTCGGCCTCCTCAAGAGGACGCTTGAAAGCAGAAAGGACTTCAGGGTAATCATCTCTTCGGCGACAATTAACGCCGGGGTTTTTTCCGAGTATCTGGGCGAATGTCCTGTAGTAAAAATAGAAGCCCCCGTGTATCCGGTAACGCTGATCTACGATCCCGTACCGGCGGCCGGCCCTGGCCGCAATTCCCCCGAGGCAATTATTGAAAAAACGGAATCCATCGTAGAGCGCTTCATAAGCGAAAAACGCGGCGGGGACATCCTTGTCTTTCTTCCCGGCGAGAAGATGATCAAGGACTGCATGAACAGCCTGGCATCGGGGCCCGCGGGCCGCTACCTTTACATACTTCCCCTGTACGGAAGGCTCGGCAGGGAAGAGCAGGAGCGCGTCTTCGCTCCCCCTCCGGCGGGGAAGACCAAGGCGGTAATAGCGACCAACATCGCCGAAACATCGGTGACCATAGACGGGATCACCTGCGTAATAGATTCGGGGCTCTCGAAACTCAACTGGTACAACCCCCGTACCTTCACCTCCAGCCTTGTCGAAGCCCCCATATCAAAGGCGTCGGCAAACCAGAGGAGGGGCAGGGCCGGACGGACCAGGGCGGGAACCTGTTACCGGCTGTATACAAGGAGGGATTTCGAAAACCGGAGTCTTTTTACCGCGGAAGAAATATTCCGCACCGATCTTTCGGAAGTGGTGCTGCGCATGGCTGACCTGGGGATCACCAACTTCGAGGAATTCGATTTTATATCGCCGCCCGGACGTGAAGGGATCATCGCCGCGATGGAAACGCTGAATCTGCTTGACGCGCTTGAGGACGACAGGAGCCTTTCGCGCACGGGAAAACTCATGACGGAATTTCCCCTTCCGCCCCGGCAGTCCCGCATCATCGTGGAAGCCCTGCTGCGCTGTCCTGACGTAACGGAAGAAACCATAATCGCCGCGGCTTTTCTTTCCACGCAGAGTCCGTACGTACTTCCGCCGGGCGAAGAACTGGAGGCCAGAAAGGCGCATCACAACTTCCGCGATCCCGGCGGGGACTTCGTTTCCTTTCTCAGGCTGTTCAGGGCCTGCCGTGATTCGGCAAACAGGGAGAAATTCTGCGAAAAAAATTACCTTGACGAAAGGGCCATGGCGGAAATAATCAATGTCGCCGCGCAGCTTGAAGAGATCACAGGCTCGCTTGGCATCCCCATAGGACACGGGGGAAGCGTGGAAGACTACCTGTACTGCGTCGCCCGCGGGCTCATACAGTTTGTCTGCGTCCGCGAAAGCGGCGGCAGGGCGGAACGGCACAGCTACCGCAGCCTTACCGCGGACCGCATCACCATACATCCCGGATCGGTAATGTTCAGGCACGGCAGGGAAGAATCTTCGGGCCCGCGTTACATAGTGGCCGGGGAAATAGTGCGGACAACAAGGATGTACGCCATGTCCGTTTCGCCGCTTTCCCCCGAAATTCTTGAACGGCTCGATCCGAAATTCCTTTCCGCCTTCGACGTTAAAAGGGACGGGCGTGAAACGGAGGAAGGAAAAAAACGGAACCGGCGCGGCTTTACGGGCGGCATCAGGATATGCGGGGAAATTTTTGAAATAACGGCGGTCAAGGGGAAAAAACAGGTGCGGCTTCCGTGGGAAAGGCTTTCCCGCGTAAAGGACGACGCCGGAAAGGAAGCGGCCCTTCAGAGCGGCAGAAACGGCATGTACCGGGGGCTCCGCGGAGTGGTCGTTACGGACGGCGGGTACACGATCCTCGAAGGAGAAAGACTTTCGCTTATCCTCTCGCTTGCCCCTTCCCTTGAAATCGAAGGCGCGCTCGGGCGGACCTGGCCCCGGAAGGACAAATTCAACTCAACGGATAACCCCGGCGCCCTTGTGGAACATCTTGCGGATCTCCTCTTCCCCGCGCTCTGGAAAAAGGGAAAAAACGATCTGGGGTTTATCGCGCTTTTCAGCGACGGGGAAGGAAACTACTGGTTCCGCTGTTCGCGGAGCTTTCACACCGCCATCAACGAAAGCCTCGCGAGCCTTGAAGCCCTTATCGACGAACTGGGAGAAGATATCGATGTAGAAAAGAAACACATCGTCAACCAGGCGTACCGCCGGCTTTCCGGCTATTTGGAATAGAGTTGTTCACTAACTTCCGCTTGAAAACTGAAGCTACCGGACAACTTTCCGGCGGTACACATGATTTTCGAACAGGAAATCTTTCCGGCCCTTGCGGCGGCGGAAAGCTCCTACGCGAGTACGGTGATGTCCTTTTTGGTTATCATGGTTACAATGTCGACAATCCAGCCTATGCCGAATATGCCGCCTGTGATAATCCAGATAACGCCGATGATGAGGTTGCCCCGCAGAATGCGGTTGATGCCCTGAACAAGCGGATCAAAGAAGATGGTGAGGATAAGATTGACGCCCCACCCCAGATTGTCGATAGCCGTTTTTGCCATGCCGTTCTCCTTGTGTGTATAATGAGCCTGTTCCACAACTTGCGTTTTTGGAACAAATACCCGTAACACCAGTAAACACCGCATTCACTATCCTGTCAAGAAATACCGCTTCGCGGCACGGACAGCTCCGCAAAGGCGTCCAGGAGGAAAGGATTAAGAAAGAGAAGGCCCCCGGCGGAAAGGCGCGGCGCGTCCCCTTTGCGAAGCCCGCCCGAAAGAAGGCCGCGCGCCCGCCATTTTCGTACGGTTTGGGGAATGGCTTCCTCAACGGAAAGGCCGAAGCGTTTCATGAAAAGTTCCCCGGCGGGTCCCTGTGCGTAACGGAACCCCATGAGGAGGCTTTCCTTCATCAGCACAGGCGTATCGAGGAATTCCACCGTATCCTCAGGCCCGCCTGAAACGCGCGGGAGAAGCCAGGCGTCAAGGTTGGCCCCCCCGGTAAAGCGGCGCCCCGTCGCCGGAAAACCGCCGTCAATGACGGTTCCCGACGCGGCCGGCCCCAGGCCAAGCCAGTTTTCCATGCGCCAGTAGCGTATATTGTGGGCGCAGCGCCGTCCGGGCCGGGCAAAATTCGACACTTCGTACTGCTCATAACCCGACGCGGCAAGCATATCCCGGCCGGTTATCCACAGAAGATCCGCCCTGTCGGAATCCGGCAGAAAACCCGGAACGCGGCTCTTTTCCTCAAGCGGGGTGCCGGGGGCGACGGTAAGGCTGTACAGGGAAACGTGCCCCGGCTCATACTCAAGCAGCGTACCGATGTCCCTCCGCAGAGTATCTTCATCCTGCAGGGGAAGGCCGGAAAGCAGATCGGCGGAAAAGGAAGCGCCGAAAATTTCCCGCGCAAGGGCCAGCCGCCCTGGAACAAGGCTCCCGCGGCCCGTCCGCCCCAGCGCCCGCCGCGATGGTTCATGAAAAGTCTGGACTCCAAGGCTTACGCGGGTAACGCCCCCCATGCGGCAGGCTTCAAGGAAGGGGCGGCCGGCGGATTCGGGGTTCGCCTCAACCGTCCATTCACGAGGAAGATCCGAAGGGGGAAGCAGCGCGCCGACGGCCGCAAGAAGCCGCGCCGTCCCTTCCGCCCCCAGAACGGAAGGCGTACCGCCCCCAATGTACACCGTGGGAACCTTCGTAACGGCAAAATCACGGAGAACCGCCTCCGCGCGGGAGGAGAGGGCGTCAATAAAGGAACCGGTTCTTTTATCACCGGGTTTGACGGGAACCGAATAAAAATCGCAGTAGCCGCAGATGCCCGCGCAAAAGGGAACGTGAATATACAGGGAGGCTTCCACGGCGGATCAGGGAGGCCCCAGCGCGCCCGGAGGCCAGTACCTGAATATGGCTTTTCCCGTAATCAGATCCGCCTTCACCGGCCCCCAGGTGCGGGAGTCGTTGGTATTGCTTCTGTCGTCGGAAAGCACAAAACATTCATCCTCGCCAAGGAAGATCCGGTCCGTGTTTCCCGCAAAGGGCAGGGATTCGTCCCACAGGGCCGGCACCTGGGGAATGGTTATGTCATAGGGTTTTTCGGAAAGCTCAAATTCGGTAAGGCCGTATGAGCCGCCCCGGGGTTTTACGCGGATGACGAAATTGGTCATGGTGACTTCATCGCCCGGCAGCCCTATTACCCGCTTGATGTACAGATAGTCTTCTTTTCCGAAGAGATCGGCGCGCTGGGCGGTAAAGAAACGGACGAACCCGTCAAGCAGGGAGACAAACGCGCCGCCGTTTCTTTTTCCGTTCATGTCGACAAGGATCACGGTTCCCCGCCTGAAGGGCGGAGGCCTGTCCCCCGGGCCGAAATTCAAAAGCAGGGAATGTACCAGAAAGGAAGAAAAGATGATGCGATCCCCCGCGTGGAAACCCGGCTGCATGGCGTTGTTTTCCAGTACCCTGAAGGAAAAAAAGAACGAGGTAAGGGAATTGTACAGAATATAGATGCCGGCGAAACAGAGGAGGATCCACAACACCCGGTAACGCCGGGTTTTTTGAGCCGCGTATGAATACCTCCGCCACTTGCCCGCCATATTTTACCTGATGACCCCCGCCCGCCCCAGCGGCCAGTAAATGACGGCGCCCCGGCCCAGAACTTTTGCCTCCCGTACCGGCCCGAAGAAACGGCCGTCCCGCGAATTGTCGCGGTTATCGCCAAGGGGAAACACGCGCCCCCCGGGGACATACCACCCCATGCGCTCGCGGGCCAAAAGACGCCGGTACCGCTCGTCGCCGGGGGCAAGGCCGCGGAGGGTCTCAAGACGGGCCCTCCGGAAAGCAAAGGCGTCCGAGTACCCTCCCCGCCCGGAGGCCGCGTCCCGCTGGTCCAAAGGAGGAGGAAGCCCCATATCCGCATAGGCCGCCGCCCTGCCGGCCGCCTCAACCGCCGGGTACTGATCTTCGGAAACAAGGCGGCCGAGTGTATGCCCCCAGTTCCGCGCCGTCTTGTATTCCCCTTCCTTTACCCATTGATCCGTTCCGGCAAAACGGATGAGCATGTTCCCCTTTTCCGTGATAAAACGATCCCCGCCCATGCCGGCGGCCCGCTTGATAAGAAAATGGGGCCTGGGCTGGCCTGATTCATCCCTGTCTATGTCCACAAGCGAAAGGGTAAGCATGTAAATAATACGCTGGGCTATGTCAAACACCGGCCCCCGCGAAATATAATCGGGATTTTCAAAGATGATCACGTCGTTCCGCGCGGGCCGTATGGGGCTGGGCAGCTTGGCCACGCCCGGAAGCAGTTCCGGACCGTAGATGATCTTGTTGACAAAAATATGATCCCCGATCAAAAGGGTGTCTATCATGGAGCCTGAAGGGATCTGGTACGCCTGAAAAAGGTACTGGTTGATAAGAAGCACCACCCCGGCGGCCCAGAGGAAGGCTTCTACCCAGTCGGCAATGATGTTTTTCTTCCGCTGTTTTTCCTTTATGATCCGTTTTCGCCGCTTTCTTGCCGCAAGAAACGCTTCGGTGAGATACTGAATACGGTCAAAGAAACCGGTCTTAACGGACATTGAACCAAAAATACCATGAACCGCCATCGTTGACAAGAGAGAGGACCGGACCTATAATGCCGCCATGTCCGAAAAAGAAAGCGCGGAGGAAGACGGCGTCCGTCTTCCGGCCATTCTGGGAATACGGCCGGGGGCGTACCTCGCGGTTCTGTACGCGCTCATCATACTTGGCGTTGTTTTTTTCACGCTTTTTTTCCCTGGCCTTTCAGGGCCCGGAAGCGTCGCGGCGGTATCCTGTGAACCGGAAGGCGCCGCGTTTTATGTTGACGGGATCTACATGGGCGCCGCTCCCTGCAAGATCTTTGTCCCCAAAGGAAGACACACCCTTACCCTTTCGCTGCCCGGCTTTACGCCTTTTGTACGGGAAGAGGAATTCCGCGGCCGTCTTTTCGCCTCATCGATCTTTCCCCTTGTCCATCCGGTCCGCGCCGTTCTGGAGTCCCCGGCCCCCGCCGCCGTCTTCGCTTCCCACGCCGCCGATTTTGCCGCGTGGACCTTTGCCGGAGAACCTACCGCGGCGTACCAAATTCCCATGAGCCTTTCGGAAGGGGCGTACCGGGCGGCCCGGCCCGGCGCGGCGGAACTGCGGGAAGAAATGAACGGGATCATCGAAGCCTCCGCCCGTTTTGCCGTTACCAGGGCGTCCCTGCGGGATCTGGCGCGCGCCAAAGCCCTTTCCGATAACGGAGGGCTTGCCCCGTCCCCGGTGAGCCTGCTCCGTTCCGCCGAAGAAAGCCTCGCCTGGCTTGCGAAATACCCCCAGGGAAGGGAATGGCTGGGCCGGGTCCTGCCCGGCCTGACGCCCTGGCAGGGGGAAAGCGCGGAAGGCGCGGAAGATACGGCCTTTGCCACGCCGGGGCTTACGGAGACGGCCGGGGCGGCTTCCCTGAATGGCCAGGGGGAGGCGGCCCGGATTTCCATAGAAGATCTTCCCTTTATACGGGTTGGGGAGGTTTCGGAAGGGCGTTCCGGGGATTTCTGGTTCTGCGGGGCGCCCGTTCCCCAAGGCCTTTTTACACGGTTCCTCGCGGAAAACCCCCGGTGGATCGGGCCGTCCTACGGAGCCGGTGAAAACGCCCCCGCGGCCGGCGTTTCCTGGTACGCGGCGGAGGCCTTCTGTCTCTGGTTCTCGGCCCGCCTTCCGGCCGCCATGGCGGATTACGAGGCCCGCCTTCCGGCCGAAGCCGAATGGGAAGCTGCGGCGGGATCCGAAGGCTCCCCCCGTGTTCCCCCGGAATTGCTGCGGAACGGGGGGCTGTGGGAATGGTGCGCCGATCCTTTCGCGCCCCTCCTCCTTCCCGCGGACCCCCGCGCCATAGAGGCGGTCGGTTCCCCTGAACGTTCCCTTAGACGGATAACCGCGGACAGCCAGGGCCAAACGATACAAACGGAACGGGCGTCCCTTCCCCCGGATCTTTCTTCACCCATTATCTCGTTCCGGCCCGTCATTGTCCGTAAAACGGCGGGAGACTGATATGGGAGACGGGGTGAGGATCATCGCCGTGAACCGCCGGGCGCGCTACGAATATTCGGTGGACGACACCTACGAGTGCGGCGTGGAACTCCTGGGGACGGAAGTCAAATCGTTCAGGGACGGAAAAATATCTTTCCCCGACGCCTGGGCCGAGGTAATCGAAGGCGAAGTCTGGCTCCGTTCCCTGAATATCGCCGAAAATCCCTTTTCGTCGGTTTTTAACCACGATCCCGGCCGGAAAAAAAAACTCCTCCTTCACCGTGAGGAAATAAAACGGATACACCGCCGGGTAGACGAAAAGGGGTACACCCTTATTCCCCTGTCGTTTTATTTCAAAAAAGGCCGGGTAAAGGTGGAACTGGGGCTCTGCAAGGGGAAAAAAGCCTTTGACAAACGGGCCGGCATACGGGAACGGGATATTAAAAGGGACATGGAACGGGAATTCCGCCTGCGCTAGGAGCCTGTTCTTGACCCGTTTAACCGCGAAGAATTTTTTAACCGCAATCGTCGCAAAGAATTTAACCGCGGACCTCACGGACAGAACGGACTTTTCAGTTTCAAATTTACAGTTTGCCCGTGTTGGTCTGTGTCCGTGGTTGTTTTGAATTCGGAATTACTGTGTCCGCGGCCCTCTTTCTGTACCCAAATCCGTAGTATGTGGTATACTATTATTATGAAAAAAGCGGCGCGGACTGCCGTATATGTGAAAAAAATCCCTGAATTTGTGTCCCGCATCGTTGCGGTTGGCACGGTTTTTGCACACACACACACACACACACACACTACTCACCGCCATTTTCCTCAAAAAAATTTGCCCGAAGATCTTTTGGGGCGGCCTGGAGGAGTAAGGTATGAAACGTATGTCAATGTTTTTTGCGGTGGCCGCCCTTGTGTCCGCCGCTTGCAAGATCTCCGGCCCCGATTCAGTATCCATACCCGTTACCGTTACCTTTAGCGGCAACGGGCATACAGGCGGCATGGTGGTTCCCATGGCGCTGTTGGGTCCTGCCGGTCTGCCCATGCCCATGCCCCGCCAAGGCAGCCTCGTAAAGACGGGATGTACGTTCCGGGGCTGGAATACCCAGGCAAACGGATCCGGCACGGACTACGCCGCGGGCGGTTCCTACGCCTTCGCTGCCGATACGACCCTCTACGCCAAGTGGAAAGTTGACTGGATCGGTATTAACGGAACGGCCTCCACCTTTGGTACTTCCGTCATCTTGGGCATCGCCTGGGGCGGCGGGAAGTTCGTCGCGGCCGGGGCTGACGGCCAAATGGCCAGGTCCGCCGACGGGGTAACGTGGACCGGTATCGACGGAGCGGGCTCCACCTTTGGTACTTCCTACATCTAGGGTATCGCCTGGAGCGGCGGGAAGTTCGTCGCGGTCGGGCAGAACGGCAGAATGGCCTGGTCCGGCAACGGGGTAACGTGGACCGGCATCGATACGACCTCCACCTTTGGTGCTTCCAACATCAGTGGCATCGCCTGGGGCGGCGGGAAGTTCGTCGCGGTCGGGGAGGGCGGCCACATGGCCTGGTCCACCGGCGGAGAAACGTGGACCGGCATCAACGGAGCGGTTTCCACCTTTGGTGCTTCCAACATCGATGGCATTGCCTGGGGCGGCGGGAAGTTCGTCGCGGTCGGGCAGAACGGCAGAATGGCCTGGTCCGACGACGGAGAAATGTGGACCGGCATCAACGGAGCGGCTTCCACCTTTGGTTATTCTCATATCGATGGCATCGCCTGGGGCGGCGGGAAGTTCGTCGCGGTCGGACATGACGGTCACATGGCCTGGTCCGGCAACGGGGTAACGTGGACCGGCATCGACGGAACGGCCTCTATCTTTGGTATTTATCCCATCTATGGCATCGCCTGGGGCGGCGGGAAGTTCGTCGCGGTCGGGTGGGGCGGCACAATGGCCTGGTCCGGCAACGGGGAAACGTGGGCCGGTATCGACGGAACGGCCTCCACCTTTGGTATTTCCACCATTTATGGCATTGCCTACGGTGGCGGGAAGTTCGTCGCGGCCGGGGAGGGTGGTAAAATGGCCTGGCACGAGTACCCGTAAAAGGGGAATTGTAACGCTGAAAAAAGCCCGCGCTCAGGAGGGCCCCCAGGATTTCTGGATCATTCTTTCCGGAAGGAGTATACTAAAGGCGTATGAAGCGGCTTCCGGTTCTGGTGTTTTCGCTTTTCGTCTTTTCCGGCGGGGAACCTTTCGGTACGCGCGGTTCCCCCGTGCTGGGGGCGCAAAACGGAAAGCCGGTGATCGCGGCGCTGCCTTTTTCCGTTGAGGGTATAAGCGGCGATGAAGGACGCCTCCTGGAGTCGCTCATTCGTTCGTACCTTTCCGAACTGGGAGAAGTGATTGGCGTTCCCCCGGAGGCGGCGTCCGGGGAAACAGGCCCTGCCGCAGGCGCTTTTTCCAAAAAACCCGAATTTACCGTATCGGGAAGCATACGGGCGGAAGGGGATCTCTGTACGCTTACCGTGAACATAGAAGCGGCCACAGGCGGGATGAGAACCTGGTCCTATTCCTACAAAACCACAGGAGAACTGGTCCTCAAGGTCCGTTCCGCGCTGGAAGCCGCCTTTACCCCGCCCTCAGGCGAAGAGGCTCCCGTTCCGGCCGAAGACATCAGTGAAAACCGGATCATGGGAAGCTGGAAGGGGGAAACCGGCATTGAGACGGTGCGTCTGTACCGGGGGGGACGGGGCATGGCGATCTTTTCTTCCGGCGTCCACATGACGCTTTCCTACACGATAGACAACAACGTCCTTACGGTACGGCAGGTTTCCCCAAACACGGAGCGGTATTACTATCCCCTGCCCTATGAAGACGCCAGGGCACTCAGCGCCGGGGCGGAGCCGGTGATCTGGGAGCTGAGACTGTACGGCAGGGGAACCGCGCTGCGGGGGCTTAAAATGTCGACAGGTTTCCGCCGGAACGGAGACGAAACGGAACTGATCCCCGAAGTACGGGATGTCGAATGGACAAAGGGCCCCGGCGGCGCTTTACCCGGCGGTCCGGGCCGTTAACCGCGCGCCCGTTTGAGCGCGTCGAAAACCAGAAGAAGCGCGAAGACGGCCCCGCCGGCCGAAAGGGCTATTATCTTTATAAGGCGGTCATCCATGAATTCCGGCCGGTACGCCCTGACAACTTCGCCGGGACGGACGGCGGGACGTTTTACCCCCCCGAGCCCCACGATGCGGACAAAGCGTTCGTCCCTGCCGCCGTATCCCAGTTCTCTGGCGTAAACGGCTATGGTGTCCCTGTCGTAAAGAAGGCTGTTTTTGGTATTTTCAAGAGTTTCGTTGACAAGGCCGAGTTTTTCCATGTTGGCCCGCTGTTTATCCCGTTCCACAAGAAGCTCCCGGTACGCGGAAAGCCCCATGGCTCCGGCAAGAAAGGACAAGACGGCGTACACGGCGGCGGCCGTCCAGAAGGCGGTGAGATATTTGAAGACTCCCATTGCTAAATTTACGGAAAAGAGGGACGGTATCTTGAGGCATATGCGGTTGACAACGGGAAAAACCCTGGGCTAAGATCTAAATTATGGAGGCTTTGGGGGTGATTATCCCAAAAAACTCTACTTATATGACCCGTATTGGCCGATAATTAGTAATATACGTGTTATAATTGGGAGCGGTTCATGGCAAGTGAAAAGAAACCTTCGATATATTATGATCGTGGTACAATAGGCTCCTCCGCCGAACTTGACGAGTACGGTGTATGGGTCAAAAGCGAACCCCAGGATCTTTCCTTTGCCGGCGCCGAGGGCCAGGAATTTGCGGAATCATCCCCGCCGCCTTCCGGTTCCACCGGGGATGATTTTGACTTTATGTCAGGTTCGGACGATCTTTCTTCGCTTCCCGATCTTGATATTCCCGATGAAGACAGTTTAAGCGGCCTTGACGATCTTGGCCTGCCCGAACCGGATAACGGTGAAGATTTTTCCGGCGTCATGGAAGCGGCCGGTGTGGAAGAGAAAGAAACCGGGGACAGCGGCGAAGAAGGATTTACCGAAATCTCCATGGACGATTTTCTTGAACCTGTCGAATCCGATCTGGCGGAGCCTGTTCCTGTCAAAGAAAAAAAACAGGACGGGGATCTTTCCACCCAGCTTCTGATGAAAATAGCCGATGAACTTGCGTCCATTAGAACGGAACTGACCACGCTGAAAAAGGAATTCGCCGTTGTAAAGGGGGAACCGTCCGCCGAGGAGCACGGCGATTCCCAGAACCGGGGGGGCTTCTTTGACGAGGAAGACGATGAAAAGATAGCCCTTACCGGGGATGAACTTGACAACATACTTAACACCGCCGACTTTACCGAGGAAACCGGCGCCGACGCGACCGGGGAACTTGAAGACGCCGGTTTCGCGGAAACAGACGATCTTGGTTCTTTTGGCGCGATGGACGAAACTCCCCTGCCGGACATGCTTTCCGATCAGGAAGACATCATAGGCTCCGGGGAAGATGAAAAGGAGATTCTGGAGGACGGCGGTTCCGCCCCGGACGGCGGGGATGACGGCGGCTTTAACTTCGGGGAACCTGAGCTTGACGAACTGGGAAGCGAGGCGAAGGTGGAGGATCAGATTCCCGGTTTTTCCCTTGACGAACTTGATAACGACAATGACGGGCTCAAACAGCTCCGGGAAGAGGGGGCCGTACCCATGACCCTGCCGCCTGAGGATACAACGTATCTGGAAGAAGATCCCCTGACGGTAGAAAAAATTGAAACCGGAAACGAAGCTTCCTTCGAAGATTCCGCCGGCGATTTTGCCCTTGACGGCCTTTCCCTTGACGAAAGTTCCCTGGATCTTTCCGAAGCGGTTATCGACGAACCGGATCTCGGCGCCGGCATTACGGAAACCCCCCTGCGGGAACCTTCGCTGGATGATTTTCCCCTTGACGACGACATTTCCCTGGATCTGGATCTTTCCGAACCGGAGGAAAAAACCGCCGGGGAGGAGGAAAACGCGGACGAAGGCGTTCCGGAAGATACCCCGGAGGATATTTCAATAGAGCTGGACGACGATACCGTCTTTGATATTTCCGCCGAAGAGGGGGATGTTCAGGACGGGGAAGACATTTCGGTTCCAGAGATTCCCTTTCCGGATATTAACGCGGAAGACATTACCGAAGAAGTTGCCTTTGAAGATACGCCGGAACTGCCCTCGGTTAAATCCGCCGAAGACGACAGTTTCGCGCCTGTCATTCCCGAAGGCTTCATCGTGGAAGCCGACGATTCGCAGGTCCCCTTTGAGGACGACATTGAAGAGAAGGAAGTTCTTGCCGACGGCGGCATAGCCGCTCTTGATGAAACGGATGAAACGGCGGAAGCGTTCCCGGAGGAGGAGGCCGTAACGGCGGAGCTTCCCCAGGAAACCGAAGATGGAGGCGCGGCGGCGGAAGGGGACGATGATGAGGCTATGGACATTCCTTCCAACATCAAACAGGAGCTTAAAACCGTTCTTTCCTATATGGATCAGCTGCTTGAATCACTGCCCGATGAAAAAATAGAAGAGTTTGCCAGATCCGAGTACTTTGACACCTACAAAAAACTGTTCAAGGAATTGGGACTTGTATAAATGGGGCTTTTAAGCAGAGCCGGTATCAAGACCCCCGTGCCAGGCGGGCCTTCCGCCGCGGAAAGAGAATCTTTTCCGGGAACGGAAGGGGGTCTTCTAAAACAGGGACAAATAAAGAAGACCGCCCATACCATTTCCCCGCAGGGCGTTATGGACGGGATAGGCGCGTATTGCGGAAGCAGCCAGGCATTCCAGTGCATTGTGTTTGAAATGCCCGACGAATACCGCGATTCGGCTGAATTTTCCGGGGTACTTTCAGGGATCGTAGGCGCCCTGGGCTTGTCGCTGCCGCTGCCCTGCCGTTTTTCCCTTGTCCTTGTTCCCGGCGATTTTGATCATGAACTTTTGGCCCACAGGCTGTCAAAGAGCCTTAAAATCAGGGCGCCCCTGCAATTCAGGGCAAACAGTCCCGCCGAGGCGATGAAACACCTTCACGCCTATCTGTAAGATGCCGGAAACCGGGCCTGAGAAAACGGGAAAAAATAAAGGCGGCGGCTTTGTACGTCTGCATTCCCGTTTCAATCCGCGCCTTGAGGCGGAACGCTACCTTGACGCGCTTTCAATCAGGGACGAAATAAAATATTTTATACTAATAGAGCCGGGAAGGGGCTACCTTGCGTCCCTTCTTGCCGGGCGGCGTCCGGGGGCCAAGATCATCTCCCTGCATGTTGAAGAACCCGAAGAGGAGGAACCCGCCGCGCCGGAAAGGACGGCCTGTTGGTCGCCCCTGCGCGGGCCTCTTTCCGGTTTTCTGGAACGTGAAATTCCCGACACCCCTTCTTCGCGCATCATGATCGTGGAATGGCGGCCCGCGCGTGCCGTCTACGGCAGGGATTACCTTTCCCTTGTCGCCGAAACGGCTGAATTCATACGGCGGGCGGACGCCGGCGCGCGCACGCTGCGGGCTTTTGGCGGAAGGTGGATGCGGAATTTCTTCCGTAATCTTTCCTTCCCTTTTACGTTTCTTAAGGCGCCCTCCCCTTGCGCGCCTGTCCTTGTCGCCTGTTCTGGGCCCGGCCTTGAGGGGGCGCTTCCCCGCATACAAAAAATGAAGGAAGACGGATGCTTCATCCTTGCGGCGTCCTCATCGGTCATGGCGCTCCGCACCGGAGGGATCGTTCCCGACATGGTGATCAGCACGGACGGGGGAAACTGGGCGCTGCTCCACCTCTACGAATGTCTCCGTCCGGGCGCGGAAAATCAGGCGGCTCTTGCGGCCGGCCTCTTTGCCGCCCTGCCGTCCCAGTGCTCCGGCTTTCCCCTTCTGGTAATAGACGACGGAAGCCTCTGGCAGCGTATCGTCCTTTCGGGCCTGGGCATTCCTTCGGTTTCACTGGCGCAGAGAGGGACCGTGGCGGCTTCGGCGCTGGACCTGGCGTTTCATCTTTGCGCGGGCGGGGTCTTTATAGCCGGCGCGGATCTTCTGGTCCGGGGAATCCGCACCCACTCAAGACCCTACGGCTTTGACCGTCTTGTTTCGGAAGATTCGTCACGGTTCGGCCCCGCCTATTCGCGGAGTTTTAAAAGGGCCCTTTCTACAAGAGAAGGGGGAAGCCACGGCATATACGCCGCGTGGTTTAAAAACCAGCTTGAAAACTACCCGGGGCCCGTCGTTCCGGTGGGGGACAATAACCCTCTTTTCGGCGCGGACGGAACCGGCGCGGAAGGGAAAGAGGGCGCGGCCGCACACAGGGCGGGGGAAAACGCCAAGGGACAGGGCCGCTCTGCGGGGGGGACTGTTTTTGAAACGTACCGGACGGAAGCCGTTCCCCCGGCCCTTCGCGCGCGGAGGGCCGTGGACATTCTTGCCCGCGCCCTTGAGGAAAAGGGCATGCGGGATATTCTTTGCCGGGAACTTTATCCGCTTCTTTTTCCCGAAAAAGATCCCGCCGGGGCGGATCTTCCGGAATTAAAGGACGCCGTTTATGCGCTGGCGCCGCGTGCGGCGGGGAATAGTCATGGAAGATAAAAGTTATTTTTTTGAACAGAATCTCCTGGCCCTTTCGGCCTCCGATCCGCTCCTGTGCTCCAGGCTTTCCGCCGCGGAGACTACCCGGAACTGCTACAAATTCCTTACCTCACAGTCGGGCAGGATTGTGCCGGCGATCACCGGGCCTGACGGCGCGGCCCATCCCCTTCATTCGCTTGTCGATCCCGAACGGGAAGGCAGGCGGCTTGCCGGGGCGGCCGGGGAAGACGGCTTCCTTGTGTTCCTGGGGCTGGGCGGAGGCTACGCGGTTGAGGCGGCGCTGGCCGGGGAACATACCGCCCTGGTTCTTGCCGTGGAATACAACATCAACGGGGTGGCGGAACTGCTGTGCTCACGGGAATACATCGGCATCCTGGGGGACCCCCGTTTCCGCCTTCTTGTCGATCCTTCCCCTGAACTGCTTGAGGCGTATATTCTGGAAAATTACCTGCCCGCCCTTTCCGGGGGCATACGGACCTTTCCCCTCCGTTCCCGCGTAGAGGAAGACAGGGCGCGGTTCGGCGGCGCGGGAGAAGCCATTGCGCGGGCCATTGAAAAACTTTCGGCGGATTATTCGGTTCAGACATGGTTCGGCAGGCGGTGGTTTTCCAACATCATAAGAAATCTCAGGGCGGCCGAAGGGGACTACGGCCCGGTTTCCGCCATACGCGAGGCGGCCGTCTGCGCGGCGGGGCCCTCGCTGGACGGCGCGATTCCCCTTATCAGGGAAAGACGGGAACAGGACGCCGGAAAGGGGATCTACCTTATCGCCGCGGACACAAGCCTTTCCGCCCTGCTCGCCGGGGGCGTGAAGCCCGACGCGGTGGTTTCCATAGACTGCCAGCACATCAGTTCCCGTCATTTTACAAAGGATCTTCCGCCCGGCACGGAACTGTTCCTCGATCTGGCAAGCCCGCCCCTGGTGGCGTCCCGTTCCGCCCGCCCGCGTTTTTTTTCGGGGGGGCATCCCCTTGCCGGGTACGTTTCCCGCGTATGGCGTTCTTTTCCTTCGGTGGACAGTTCCGGGGGAAACGTCGCCTACGCGGCGCTTTCGCTCGCGGAGTACCTTGGCGCATCGAGGATACAGGTATACGGCGCGGATTTTTCCTATCCGCGCGGGCTGATGTACGCGCGGGGAACGTACCTGTACCCCTACTTCGGCGAAAGACAGAACCGCCTTTCCCCGCTTGAGGGCCTGTTTTCGGGCTTTCTCTACCGGAACCCGTCGCTTGCGAAGGTACGGCGCGAAAACGGGGACTGGTACTACGAAACGGACACCCTTTCATTCTACCGGAAACGGTTCGAAGAAAAAGCCGCCCGGCTGTCGTCAGGGAAAGACAGGCCCGCGGCCGGGGGAAGCGCGGTTATCAGCGTAACAGGCCCCCGCGAACGGCGCATCTTTTCGGCGGGCGTTCCCCGCACGAGCGCCGCGGAATTCCTCGAGCGCTACCGGGCGGACATACGGGATCTGGGAAGGGGAAACCGCCGCATACCCGCCGGCCTTTCCCCCGGCGAGCGGCTGATCCTTGCCACCCTCCTGCCGGGGGCGGCGGCCTTTAAGGGAAGGAACAGCCGGATCAGGACGGCGGAACTTCTGGAAGAGGTTACGGCCTGGTGCGAAGGCGAAATAGACAGGGTTCTTGCCGCGTGGGATTTCCCCTGCCTGGGCGCGGTTTAGGGCGGGTAACGTGACGCCAGCCGCCGTCAGCCTCCGAAAACAAAGGCGCCGTACCCCACAAAGGAGCCGGGCACCGGCCTTCCGGGAAAAGCGTCCGCGCTTGTGCCGTAGGCGGCGAGACGCGCCCGCCCTCCCCTCCCCGGCGGCCTCTTTCCGGCAGCGGTTTCCACGGCGGTAATTTCCGCCATGTATCCCGCCGCGCCAAGGACCGCGCCGGCCGAACAGGCGGATCTGTCCCTTTCGGCCCTGTCAAGAATTTCCAGGGGATCTCCTTTTTCAACGGCGTCAATAAAGGCCCTGTCGTTGACATCCCTTACCCAGGCAAGGGCGTCTTTTCCGCTTCCCATGGGCGAAAAACCGTAATTGATCCCGTAATGGGTAAGATCCGTGGAACCCAGAACGGCGAGGGTCCGGCCTGTCCGCCGGGCGGCGCGGGCAAGGATCTTCCCCGCCTCAAAGGAAAATTCCTCCGCGGGAAGCCTCATCCAGAGGATGCGGGAGGCGGGGTGAAAATAACGGACCATGGGAAGAAGCACCTCGACGGTATTGTCGGCGCCGGGGTCCTCCGCCGTTCCCGAAAGCCCGGCCATTTCCCCTTCCACAAGTTCCCGCAGTTCGCCGTCTATCATGATATTCCCAAGGGGAGTTTCCACGGCGTCCTCGCGGGCAAAAAGCGGGGGCATGCCCCCCGGCAGATGGCCGCCGATGACGGCGATTGTTTCCGCCTTTACAAGGGAAGAAACGGCGGCGGCGGCTATGGCGCCGGAAAAAAACCAGCCGGCGTGGGGGGCGACGGCGGCGGGGGCGTTTCGCGGGGCGGCCTTGTCCCGCAAAAAACGGACGATTTCTTCGCTTTCCGCCGGATACCAGCCTTCAGGAAGGCTCATTTTCCTTAAATTCATGCCGTTTCTCCCCGTTTTTTACGTTTCGTTGTAGCGTAAGCAAAAAAAAACATGTATAATATCCTTTATGGGTCAAAAAAATTATAGTGTTCTGACTTCAATTATAGCTTCGGTCTGTATTTTTGTGTACCTTGCCGCTCTGGTCTATGCGGGAATCAAGCTCTATGTCAGCATTGACGAACGCCGCGTCATGGCGGAACGGGAATTTTTTGATCTCGCCGACCGCGCCACGTCGGCCGGCGTACTGGGATTCATGGATCAGCCGTTCATAACCGCCATTGAGGACGCCATTGCCGAGTCCCGGACCATAGAGGGGGTGATCATCTCCGGCCCCGACGGGGAATACGCCTTTGAGCGCGAAGGCGGCGGGACCATTGCCTGGGTGAACGGTTCGCCCAGGTTCAAGTCCCGGCCGGATCTGATCCGCGACCCGCTCTTTCTTCCCCTGCGTATCGAAGGGCTGCGAAACGGGAACATCCGGGCGGCGGCCCTCGCGGTGGATTATTCCCTTGTCGCCGGGGTGCTCAAACAAGCCCTCATCATGGTGCTGGCGGCCCTGGCGCTGGCCTTTTTTACGCTGCTGCTTGAATCGCTTGCAGGTAAAGGCAGATGGACGGACATTTCCCCTCCGGGGAAAGACCATTTTGATCCTCTCGCCGGCCGCCCCCTCAGGCAGGATGAAATCTCGCCGAGATCCAGGTATTCCCGGTACCGGCCGGCCGCCCGTGAAGCTCCCGTTCCCCCGGCCGCGCCGCCCGCCGTGAAGGCGGAGCCCGCGGCCGCGCCGGAGATCCTCCGTGAAACGGAAGGGGAAGCCCCCTCCCCCGGCGAAAACCGCGGCGTTTTGCCCCGGGAAAATGACGAGGCCGGCCCGCGCGGGCTTTTTTCGCCCCACGGCAATATAGGGTGGGAAGACTATACCCTCGAACGCCTTGCCGCGGAACTGCACCGCTGTGCGTCCTTTGAGCAGGATCTTGTCTTCATCGTCATGGAGTTCAGGAATCTCAAGTCTTCCGACGACGGCTTCTACAACGAATTTGCCGACGAAGCGGTCAACTTCTTTACCCTCCGGGATCTTATTTTCGAAAAGGGTGAACGGGGGATCTCGATCATCTACCCCAACATTGATCTTGACATGGGCTTTACCAAGGCGGAGGAATTTCACAGCCGCCTCATGAGCAAATACTCGTTCGCCTCAAAAACCGATCTTTGCATAGGGATCAGCTCCCGTTCGGGAAGGCTCGTGGACGCCGAACGCATCGTCTTTGAGGCGTCGGAAGCCTTGGCGCGGGCCCTTAAAGACCCGGTTTCCCACATTGTGGCGTTCAAGAGCGATCCTGAAAAATACCGGGAATTTATACGGACAAAAGGTTCCGGTTAAAAAAGCGTCCGATCCTTCTTCACTTTCAATCTTCACTTTCAAAAAAACCGGCGTCCCGGAAGAGGCGTCCCATTGTCCATTCCGGCATAACGTACACATGGGGACGGGCGGCGTTTTCGCCTCCGGCCGAAACATAGACGCGGGCAAGACGGCGGCCCGATTCGTCCGCGGGCCCGAACCGTATGGTGTAGATCCTGTTGTTGCCCATCTCAATGACAATGCTTCCGTCGTTAAAGAAGGCGTCCTGGGGATCATTTTCACTGAAATCCCCGGCAAGGACGGTGACAAGCGTCCGCGCGTAATTTTCCGAAGCGGCCCTGCCGGGCTTGTGCACGCCGCTGATGATCCACCCGTTCCCGGAACGGGAAAACACGCGGATCCCTCCCGGAGGCCCCGCCCGGGGCGGGGAAACGGTGATACGCTGGACCAGCGAGGGATCCGTTTCCCCGGTAAGGGCAAGATCGTACCACAGGGAAGGCGCCGAAAATATATAGCCTGAAAAACGATCTTCCCCATAGCGGATTTCACTGCCGCCCTGCCGGCGGAGGTACACGTTCCGCCCGGTGCTGTCTACATTCCCCACCAGAAGATCCAGCAAAGGAGGGCCGGAGCCGCCCCGCACCACCACACGGGAGGAACGGTCCCCATCGAGCCCCAGCCTCGCGGCGGAAGAAGCCGAGGAATACAGCCTGGAATAATCCCCTCGCATGGTAAAGGCGGAAAGAAAATCGTCGACGCGGGCCCCGCGCGCGGGGTAGTCCCTGCCGTCCCTTACGGCGCGCCAGAGGCCGTCTATCCTTACAAGCGTAACGGCTCCAGTGCCGGCGGCCGGAATAATGTCTATCCTGTCCGCCGCGTCTTTCGCGCCGGCGGAAAGCCAGGCATAGGAAGCCTTCCGCGCGGCGATCTTTCCGGGATCAAAAAAAACAAGGAGAAGCCAGACCAACGCGAGGATCGCGGCAAGGGCCGCGTGAAAGGCAAGACGCCGCCTGTAGTCCATGTTACATCCTGTATTTCCCACGCCTCCTCCTCCCCGAGATTATAAAAAAGACGGCAAGAACCCCCAGCGGAAGGAGGACCATGTTAAGGACGCGGACAAAACGGGCGGCAGAGGAGAAGCGGCCGGGATCCGCGATGCGGTCGAGCCGCCCTCCGCCGCGTAAACGGCTGCGCAGGACTATGATGTCGTCGTCGTTTGTCAGCCAGTCGAGGGAGCGGAGCAGAAAGCCGGTGTTACGCTCCATGGCGCCTGTATACAGGGCAAGGGAAGAAAACATGTCGGCGTCTCCTGTCACCACAATGCGGGAAGGGCGCCCTTCGGCCGCGCCGTCAAACCAGGAGGGAAAGATCCCGGAAAGCGCGGCGGCCATGACGAAGGTTTCCCCCGCGCCTTCATCCTGTTCATAGAGCGAAGGGGCGTCAAAGGCGGTGACGAAACCGCCGTCCATGATCCGCGCCCCGTTTGTGGTGGTAAAGAGGGGAACGGCCTCTATGCCGCCGGGCGCGGCAAGTTCCACGGGACTGGGCCAGAAGAGGTCGGCCCCCTCAAAGCGGGCGCTCACAGGGTGATCCGCCCTGCCGGAAGAGGCCTGTATGCTTATCCAGTGGGGATAGGGCGGCGCCCTCAGGGCGGACCTGTCAAGCACCAGCGCTTCCCTTATCACGGCGCCGTAGGAGGCGATCATGGCAAGGAGGCCCTGGTCGCGCACCCTCCGGGCCTCCAGGGTTTCCCTGTCGACATCGACACCCTCAAGGGCGAACAGGGCCTTCCCCCCGCCTCTTACATACCGGTCGATACGGTACAGGGCCAGCTCGTCAAGCTCCCCGGCCCCGCCCAGCACGACAAGCGCCGAAAGGTTTTCGGGGATCTCCCCGCCGCCTTCAAGCCAGACGGTGCGGAAACCGGAACGGATCATGGCGGCGGCGGCCGGACCGTAGTCGCCGTCCCGGCTGCGGGAACTGTCGCCTGAAATGATCCCGACATTCCGCTCTCTGTCCCGTATCAGGGAACGGATGCGGGAAGTAACGTCGTATTCAAGAGAATCGAGCGAAAACACAAAGGAAATTACCTCGGCCTTTTCAAGGTACTCGATGACAACCCCTGAATAGACCGTGGCAAGAACCGCCCCGTCCTTTTCCATGATTTCCACCTGCCGGGGCCGTATTCCCGTTTCCCCGGCGCGCCCGGCCTGTTCCGCCCTGTCGGGATCGCGGACGGCAAGGGTGATCCTGCCCCGCGAAGAGGCGGCGTATTCCCCGAGCGTGTCCTCAATCGTCCGGGGAACGGGACTTGAGGCGCGAAGCCTTCCGGACACATAATAGGTAACGCGCACCTCGTCTTCGATTTCAGCGTACAGGTTCCGGGAAACGGGGGAAAGGGTATAGGCCTTGTCCCCGGTCAGATCAAAACGCAGGGGAACGCGGCCGCCTGAAAGCAGCGCGAAGAAGAAAGCCGAAAGAGAGAGGAAGGTCAGCGCGTTCGCCTGTCTTCTTGTCATGCTACTTCCATCTCCTGTAGAGAAGAACCCTGGTGTTAAGGTAGAGAAACAGAAACGTCAAAATGACAAAGAAGAAGAGGTCGCGCATGTCGACGACGCCGCGGGTAAAACTTTCAAAATGAAAGGAAAGCGAAACAAAGGAGGCAAGGGACGCAAGGACGCCGGGAAGGGCGAAGTTCGCCGCGAGCCTGTTGACGAGCATTACCGCCATGAGCGCCGCGGCGCTTCCGAGAAAACTTCCGGCCTGGCTTTTTGAAAGGCTTGAAAAGAAGAGTCCCAGCGCGGCGGCGGCGGCGGCAAGGAACAGCGCCCCAAGGTATTCGGCGAAGATCACCCCGCCGTCAAAGCCGCCAAAGGGAAGAAGACTCAGGGGAAGGGGAACGGTAAGAAGAAGCATGGCGGCAAGGGAGGCCATGACGGCGGCAAATTTCCCCAGCACGAGATCCCACTCGGAAAAGGGCATGGTAAGGAGCAGTTCTATGTTCCCCGTCTTCCGCTCCTCGGCCCAGCTCTTCATGGTAACGGCGGGGATTATGAAGATGAAGGCCAGGGGAAAGGCGGCAAAGTAGCCGCGCAGGGAAGAAATGCCCATGTCGAAGAAACGTTCAACATAAAAAAACCAGATCGAGGTAAAGAGAAGAAAAAACACCGCCGCCCCCCAGGAGGCCGGAGAAAGCAGAGAGGACAACAGTTCCTTCCGGGCAAGGGCCGCGGCGCGGGGAAAAAATTTCACGGGGACTCCTCCGGGTTATTTCCGCCCTTGCCAGGACCGGTCAGCTTTACAAAGATGTCTTCCATGCTTGCGCGCTTTCTCTCCATTGAAAGGATCTTGAATCCTCGCGCCCGGGCCCAGTCAAAGAGGCGTTCCCCCGCCTCATCGCCGCCTCGCGAGACGGAAAGGCGGAGGCGGGTAAGGTCGGGCCCCCCGCTTTCGGCGGAAAGAACGGTAAACCCCTCCCCGCCTTTTCCCGCCTGAGCGGGGGGAAACCCCCTTACAAGCAGCTCCCAGACCCCCGGCGTTCCGGCTATGTCTTCGGGCCTTCCCTGCGCGGCAACGCGGCCGCCGTTCATGATCAGCACCTTTGGACAAACCGCCTCGGCTTCACTCAGGATATGCGTCGAAAGGATAACGGTCTTGCGTTTTCCCAGTTCCTTTATAAGAGAGCGGATCTCCAGTATCTGGTTCGGGTCAAGGCCGGCGGTCGGTTCGTCAAGAACAAGAACAGGCGGATCGTGGATAAGAGCCAGGGCCAGGCCCGTCCGCTGCCTGTAGCCTTTTGAAAGGGTTTCCACACGCCTGTTTCCAACCGGCGCAAGAGCGCAGATCTCAAGGGCCGCCCGGACGGCGTCCTTCCGTTTCTTCGCGGGAATAAGGCGCGCCCCGGCGGCGAAACGCAGATGCTCCTCCACAGTAAGCTCGCCGTACAGGGGAACGTTTTCGGGAAGATAGCCTAGACGCTTCTTTGCCTCCACGGGATCTTCTTCCATGGAGACGCCCTGGATGAAGGCGCTTCCTTCCGAGGGAAAATGAAAACCCGTGAGTATTTTCATGACGGTGGTCTTTCCCGCGCCGTTGGGCCCCAGGAGGCCCAGCACTTCTTCCTTTCCCGCGGAAAAGGATACGTCCTTTACCGCCTCAAAGGTTCCGTAACGTTTACAGAGACCGCGCGCCTCTATCATGGTTCATCATATTCAATGGGAAAGACGGTGCGGTCGCGGGACAGTACCGTTTCGGGAAAGACGGCCTCCGCCTCCCTCGCAAGCTGCTTCAGGTTGAACTCGGTGTAGCGGGGACTGTAGTGTATCAGGGCAAGCTTCTTTACCCGCGCTTCAAGGGCGATGCGGGCCGCCTGCTCCGCCGTCATGTGTTTCTTTTCCCTGGCGCTTTCCTCAAGCTCCTTTTCAAACATCCCCTCGCAGACAAAAAGATCCGAACCTGCTACCTCTTCCGAAATTCCGGGAAAAGCCATGGTGTCGGTGACAAAGGAAAATTTCCGGCCGGACCTCGGCGCGCCGAGTACGTCGGAGGGCTGTACCTCCCGGCCGCCCGAAAGGGCCACGGACTCTCCCGACTGCAGGCGGGACCAGAGGGGACCGCGCGGCACGCCCAGCGCCTCCGCCCTTTCGGGATGAAACTCGCCGGGCCGCATGTCTTCCTCAAAAACATAACCGAAACAGGGCTTGGTGTGCCGCAGGGAAAAACAGCGCACATGAAAACCTTCGCCCTCATAGACAATTCCCGGTTCGGTTATCTCCTTTACTATGATCTCATAATTGATATACATATCAAGAACCCGCCGGTTCATTTCGATGTATTCGCCTATGCGCGGAGGCCCTATGATGTAAAGCGGATCGTCCCTGTCTACCTGCGAGGAAAGCATTAAAAGGCCGGGAATGCCGGTAACGTGATCCGCGTGGGTGTGGCTCACAAAAACAGCGGATATCTTTTTCCATCTGAGGTTAAGCCGCCTTAAAGACACCTGCGTTCCCTCGCCGCCGTCAAAGAGGAAAAGCTCCCCCTCGCGGCGGAGAAGCACGGAGGTCAAATGCCGGTTTGGAAGGGGCATCATGCCCCCGCAGCCAAGAACAAAGACTTCAAGGTTCATTGTTTGTCCAGTATAACGGAGGAACTTCTCAAGGGCTAGGGAGTTTCGCCTTTGGCGAAACTCCAGGCCGAAATTCCGAACCGAAACCAAGGCGGGCGGGTTCAGGCCCGGTGAGGCGGCGGGCGATCTTTTTCCCGCCGCGGTTTTTTTCTCCTGGCGTTCATGATCCCCTTCCGCGCGGCTTCGGCCGTCCTGTAGGCGCGGTAGAGGATGGGCCGGTACGCGTAGTCCCAGCTTCCCGGCCTGTGTACGACCACCCCGCCAAAGCCCGTTTTAAAGCGGTAAAGGCCGGCCATGGGATGCGACGGATCGCCTGAAGGAGGTATGCCGAAAAGATCGTAAACGGCGCAGCCTGAGATCCGGGCGTCTTTCATGGCCCGCCACTGCAAGAGGTAGGGAGCCATGAGGTTCCGCTTGTTGTTTGAGGAAGCCCCGTAGAGGTACACCGCGGAAGGACCCCGGAAGAGGACCACGGCGGCGGCAAGGTCGTCCCCTCCGTGACAGGCTATATAAAGGCGGAGATCGGCGCCCGGCTCTCCGCCGGCGGAATCGAAAAGAGAGCGGTAGTAGCCTTCTCCGTGCACGGCTATGCCGTCGCGCCGCGCCGTTTCACAAAGGAGGGCGTAAAAGACATCGAGGCCCCCGGCGTCCGCCCGGCGCACCGTTACGCCTTTCCTTTCGGCCAGAAGAATGTTGTAGCGGCACTTCGGCTTCATGGCGGCAAGCATGGCGGCCTCGTCCCGTTCAAGACTGACAAGCACCGTGCAGGGCGGCTGTATGTCCGAAACGGCGCGCACAAGGGGCGCGCCCACGGCGAAGGGAGACTCCGCCCTGTACCAGGGCGGATCAAAACGGATAAAGGCTGCGCCGCGGGGAAGAAAGGGTTTAACGCTTTCGGCAATACCGGCAAGCAGGGCCCCGCCGCCCGGCGCGCACCGGTTCCCCGGAAACGGGATCGCGGGTCCCGGCGCTTCGGGCCCCCAGGGGACATAGGCGAAAGAGAAGCCCGGAGAGAGTTTCCGGCACAGCACAAGGAGGGGACGGCTTCCGCCCCTTTCCCATTCAAGAGAAAAAGGCCTGGCTTCCCATCCGAAGCGGGACTTGAAGTTTCCCCACAGGGAGGACTGCAGAAAGGAACCGGCCCCGCCGCAGAGGAAAAGATCGGCGGGAACGGCGGAACGGACGGAATTTTCCCCTTCGTCACCCCCGTTCATGCGCGGCTCCTAATGAACCTCTCCGCCGGAAATGATCCCCGTGGCAAGGGGTTTTCCCGCGATGGTAAGGGGCTTTCCGTCCGCGAAAACAACATAGTTTTTAACCGTGATGGGAACGGCAAAAAAACTGCCGGCATCTATTTCGGCCGGGGGATCCCCGGCCCCGGCGCCTTCGGGAAGAACGCGGGTCCCCGTGGGAACGCCTGAGGCGTCAAGAACCTCGACCCGTTCGGCGCCGCCTTCCCCCCCGTGATCCGAAGCTGCAAGCAGCATGCCGCGGCTTTCAATGCCCCGGAGTTTCGCCACCGCCAGGTTATAGGCGACAATGATCCGTTTTCCCAAAAGCTCATCTTCCCTGTAAAAGGGAACAAGCCCCGAAACGATGACGCGCTCTTCGCCCGCTATGTCGAGGGTTTCCACATAGAGCCTGTCGGCTTTGGGATGGCGTTCTATTTTGACGATCTCCGCGACGCGGAGATCCAGCGTCCCGGTGAAAGACCGGGGCGGCGAATCAGGAGGGCCTTCGGCTCCGCCCTTTCCGCCCTTTTGATTCGCAAGCGGGTCCACAGCCTCCCGTTCTTTCTGGCTTCCCGAATAACGCTCCTTAAGTTCGCCGATTTTTTCGTCTTCCAGCTTCGCGAAGAGCACTTCGCTTGTTATGGTTCCGTCCATTTTCCCCGCGCGGCCCAGATCTTCCCAGGAAAGATCCTTTTCGGGAAGAAGGCCGAAGAAGGAGGCGATCTTCGCCGCGGCGCCGGGCATGTACGGCCGGGTCAGCACCGCCATGTCGCGGACCACGAGGGAAAGCTCCCGGATAACTTCCGCGGCGCGCGGGGGATCCTCTTTCCGCAGCCGCCAGGGCTCGGTATCCTGAAAACGCTTGTTGGCAAGGGACGACAATTCAAAGACCATGCGGAAGGCGTCGCGGAGTTCGGCCCGTTCCAGCTTGCGGGCAATGCCTTCCTCGTACTTCCGCACTTCGTCCATAAAAGAACTGTCCCCGCCGCCTTCTTCCCCGCCACTTCCGGCGCCGGGAATTTTTCCACCGTAGTAGCGGCTCACAAAGGAGAGGGTGCGGTTTACAAGATTGCCCAGGTTGCCGATGAGTTCGCCGTTTACTTTCTCCTGAAAATCCTTCCAGGTAAAAAGGGCGTCGGCCTTTTCGGGACGGTTGTAAAAAATATAGAAACGCCACACGTCGGCGGGTATCCCCGTTTCCATGACATCGGTGCCGAAGACCCCTATCCCCTTTGATTTTGAGAACTTGCCGCTTTCATAATTAAGGTACTCGGTGCTTGACATGTGATGCAGCATGGTCCAGCCGCCGCCGCTTCCAAGAAGGCTCGAAGGAAAGATCACCGTGTGAAAGGGAATATTGTCCTTGCCTATAAACTGAAAGAGTTCCGTTTCCCCAGGGCTCCTCCACCAGTAATCGGCAAACGCCTTCCAGCCGCCGGTTTCACGCTCCTGTCCAAGGCAGCCTGTAATGGAGATGTAACCTATGGGGGCGTCAAACCACACGTAGAACACCTTGTTTTCATACCCCGGTTTGGGAACCGGTATTCCCCATTGCAGATCCCGCGTAATGGCCCGTTCGCGCAGCCCGTCGCGTATCCATGCCTCCGTCATCCGCACGGCGTTGTTCGCCCAGAAGCCTTCTTTGGAGGCGGTTTTTATCCAGCCTTCAAGCCTGTCTTTTATTTTGGGAAGATCGATGTAAAGATGCTTCGTTGCCCTTGGCCGGGGCTTCTGCCCGCAGACGGAACAGCGCGGCTCCCCAAGTTCCGCGGGTTCAAGGAGCTTCCCGCACTGTTCGCACTGATCCCCCCGCGCGTCCGTGCAGCCGCAGGCCGGGCAGGTTCCCCGTATGTACCGGTCCGCGAGAAAGCGGCCGCAGGAATCACAGTAAAGCTGTTCAGCCTCGCGCCCGGTGATAAATCCCGCCGCGTCAAGTTTCCTGAAGATGTCCTGGGTCACTTCAGTCTGTATGGGGGTCGAGGTGCGGCCGAATTTGTCAAAGGCTATGTCGAACCAGCGGTAAATACCCGCGTGAACGTCGTGATAGCGGTCGCACAGTTCCCTTGGGCTTATTCCCTCTTCGGCGGCTCTGGTTTCCGTTGCCGTACCGTATTCGTCGGTTCCGCATATATAGAGGGTCTCGTAACCCCTGAGCCTGCAAAACCGGGCGAAGGCGTCGGCGGACAACACCTGAATAAGATTCCCCAGATGGGGCACGTTGTTCACATAGGGAAGGGCTGAAGTAACAAGCCTGCGTTTCATATTCCCACATACTATTCAAAAAAGACAGAATAGGGAAGGGGCCGAACGCCGGGGCATGCTGCGGGCAGTTTTGGATTTTACCCGAAGCCGGGCGGCGGAAATACCATACCGCCGGTTTCACGCCGAAGAGGGCGGGGAGAAACGGGTCTCCGGCATCACGTATCCGCGCACGGCGGGGGCCGGGTGTACCTGGCCGCGCGATACTTGACCTGTATGACCGGAAAGTCACCGGCCGGGCCTTAGGCGGCGATATGGGGACGGTTCATGCCGCCATCCCCGCCGTGAATACGGCCTGGGCAAGCCGCTTAACGGCGCCTGCCAAACGGAGTAAAGTCCAGATTTATCTCCTGATACTGATTCAGGCGGTAATACTCCCCGTATTGACCCATGCAGGGGGGCTGGTGCAAGAAGCGTATCAATATAATTAGAAATTGTCTCATCCATCCACTCCATTTCACTATTGAAACGCATAAGTATAAATCCCTCCGGGTTAACAAGATACGTCACGGGAATAACGGGCGCAAAATCATTCCTCATGCCATTATCTTTATCTACCACTATTGGGAATGTATACTTGTTATCTGTCATGAAGTTTTTCACATCATTTATGCCTTCACCCAATGACACCGCCAATATTGCAAATTTATCGCCGGTATTATATTTAATGTAAAGTTCCTGCAAAGATTTTTTCTCGTTTGAAAAACGCGGGTTCCATGTGGCTCCCAAATTAAGAAGGACATATTTCCCATTCAGCAATGACTTGTCAAAATTGGAACCGTCCAAATTTGTCAATCCGTCCAAAGGAATAATAAAGGGCTTATTGTATATCGTTCTGCCGAACATGGTTTCTTCTGTAATAATAATGCCATTACCCGATAAATTTACCCTTTCCGTTTCATTATTTGTTTCATTAAACAAATTGTTTAATTTTTCTATCTCCTCCTTTACATCATATTTTTCGCCCAGGATCTCACCTGTTTTTATAAAACACTGTTCAACAAATTGATTATATGTTTCAAGCGCGACAATCAAATCGATATATTCTGTTACACTGCTGATATTTGCCACTTCCCGGATTACTTCTCTTTCAGAATTTAATATAAGCAGACCGCTGCCAACATTTTTAAAACCAAAATCGCCGTCAATGAGAGTCGGCTCTTTTCGGATGCCATATTTGTTATTGCAATAATTAACAATATTTTCGGCATGAACATTCACCGATTCGGACAAAAAGTCCAATATGCGTACATACTCATCTCTTGTTCCCATGCCGGAATGATTATTTTTCGTTTTACTATGGTTTTCAAATACATATCCTTCAACAACCGGGCTTATTATTTTTTCAGGCCAGCCAATATCATCCGGGAAAACAAATGCCGGGAAACAAATAAAAAAAATGCCAAAAACAAATAAAACTGTTGTGATTTTCTTATTTCTGATCATGATGTCCTTCCTTGTTTTCATTATATGACTTGGACAAATTTCCAATGCTCATCAGGATAAAAGCGCCAATATCAACTGTCGCCCCAATTCTAAGTTCATTTGCGATATTATATTCCAAAAACAGTGACATACTGGAGGCATAATGCAGCGGCAATGACAACCACATGCGTGATATTCTTATGCCGGAAGTAAAAAGAAATCTGTTTCCGCCTGAATAAAAATAAGGATCATTCTCCCCCTTAAGAAATTGCCATTCAGATCTCCCATACAACAATAAAAAAAATTTATCATCAATATTAACGGGGCTATAAGCAATCTCAACCGGTAAAAACGAAGTGTATGAAGTCCTGGTATAAATTAATTTATATAACGATGCATCAAGAAAGAAATAATTCATGACATTTATTGTATAATACCCTTCGTGGAATGCAAAAGGGGACCAAAACAAATTGAAACCCGCTATTCTGACTTGCAGATCCAGCCTGTTTTTGCTGTTATAAGACAAGCCAAAATCGCCTAAATTCCACCCGGCTTGAAAAGCTTCTGCAAAAACATCCTGCGTGAATATAATAAACAGCAAGAGGAAAAGAATTTTTTTCAAGGTTTTACAATTATTCCTCCTTCATTTGTCTTTCCCGTATACCCTTCCCCGTTCAGCATGTTCCCGTCTTTGCCATAAGTATAGACAATGCCGCTCTTCTTGACAAGCCGGTTTTCCCCGTCGCAAGCGTACTGCATCGTCCCCACGGGTATTGGACGCGTGATTCTTGTCGAAAATACCACATGTACATATCCTTTAACAAGACGGAAATCCTGTTTTTTAAAGTCTAAAATGTCACTCCATCCCACAAATAACTTTCGTGTAAAGGTATCCTGAACCTGGCAAAATTATTTTTCCACGTCCAATTGATATCCTCTGTCCCTAAAAACCGCTCATCCGGCCTGTCGGCAAGATTGTCGAAATAAACGCATATTGACAAATACTTTTCAATGACATCATTTAAGCTATTTAATGATACATTGATTTCTTTACCAATACATTGTGAAAATATTGCAACAGTTTTGTCATAATCTGCCGGTCCTGCCCTGACACAGTTTATTATTTCATAACCATTGCAACCTTCTATGTCTATATTTTCCATTTTTTTCAAATCAAGTGTTTTATTACAATGAACATTTCCAAGTAATAACCAATTATTATCATGGAAAAAGATCTGCATTCTTAACATTCCGGCTCTGCCCCATCCGTCAAACTCCAATATGTTAACAGCTTCAACTTGCGCATAATCCCGTACAATGCTTTCTTCAATATCAAGGATAAATTTCTTATACTTTTCAGGTGAATCGAGAAATATTACACACGTAATAAAAACGCAAAGAAAACATATAAATATGATACAAAAAAAGAAGGCATATTTTTTGTACAATCAATCCTCTTTTATTTTCCACATCACCGTAACGCCTTCTAAGCCCATGTTGAGGGACGCCATATTTCTCTTTGAACACCATCGCTTTGCCCGGCATGGTCCGGGGGCAAGAGTTCACCCACGGGCCTTTGAGAGTATCTCCGGATTATCTACGGCGAGTTTCAACACGTCTGCCATTATGCCTGAATATCCGCGCCCAAGGGCCTTATATTTTTCCAGTACATCGGGCTGGATGCGAAGCGCCACTATTGGCAAAGGGTTACGTCTGTTTCTTTTGCGCTCCCGCGCCATGGCCGCAAATTCGGCAAGAGCTTCCGGCGCAGAGGGCAGGCATTCGCTGTCATAGATCGGGGGAAGCCTTTTTGCTTCCTGGTATTCTTTTTTTGCCCTTTTCAGTTCTTCCCTGGTCGGCTTTTGTCCAGCCTTTAATGTTACGGTCGTCATTTCCATAATAACTCCTCTTTACCGCTTTACTTGCGGCGCGGGCAGTGATTATACGGGTTTCCGCTTCATTTCCGTTTACGCGCTTCGTATAAACTACAAAAAAGACTTTCCCAACCACGCCCAGAGTTTGCCAGCGATCTTCCCCGGACGTGTTATTTTTGGAATCATCGCGGCGCTCAATGCGTGACGAATCAAGAAAAACCAGAGCGGCGGTATCAAAACTGATGCGGTGCTTTTTCAGGTTTTCCGCCGCCTTGTCCTGGTCCCATACGATTTTGTGCCCTTCCATGATTTTAATGTATAACTTTTCTGTATAACTTGTCAAGAGGGTTTTTTAAGGGTTTTCTCATCTCCGGGGGTTTACCCTGCGGGACTTCTTGTCCGGTTTCTTCTAACAGATACCCCACGGTTCCGCCCGTCGTACCGGTATTCCGCACTCCGCCGCGGCCCTTCCTCCCCCAGCAGGTTCCCGTTCAAGTCCACACAGCTTTCCCGCCATATCAAACACCTTGCATAACACTGAAAACAACCTCGATTATGATCGAAAGATAGTACAAGACTATTGATATATACAAAAGTTTCTTTACACCAGGTTCTTTGGCTTTTTCCATTGATTTTTCATTATTCAACATAACAAACAAAGTAAATACAAGAAGCATTCCAAACGAATGTACTCCTAAAACTTTGCCAATCAAACCAAGCATAGGCACTCCTCATATATCTGTTTTAATGGGCCTTTCCATTAGGTGTAACCAGAGTCACCGCAATCCCCAAGCCACCTGGCATCACTAACGAACAAAGCCGCATAAAAAAGAAATATCAAAAAAATAATCATAACAGTCCCAAAAATTTCCAAGTGTAAATTTATTGTTACTTGCTACTATTAACTCATGCTTTCTTTTTGCTTCTCTTGCACCGTTCAAAGCAATATCAAGCATCTTATACAATATCTTTTCTTTGAAATCATATAATTTCACAGGGTCTTCCTGCTCAACGCGCAGAATGTTTATTATTTCTATCATTCGCATAATATTGGCTTGCGGGGATATATCTGTCGTATTAATACTTTTGGCCTTTAATAAAGAAGGAACAGAATATGCCTCATCTATTTCCAGATTGGACATATGCATTCTGCGCGCGTTTGAACCTTCCTGAACAAAATATGCGCGTGATTTAAAAATATCCGCATGCCCTTCAACAGGGGTAATTTCAGACAGGCACTTGTCATCTCCTTTATAATAACCATCTTCTTCTTTGTGTAAAACAATATAGCGGCTGTAATAAATGCCGCCGTCAGGCCTTTGAAACTTCAGATACCCGTCACTTAAAACGGCAAAAGTCAGCTCATCTTCAACATCGACTATTAAGGGAGACGAGAAATTATATGAACTGCCGGTTTTGTGATATGGCAAATCCGGCAAATAACCAAGCATCAGCATGTCATGGGCCAACTGATTATATTCATATTCAAGCTTTGCGGCATCCTGCGCGTCAATATCAATAATAAAAAACGGCAAAAAGCCCAGGCAAAATAAAACAATTTTATCTCGCATACGGCGCGACCTTTTTTATTATGTCCGGATTATTAGATTCTACGGTTTTATGGACATTTTCTGTAGAATATACTTCCATGGTTACCTCTCTCCCTTCTTCTTTTGTAATTTTTGTTTTTGTTGTATCAATAACTGTAAATATATATTCATATACCACTTCATATCTTCCAACCCTGCTCAAGACGGGATCAAGTCCAATTTATCCCCATAAAAAATTTCTACCCAGATTTGTACACCCAGTTGGGCGCATTCGCCGATTATTTCCGGGTCCAAAACAAAAGAATAATTATCTTTTGAAACAATGGTTATATAATAGTCACATCTACCCCCTGATTTTTTAAATTGAGTAAAAAAATCAATATTCTCAAATAAAAAAGAATTTGCCGTTTTTACGGCATCAAATAAATCATTTCCCCTGCCCCTTGGAAAATCGTAAATAACATATGTTTCTTTATTTATCCTGTTGGTAACTACTCCTTTCGGGGTTATATAATTTTTACCAGCCGTTTCAGCCAGGGACGGAGTACGATCTATGCCATTGACAATTTCTTCGGCACGCATGACAGGGTGCCATAACCTGACAGTCAAGATGAGTTTTTCCTGTTCCAATACTTGTTTTTCTTTCATTAACGGCCATAGCCTTTTTGTGTAAAATCAGTATATGGGCCAAGATCTTCCGCCTTGCCGGTCCCGTCATTAACAATTGCACTTTTCTCACTAGTAATCTTTGTAGTCCCATCCGGGAGAAGCTCGTAGATTATTCTAAAATCCTTATACCACTCCAGACGATCTATCAATTTGATTGGATAAATACTGGCTACATTTGTCCCGACACTATATTCTTTATCTGTATATGAATAGTTGTTTAATTCCCCTTCTGTCGAAAAATTAAAATTAATTTGTTTGCCTGACAAATAATCCCTTAGCCCAAAAAGTTTCAATCCCTGACTATCGTAAACAAATAACATCCAAAATTTGCCATCTTTGCTTTTAACCGCATAACTATTCTCAACCCCTTCTTCAAACTTCATGTTATGCGGGACTGCGACGGCATTATCATCGCCTTCTGGCCGCCGAACGTTAATCTTTTCGCCGTGATTTATATATTTATAAACCACAACAGCCAACGCAAACAACAATACAATAATGGTTATGTTCTTCCACACTAATTTCTTCTCCCTTTAATTGCCGCAATCCGCTTGGTAATTTTGTTTTATATTATTAATCAATTTTAATATTTCCACCATTTCAAGAACATCATTATACTCTTTCATAATATCTATATCCGGGTATAAAGTATACCCCTTTAATTCTCCATCTTTAATTGAATCAGGATGCATTGGATCGAAAATAATTTTATAACTTTCTTTTTCCATAATGTCAAGCGACAAATCATTTAATATATATAAATATTTATATCTATATGGGAATTGACTATTGCAAGTTCTTGTAGTACGACTGTTGACAGTATTGTCTA
>JAISAQ010000021.1 GCA_031266775.1 Treponema sp.
CCCCCCCCCCAAGACTTTACCGTATAAGGAATGACAGAGAGCCTTATGGGTAAAGCGCCGCTTTTTCCGTTTTTCACGAATACCACTATACCCCCGGACAGGAAAAAATCAAGTACGGCGCAAGGGCGCCGGCGTTTACTTTCAATCTTCGAAAGCTTACCGGATGCCAGGAATTATAACCACGGACTTCGCGGACAATACGGACTTGTAGCTTCATATACCGGGGAATCACCAGGTTTTGGAAGAATTTTTAACCGCAAAGTAAAAGAAGTCGTCTATGATAAAAGTCAAGCACTTTTTTTCAAAACTGTTTGACTTTCAAGCATTTTTTTGCAGGCGGCCATCTTTGCCCCGTGTTTCACCGCGTCCCGCCCGTAGTGATACTCCCCCTTCTTCAGCATCTGATAGATCTCCGCCAGTACACGCCTCCTTAAGCCCGTTCGTACCAGCCCGGCCTTCTTGTATTCGCTTAACCTCATATACCAGTCCCTCAGTTTCACGCCGGCCTTAAGCACGTGATTCAGCGATTGCGTCAGCAGCGTCGAGCTCAGTTTCCTCCCCTGCTTGTTCGTCCCCCTCACCCTCGTCGACGTGTTCGACGCCGCTACCTTCGGCGCCGAACGCAGATATGAAGTAAACGCCTTGGAGTTCCTGAACCGGCTCACCTCGATAATGTCCGCAATGATCGCTATCGCTATAATCTTCAGCTGGACCGTCTGTTTCTTCATCAGCCGGTAAGTGGAAAACAGCGCCCGCAGGTCCTGTATCTCTTTGGGCGGGATGGTCACCGGGACTATCGTCTGTTCCCCGGAGAGGACCTGCATTTTCAGTATCCGGCACAGCTTGTCCGCATCTATCTTGTCCGTATTGCACCGGGCAAGGCTTATCTGTTTCAGTTCGTACGTGTTGGCGACGATGACTTCCTTCACCAGATGCCGGAACAGCCGGGCAAAACAGAAGGTGGTGATGGTCGCCTCAATGAGCACATAACTGTCCTCCGTCAGAGTCCGGTAAAAGGCCGCCAGCCCCGGCCCGGTCAGGTCAAAGGTTTCCGTCCGTTTGTCCTTCCCGTTGGCCAGCGACGAGTGTTCCGTCCGGTAGCAGCAGGTGAACCGGTTGGTGTGCAGGTCAATCCCGATAAAGTGCATACGCTCCTCCTGAAAAAACTTGATGGTTCGGCAGAACTCCGGTATAATGGGCCATGCGTCTATGCGGGGTAATGACCGGGTACGGCCGTTCCCCACCAAGCAAATGCGGTTGCCGGCTGTTATTCGAAAAAACGGGGTCAGTTTCTGCCCCAGACTTTTTACAACCGGCAGCTGTTCTTTTCCGAACACCTGCATTATACCGGACAACCGCATGTTTTTATCATAGCTTCGAAGAAGTAAAAGAAGGAAGGAAAAAATGGTTCAAGAGACTCAAGTTTTGAGTAATTTGAATGAAAACTTCTTCGACTTTTTCGACCTTGCGGTAAATTTCTTCTTTCTCTTTTGTCCGTGCCGGTCCCTGGTAAAATAAAAAACATTTACGGAGCTGTATGAAAACGGCGGCCCGGCCCGGCGTTGACCGGCAAAGATAGCGGGAATATACTCGAAACATGGACGAAATTGTCATCGAGTTTGACAAATCCGCGTTCAAACATGATGTCGGCAGGGAGGACATTCTGCATGCCTTTCGGTCGTATCTATACGACGGGCCAATAGAAGGGGCGGGCTACAAGGATACATACCTGCGGTTGGGTGTTGACCGGGCGGGAAATCTGCTCGAAATCGTCTATCATGAGATAGATGGGCGAACTGACCTCATCTTCCATGCCATGAAATGCCGGAGCAAATACTATCATTTGCTTAATCCATAGGAGAATCCCATGCCGAGATTAACCGAAGCTGAATACGACGCCCTCGAAGACGAAATTACGCGCAATCCGCCCGATGTTGATCCCGCCAAATCCCGCCGGCCGGTGCGTATGGTGGTGGTGGACGATTTTTCCGCCGAGTGGCTCCGCGTCAAGGCGGAGGCGGGGCATACCACGCCCGCGAAGGTTATTCATACGCTGGTAGCGCGTGAGCTGGCGCGGTAAAATTCTTTGCCGCCTACAGGGGTAATTCCGAATACAACCACGGACTTCGCGGACAACACGGACTTTTAGCTTCAAATCTATATATTGTCCGTGCGGGTCCGTGCCTGTCCGTGGTAAAATGAAAACGGCGGCCTGGAGTTTTGCGGCTCTCAGGCCCTTCGCGCTGCCTGCCTGGATCCCATAGCCGCCAAAGTCCGCGCCGCATGAAGCATACGCGCCCCCGCCGCAAAACTCCCCAGCTGAAATCTGTCCCGCAGGGACACATTTCAGCCCTTGCCTTGTATCCGGTTCCTGCCGTACAATGGGCGTACAGGGAAGCCGTGAAACAGATACTTATTATTGATGAAACGCCTCTGTTTCGTGAATATTTGCGGATAAAATTCACGGAAAACGACATGGATGCGGGTATCGCGGTAAACGCCCTGGACGGTATCTCGAAAATACGGAACATGATCCCCGATCTTGTCATCATGGATTACCATCTGGGCAGACAGGGCTGTATGGAGGTGCTGCAGCAGAAAAAAGCCAACCCCAATACGGTGAAGATACCCGTCATTGTCCTTGCGCAGCACATCGATCAAAAAAAAATACTGGAACTTGTTCCCTATAACGTTAAAAAAGTCTTTACCAAACCGGTCAAGATGGACGCCTTCTTCACCATCCTGGGAGAGATACTCCAGGTTTCCTTTGCTCTGGACGAAAGTCCCGGCATTGTGGAGGTGCATGCCAACGACGATATTGTCTTTGTGGAGATAGCCCGAGGGCTCAACCGCGACAAGCTGGATCTGCTCCGTTTCAGGATCATCGAACTTATAGAACTGTACGGCATCCGCGTTCCCAAACTTATCGTGATGATAAGCGACATGAAGCTGAGTTTTGCCGATGCCCCCAACCTGAAAAAGCTCCTGGATACGGTGCTGCAGGCTTCCAGGGCAAGGCGGCGTTTTATCCGCGTGCTTACGCGGGACAGTTTTGCCCGGCAGTTTATTGAAGAGCAGAAAGAATATTCCGAAATCGAAGTGGTTTCCAATCTGCAGTACGCCATGGACGGCCTTCTTGCGGAACTGGACAATTCCATGGAATACGCCGAAAAAAAGGCGGAGATCATAAGCGACAGGGTGCTTTCCGCGGGAAAGGATACGGCTTCCGGGGAATCGATGGCCCTTCGTTTTGACGCTGAAACAAAGCCGAAACAGCTTGACATTGAGACGATGCGCGAATCCCTTCAGAATCTCAAGATCGCCGTGGTGGACGATGATTTTGTCATTCAGGAGCTTATCAAAAACACGTTTCAGAAAGCCGGCGCCGCCGTTGCCGCCTTTTCCGACGGCGGCGATTACCTTGCCGCCGTGGCGAAGGAACAGTTCGATCTGGTGTTCCTTGATCTTGTGATGCCCGCCGTGGACGGTTTCGCGGTGCTTGAGTCCCTGCGTACCATGGACATACATCCGCCTGTGATAGTGCTTTCGGCGGTTACCCGGCGGGACACGGTGATCCGGGCTTTCCAAATGGGGGTCAAGAGTTACCTGACCAAGCCCCTCAAGCCCGCCGATATTTTCAAGAAAGCCATGGAAATTCTTAAACCGAATTTTTAGCGTATGGGAAACGGGCGCTCTTCACCATTTTACCGTTTCTTTTCGGAATCGGCGGCCGCCATGGCAGTTACCGATGTAAAAGGAAATGTACTTGCCTCGAACAGGCAGTTCGGCCGCCTCTTTTCCGGCGCGGAGGATTCCGCCCCTTCCAGGGGGGCCGTGCTTGAATTCCTTGATCTCCGCGAAGGTTCCCGTTTCAACACGTTTTTTTCGTCTCTCTTGTGCGGCAGAGAGCGTACAATGGTTTTTGAAACGCCTGTCCGCCGCGGAGGGGCGTCCCGCTGGTTCAGGGTTCACGCGTGGATCATCGAAAAAATTGAGGACGCAGGCAGGCTTTCCGGGCCTTTCATCGGCTTTTCCATTGAGGACGCGACCAGGAGCCGGGAAGAGGGGCAGCGGCTGCTTGCCGACAGGGAGATAGCCGAAAAGGCCGCGGAGGCAAAGAGCCAGTTTCTTGCCAACATGAGCCACGAAATACGCACGCCCATTCAGACTGTCATAGGCATGACGGAGCTCCTTGAGGACACAAGCCTGGATCGCGAACAGTCCGAATATTCCCGCCAGATCAAATTTTCCGCCGAGGTGCTTCTTTCCCTTATAAACGATATTCTCGATTATTCCAAAATAGACGCGGGAAAGATGGAGCTTGAACACACCGGTTTTGATCTTGAGGAAACCGTCGGGCAGGCGGTCGAAATGATTTCCCTTGAGGCCCACAAGAAGGGGCTGGAAATTGTTGTGGACATTCCCCCCGAGGCTGCCGTCATTGTGAAGGGAGATCCCGATAAGTTCCGCCAGATAGTGATTAACCTTTCAAAAAACGCCGTGAAATTTACAAAAGAAGGCGGAGTGACCATTTCCGTGCGTACCGAGCCTGTGCGGACTCAGTCTGTGCGGGCCGCGGAGAAAGAAGCCGTCCGGCCTGATATGCTCGCGGTTACTGTTTCCGTGGCCGACACGGGCATAGGAATAGACGAAGAAACGCGGAGCCGCCTTTTCGGGACCTTCATGCAGGCCGACGCTTCCACCACCCGCCGTTTCGGCGGCACCGGTCTTGGGCTTGCCATATCGCGGAGCCTTGTGGAACTTATGGGAGGGGTCATCGAGATGGTTCCCAACGAGGGCGGTGGTTCGGTGTTCCGCTTTACCGTGTCCCTTGAACGTTCAGCCTGTACTCCCGGGCCGCTTCCTTCCCTTTTTACGGGGAAAGAGTACCGCGTCCTTGTTACCGACGACAGGCCCGAATCCCGCCGCGTCATAGGAGACCGTCTTATGGACATGGGAGCCGGCGTTGAAAGGGCCGCTTCGGGCGGGGAAGCCCTTGCCGTACTGCGGGAAGCCGCCCTCCAGGGACGGCCCTTCGATCTCTGTCTTATCGACTCGATCATGCCCGTCATGGACGGCTGGCGCCTTGCCGCCGAAATTCACAACGATCCCCTGATCAGCGGCGCCGGCCTCGTTCTCATGATTCCTCACGGCATGCTTGGGGCCGACATGAAGATGACCCTTCTTAAGTGGTTCAGGGCCTACATCAGCAAGCCGGTCAAACGCCGGGCTCTGGCGGAAACGCTCTTCCTTGTCCTTGGGGAACAGATGGCGGAACTGGAAGCGGCCGAAAGCCCCGAGGGAACCGCGCAGGGCGCGCCCGGTACTGCCGGCGCGGGTCCCGCGGATGCGCCCGGCACTATCGATGTGCCCGGCGCCGCGGGCAAGCCCCTGATCCTCATTGTGGAAGATCATCCGGTGAACCGGAAACTCTTTTCCATGTTTACGGACAGGCTTGGTTATCCTTCTCTCCTTGCCAATGACGGCGTTGAGGCCCTTGAAAAGGCCGTGCTGAATCCGGCGCTTGTTTTTATGGACATACAGATGCCCCGCATGAACGGTTACGAGGCCGCACAGGCCCTGAGGAAACGAGGGTTCAGGCGGCCGGTAATAGCCGTTACCGCCAGCGCCCTTTCGGATGAACGGGAACGGTGCGCGGCCGCCGGTTTTGACGACGTACTGATAAAGCCCTTCAAAAAGCCGGATCTGGAAGTCATGCTCAACAAGTGGATAGGGGTACGCCAGGACGGGGAAGCCTGGGAAACCGGGGCGAAATCCCCGGAGACGGCCGTTTTTGACGCCGGGGATATGCTTGACACCTTCATGAACGACGGGGAAACCGCAAGGCCGCTCCTCGCGAAATTCATTGAGCGTACCTCCGGACAGCTTGCGGCTATTCCCGGTCTTGCCGAAAAAGCGGACTGGGAATCCGCCCGGCGGGAAGCCCATACGATCAAGGGAAGTTCCTTTACCATGGGCGGAAAAGAACTGGGCGAAGCGGCCGCCCGCCTGGAACTGGCCTGCGCAAAGGAGGACGGGGCCGGAACCAGGGCCGCGTGGCCTTTCGCGGCGGCGGCGTTTGAGCGGTTCAAGGCCGCCGCCGAAGCGTACCTGAAAGCCGAAGGGTAAAGGTTGAAGGCGGTGCGTTTTTCTTCCCTGCACACCCACTCGGTCTTCTGCGACGGAACGGACAGCATTGAAACCCTCTGCAAAACGGCCTGGGAGAAGGGGCTTTCCGCCGTCGGCTTCAGTTCCCATGCCCCCATAGGCCGGAAGACAGGTTTCAAGAGCGCCTGGCACCTGCGGGATGAACGGCTGCAGGCGTACCTTGACGAAGTCCGTTCGGCCCGCCGCCGCTGGGAGGGGAAGATCCCCGTGTACCTGGGGCTTGAGGTCGATTATATAGCCGGGCTCATGGGGCCGGCCGACAGGGACTACCGCGAAATGGGGCTTGATTACCTCATCGGGTCGGTACATTACCTTGTCCCGCCCAGGGGCGCGCCCTTTACCGTGGACGGTCCCCGTGAGGAGATCCTTGCGGGCATACGGGAAGGGTTTAACGGCGACGGCGGTGAGTACATGAACGCGTACTGGGACGCCCTGATCGGCATGACGGCCGGAGGCGGCTTTGACATTCTTGGACACGTCGACGTCGTCAAGAAGAACAACCGGGGGGATCTTTTTCCGGAAGACGGCGAAACATGGCTCCGCCGGGGCGGGGAAGCCGCCCGCGCCGCCGCACGGACGGGCGCCGCCGTGGAAGTCAACACAGGGGGCCTTAACCGGAAGAGCACAGGGGAAACGTACCCGTCGGGGGCCCTCCTCCGGCTCTTTGGGGAGGCGGGAGTCCCCGCGGTTGTCACCTCCGATGCCCACCGCGCCGAAGATCTGGATGGACATTACGGCGCGGCCCGCCGCGTCCTGCTTGATTCAGGCTATGCCGAAACGGTTTTCTTTGAAGGAACAAAAAACGGCCCGGGAACGGCAGTCTGGAGGGCGGAAAAACTGTAGGGAAAGCGCCCTGGATCTACCTGTTTCTCCTTTCCTCTTCGGTTTTACATTCTACGCACATCAGGGCGTAGGGAATGGCCTCAAGCCTGTCTTGTGGAATGCGCTTTCCGCATTTTACGCATAATCCGTATTTTCCCTGCTGAATTCTTGTCAGCGCCGAATCTATCAGTTTGAGCCGCTTAAGATCCTGTGAGCCGAGGGCTTCAATCATTTTCCGGTCTATATCATCGGACGCGATGTCCGCAAGATCCTTGGGATCCATGCCTTCCACAATTTTCTTGAAATCTTCGTTGCTCACAAGAAGCTTGGAAATGATCTCCATCTTCAGGTCGGTCAGGGACTTGTTCATTTTTTCCACAAAAGTCTGTTCCATTATCCGCTCCTCCCTTCCTTATTTCCAAAAGTATAAGCTTCCTTTCTTTTTTTTATGTAACTTTTTTCCAATAAAATGGAATATCATTCATAATAAAGGACTTTCAAATCAATTTGCGTACATTGCCGTAACTTGAAGTTTTTGTCAAGCCCGCGTCAGGGCGCGCGGTCTGTGAAGCGGCTGTTTGTTTTCGGCGGGGAAATCCGCTATCATATAAGAGAGTTTTGGCATGAACGGTGAAAATATGACGGAAAATACCGGCATCCCGGAAACGGCGGCCCGCGGACAGCCTCCGGGGCTTTTGTTGAGCGGCGCGGCCCTAAAGATCATCGGCGTCATCCTCATGGTGCCGGATCATCTGCACCAGATGTTCATTAACCAGGGGGCCCCCTTCTGGTTCAACTGGCTCGGCAGGCCCGTGGCGGCCATATTTCTCTTCCTGTGTTCCGAAGGTTTTTATTATACCCGGAATAAAAGGCTCTACATCCTGCGCTTTCTTGCGGCCTTTATCCTCATGAACCTCGTGAACGGGTTCCTTACCAGATTTTTGTATGTGGAAAATGTGGCGCTGATCAACAATATATTCGGCACGCTTTGTATGAGCGCCTTTTACATGCTGATGATCGATCTGTTCAGGAAGGGGATAAGGGAAAAGAAACCCGGCCGGATTCTCCTTGCCCTGTGCGGGGTTCTCGGATCCCTTGCCGCCGGTCTTGTTCTGGCGGCCCTCTTCTTCGGAAAAAACCCTCCTGGCAGGGTGGTCGTAACGCTGTTTTTCTTCATCCCCACCCCCCTTTCCGTGGAGGGCGGCTTTTTTCTTACCGGCGTTGGGGTATTGTTTTACGCGCTGCGGAAATACCGCTGGGCGCAGATCCTGCTTCCGGCGGCGGCCGGTCTTGTTTCGTTCCTTATATCCCGCGAGGACTGGACTTCAAACGTCCAGTGGATGATGTTTTTTGCCGCCCTTCCCATTTTTCTCTACAACGGAAAACGGGGCAGGGGGAATAAATACTTCTTTTACGTCTTTTATCCCGCCCATATTTACCTGTTTTACATCATTGCCTGGTTTTTGCGGCCGGGATAGGGCCTGTGCGCGTATCCCGCGCTACGCGCCGAAAACCTTTACAAACGCCTGATCCAGATCCGCGGCAAGATCTTCTGCGTCCTCAAGCCCCAGCGAAAGGCGTATCAAATTCGGCTCTATGCCGGCCCGTTTCTGCTCTTCGGGCGTCAGTTCGCCGTGGGTTGTCTTGGGGGAATTGACGATGAGGGATCTGGCGTCCCCAACGTTGACGTGGTAGCTCCACAGTTCTATGGCGTTAAGAAAGGCCTCGCTCTGTTCGACCGTTCCCTTAAACCCGAAAGAGAGTATTCCCGGCGCCCCCCGGGGAAGGTACTTTTGCGCCAGTTTGTGATAGGGGTCCGACGGGAGACTCGCGTGTTTTATCCATGCGACGTGGCTGTTTTTTTCAAGATAGGCGATTATCTTTTCCGTGTTGAAAACCTGTTTTTGTACCCGCTCGGAAAGGGTTTCAATGCCGATGAGGGCAAGATACGCGTCGAAGGGGCCGAGGGCCGCGCCGAAATAGTTAAGATAATGGAGCCTGATGCGGGTTACGAAAGGCGCGCCGGGGGCTGCTTCCAGGTAACTCCGCTTCCTGTTGTCGGTCCGGTCCCGCAGTACGTACTGGAGTTCTTCCATCTGGGGGAATTTGCCGTTGTCCCAGGGAAAAGGAGGGGCCCCCTCCGGCCCGGCTTCCACTATTATCCCGGCAATAAGGTTGCCGTGGCCGTTCAGGGCCTTGGTTGCCGAATAGACCACTATGTCCGCCCCGTATTTGATGGGGTTAAGCAGATACGGGGTGGCGAAGGTATTGTCCACCACGAGGGGAATGCCGTGTTTATGGGCAAGCGCCGCCAAAGCCTCCAGATCCGCCACGGCTCCGGCGGGGTTGCTGACGGATTCGACGAAGATGGCCTTTGTATCGGGTTTGATGTCCCCCTCGAGGCTGCCGGGCCTGTCAATATTGGGGGACAGATCAAAATGGATGCCGAATTTGGGAAATATTTTGTGGAACGCGTCGGCGCTTCCCCCGTAGAGATAGGGGCTGGTCAAGATCCGCCCGCCCCCCTCCGCAAGGGTAAGAAGGGTATAGGAAATGGCGGCCATGCCGGAGGCCAGAGCCAGGGCGGCGCTTCCCCCGTCAAGGGCGGCAACCCGCCGTTCCAGAATATCCACCGTAGGGTTGTTTACACGGGTGTAGAGGAAACCCGGATCGGTCAGGGCAAAGAGCCCGTCGGCGTTTTTGGTATCCCTGAATTCATAGGCCGCGGTCTGGTAAACAGGCGGCGAAACCGCCTGGTTGTGCAGGGCGGGATCATAAGCCGCCCTGATCTTGAGGGTATCGAACTTGTAAACCGGATTTGACATACAAACTTCCTTATGTCTGTTGAAATAAAGCACAGGATATACTTATAATTCCTATGTAATAACTATGATAAATGAACATCCGTATATTTGTCAAGAAGATTTTTATCCAAAATGCTCTTGACATTGAATATGAATGTTGTTATTGTAAATTCATATTAAAAATACCGGAATTATATGTTTTTCGGTATGGACTTTCAGGAGGTGTATGATGAAACGTGTAATGGCGCTGCTGGCGGCGCTGCTTGTCCTGCCGGCTGTTGTCTTCGCAAAGGGAAGAACGGACAGGGGCCGTTATCCCTATGGTGAATTCGACATAGGATACGCAGGTTCAACCTGCGGTTCGCCTACCTCGATAGGCAGCCTCAAGGGTTTTTTTGACGAAGAAGGGGTCAAAATAAACCTGGTCAGCGGCAGTACCTTCGAGGCGGAACGGGCGGCCCTTGCCGCAGGGAAAATAATAGTAGAAAACGGTGATTTTCAGTATTTTCCCGGCGTTTATAACGGCCTTGACGTAAAGCTCATCGGCGGCCTGCACGAAGGCTGCATAAAGATCCTGGTCCCGCGAAATTCGCCCATAACTTCGTTAAGCGATTTCCGGGGCAGGAAAATCGCCGTCGATGAAATCGGCGGAACTCCCATGTCGGTAGCGTCGGTTGCCGCGGGGAGCGCCGGCGTCAATCCGCAGACGGAGATCACTTGGGTGCCTTATCCCAACGACCAGATATCCCAGGCTGTGGAAAAGGGTGAAGTAGACATAGCGGCCCTCTGGGATCCTTTTGCCACGACACTGGAAAACACGGGAAATTACCGGGTTCTGGTGGACATCAGCGAACATCCGCTGTTTGCCGGAAAGGCCTGCTGCTTTCTCTTTGCCTCAGGCAAAGTCGTCCGGGAGAATCCGGGCGCAGTGGCGGCGGTTCTGCGGGGCTACCACAAGGCGGTCGCCTGGATAGGGGCCAATCCCGCCGAGGCCGCCCGGCTTCTGGTTTCCGAAAAGAAAGTCGCCACCGACGATGTTGCCCTGGTGGCGGGACTGCTGGAACACTACCACTACGACAAGCACGCCGGGACCGCGGCCAACGCCAGGGCAAAGGAAGACGCCGTTTATTTTGCCCGCGAACTGACCAAAATAGGGTATCTGCCTGAGGATCTTGATCCGCAGAAGTTTATCGACGGCATCTACGTTGACATCTTCGCGCTGGAAGCGGCGGCAAACGCGAACAAGGGGAGATGAGCCGGTTTCAATTAAAAAAAGCGGGGTGACTGTTCAGAAAAGGGGAGGAGGGGTTTTCCTCCTCCCCTCTGAGCGGTTACAGATAATCCGGCAAAACCGCCGTGAATACGGCGCTGGAGGCATTGTGGCAAAACGGAAATGGTATGAAGATCCCAAAATAGCCGGGGATACGGTTTACTGGAAACCCAAATCGGAGGCGTGGTTCTGGGCGGCTCCCGCCTCTTTTGCCGCGGCGCTCCTTGAAAATGCCGCCGTTCCTTCCGTGGAAGATGTCAATCCCCGGCCCTACCGTGCCGTACTGGCCCTGTTTGTAACGGCTCTCCTCCTGTTGTATCTCTTTGCCTTGAAAAGGCCTCTTTTCAGGAGAAAACTCTACCACAAGGCCCAGTTTATTTTCGGCGCGGGCGCTTCGCTTGTACTGTGGGATCTGCTTACCACAAAAAGCGGCGTTCTTCCCCTGCCTTATTTTCCGGGTATGGCGGGTATTCTCGCCGTCATGTTCGACGATCGCTGGCTCCTTTTGCGAAGCACCGTTTATTCCATGCGCCTTTTCTTCGCGGGGATGATCACAGGCACCCTTCTGGGGCTTGCCACAGGCACCTTCGTGGGCTGGTGGCGGCAGTGGGATTACTGGCTTTCCCCCGTTATCAGGGTTACAGGGATCATTCCGGCCGTCGCGTGGCTGCCCGTCGCGCTGGCCGTCCTTCCCACCAGTTTTACTACCGGGATCTTTTTGATCTTCATTTCCTCGTGGTTTCCCGTCTCGTCCATGATGGCCGCAGGGATCATCTCGACGCCGAAGAATTTTTTTGACGCGGCAAAGACGCTGGGAGCCGATAACAGATTTCTGCTTTTTCGCGTAGCCATACCCCACGCCATGCCGGACATGTTTACCGGCATCCTTACGGCGACGGCCTTTTCGTTCACAACGCTTATCGTGTCGGAAATGGTCGGCGCCAAGGCGGGGCTGGGCTACTATATCAACTGGGCCAAGGGATGGGGGGCCTACTCAAAGGTGTACGCCGCCATCATCATCATAGCGGTTGAGTTCTCCCTGATTCTTGTCCTGATAGCCGCCGTCCGGGGAACAGTGCTGCGCTGGCGGAAAGGAATCCTTAAATGAGCGGGATCTTGATTGACATACAGGATGTCGGCCGTATATACCGCGACGCGGGAGGCAATCCCCTGTACGCGCTCAAGAATATCAGGCTCGGCATAAACCGGGGCGAATTTATATCGATAGTGGGACCTTCCGGCTGCGGCAAGACGACGCTCCTCAGACTCATCGCGGGACTGGACCGCCCCCAGTCGGGAAGCATCGTAATCGAGGGAAACGAAATAACGGGGCCAAGCCACGAGCGGGGGTATGTTTTTCAGCAGCCCGCCCTTTTCCCGTGGGCCACGGTGTTTGACAATGCCGCCGCGGGCCTTAAGGCCAGGGGTGTGTATTCGCTCCAGAAGGACCGTGTAAAAGAATATATAGCCATGACAGGACTTGAGGGCTTTGAGAAAAATTATCCCCACGAGATTTCCGGGGGCATGGCCCAGCGGGTAGCCATTATCAGGGCGCTCATAAACGAGCCCAAGGTACTGCTGCTTGACGAACCTCTGGGCGCGCTTGACGCGTTTAAAAGAATAGAACTTCAGTCTTTGCTGCTTGACATATGGAAGAAGACAGGAGCCACCATGGTGATGGTTACCCATGATGTTGACGAAGCCATAGCGTTGAGCGGCCGTATCGTGATCATGACGCCCCGTCCAGGGGAGATCTCGGAAGTAATCGGGGTCGATCTTGAAGACGGTGAACGCGACAGGAACAACGACGCCTTTATTGCCCTGCGGAAAAAAATCCTTGAGGTGCTTCACCTGGTTATTTCCCGGCCCCAGCCGGAATACGCGATATGACGGTTGTTGCCGCGCCCGGCCCGGTTTTTGTATAATAAAATAGAGGAGATACCGGTATGCCGAAAAAAGCGATTGTTTTTCTGGCCGAAGGCTTTGAGGAAGTGGAGGCCGTTACCCCCGTCGATTACCTGCGGCGGGCCGGGGTGGATGTAACAACGGCCGCTGTGGGCGCTTCCCGCACGGTGAAGGGCGCTCACGGCATGGAAATAAACGCCGACGCCGCCTTCGCGGAACTTGCGAAAAAGGGCGGCGCGGACGCCGGCTTCTGGGACGCCGTGATCCTCCCCGGAGGGGGCGGCGGGTCGAAAAACCTTGCCGCTTCAAAGGAAACGGGGGCGCTGGTACGGGCCATGGCCGCGTCGGGAAAACTCGTCGCCGCGATCTGCGCTTCCCCGGCGGTAGTACTCGCCCCCCTGGGTGTCCTTAAAGGCAGGAAGTTTACCTGTTATCCGGGCATGGAAAAAGAGGTAAGCGGCGCCGTGTGGTCTTCCGATCCGGTTGTGGCCGACGGCAACATCATCACAAGCCGCGGCGCGGGAACCGCCGGGGCCTTTGCCCTGGCCGTTATAGGGAAACTTGTCTCCGAAGCCGCAGGGAAGAAGATAGCCGGACAGGTTGTGGTTCCCGGGGAGACAATATGAAGTGCCCCCCGGTTAAAAGCCGCGGGTTTACTGCGCTGCCAACCCTCCGGGAATGTTCCCCGGCCCTCGGAACGGGAGGGTGAAGGTTCCTTTCTTGTCCATGTTCATGCCCTGTTTCCTCACTGGTACTGGATGATCAGCGTAATATCGTCGTTGATCGTACCGCCGACAAAGGCGCTCCCGGTCCAGCCGCCGCCCCGGAAGCCATTGCCCCAGACTACGTCGGCGGTGTTGACGGGCGACGAGCCGTACCCCGTTGCGCCGGAGGGAACCTTGACGGTGACGGCCTTGGCTACACTGATAAAATCGAACATCGTTGTTCCCAGCGTGGGGGCCCCGGGGCCCAGGGTGACGGTCAGGGCTTGGCTGCCGGTGCTGCTGAAGGCGCTATAGTTAATGGTTTGCGTCTTCGGGAGATTCACCGTTGCCAGGGCGGTACAGCCGGAGAAGGCGTTGTCGCCGATGGTTGTTGCCTCGGGGAGGGTCACCGTGGTCAAGGCGGTACAGCCGAGGAAGACGTTGTGGCCGATGGTCTGCACCTCCGGGGTAGTTATCGTTGTCAGGGAGGTACAGCCGAGGAAGACTTGTTCGCCAATGCTTGTGGCCGCCGGGAAGGTTGCTGTTGTTAGGGCGGTACAGTTCCAGAAGGCGCTGTTGCCAATGGCTTGTGCCGCCGGGAGGGTTACCGTTGTTAAGGAGGTACAGTTCATGAAGGCGAGTACGCCGATAGTTGTTGCCTCGGGGAGAGTTACCGTTGTCAGGGCGGTACAGTTCCAGAAGGCGCCGCCGTTGATAGTGTGCGCTGCCGGGAAGTTCACCATTGTCAGGGCGGTACAGCCGTTGAAGACGTTGTCGCCGATGGTGTATGCCTTTGGGAGGGTTATCGTTTCCAGGGAGGTACAGTTCTGGAAGACGCCATTGTCAATGGTGTATGCCTTCGGGAGGGTTACCGTTTCCAGGGAGGTACAGCCGTAGAAGGCGATGTTGCCAATGGTTTGTGCCGCCGGGAGGGTTACCGTTGTCAGGGCGGTACAGCCGTTGAAGACTTGATAACCGATGGTGTGCGCCTCCGGGGTAGTTATCGTTGTCAGGGCGGTACAGGTCCAGAAGACGCCGTTGCCAATGGTTTGTGCCTTCGGGAGGGTTACCGTTGTCAGGGCGGTACAGTTGAAGAAGGCGGCATCGCCGACAGTTTCGACGGCGGCGGCGTTGAGTTCCACAAGGACGGTGAAATTTTTGAAAGTGGCGTTATAGTAAGCGCCCGCTTTGATGCCTGTCGCGGCGTTGGGAAGGGTAAGGGAGACGATCCTGCTTTTCCCGGTGGAAACCGCGTTGTTGGGGTCAAAGGTGCCGCTGGCGTAGAGGCCGCCGCCGGAACTGTGGGTCCACTTGGTACAGGCGGAAAGGTTCAGGTTCACATATTTGCCCGCGGTATTTATTCTCGAAAGGATGCCGGACCAGTTGGCCGCGGAAAGGGCCATGCCCACCGGCAGGGTGACGGCAGATGCGGGGGTCCCTCCTCCGGGAACGGCGGCCAGATACGCCTCAATCGCCGCAAGGCTGGGAAGGGAGGTTCCGACGGCGATCTCCGCGGGATTGCTGCTCAGGGACTGGACCTTTACCCCGCCGTCACTGTTGTCGGTAATGGTATTGGTGACGGTCACGTAGTAGTACCAGGTTCCTTCGGTATTCGTGAGAGGCGTATAGTTCGCGGCGATCCCGACGGGGGTTCCGCCGGTATTGGCGTTTTCGGTATTTTGATACCATTGGTAACTGAGGGTCCCGCCGTCACTGGCCGAGGCGGTAACGGTAAGGGCGGCGGAGGCTGTGCCTTTGAAATAGAACGCCTCCTGGGGGTGGGCGGTAATGACCGGGACTTGGGCGTTTACCAGGTTGTTCACCACGATTTCCGCCGTCTCGCTGGGAGTGGAAGCGGCAGAGCCCCCTAGGGTGTTGGTTACCAGTACATAGTAATAGAAGGTTCCTTCGGTGTCCGTGGGAGGGGTATAGTCTGCGGCGTTGGTCCCAACGGAGGTTCCGCCGGTGTTGACGTTTTCGGTGTTTTGATACCATTGGTATTTGAGGGTTCCGCCGTCGCCGGTCGAGGCGTCAACGGAGAGGGGAATGGGTGTTATGTCTTTGCCGTAGACCGCACCTTGGGGCTGGGCGCTGATGACCGGGGCCAAGGCGCTTCCGCCCCCGCCCCCTCCTCCCCCACCGCCGCTGCCTCCGTCACCCCCTCCGCCGCCAGTGTAGCCGTAGGGGCCGCCGTTTGGGGAACCGCAGGCTGCAAGGAAACAGGCGGCGCAGAGACAGAGGAGTATAGCCGGTAAAAGGGAAAAACTACCTAACAGATGACGGGGTGGGGGGGGGTAACTCTTTAATATACAAGGAATTAGATCGCTTCAAAAGAAGCATAATTCGCGGGAACGGGCCGGAAAAAACATATGTTTGCGTACTAAGCTGACGGC
>JAISAQ010000054.1 GCA_031266775.1 Treponema sp.
GATCTTTCTTGCCGTAGTCTTTACCGGATGTCAACGCCGGGCAAAAAGTGATGAAGAAAAAATCATTTCCGGTGAAACGGATGTTTTTTGCCGCTTTCCTACCGTATTCATTTTATGCGCGATCTTCGGACTCACAGTATATGTTAATTTTACCCGGTTAATCTTGACTAAAGCAACCGGGGCTGACAATAAAATAATATTGTTCTTTTCCGGCCTTATAGGCGCCGGTGGGTCTGCCGGAATTATTACGGGTTTTGCCAGCATCATTACAATTTGTGTTGCAGTGATATTTGCCACAAAAAAGGGGGCAATGCGTGTTGCTGAAGTTGCCATTTTTGCCCTGGACATAGCGCCGGAGGCTATGACGGCTATGGAATATACATATACGTGCGGTGAAATAAGCGAAGAAACGTTTATGGCCCGAAAAGACATATTGTACAAAAGGCTGATTTTTTTGGGCGCTGTGGACGGAGCGGGTAAATTCATTGCTGGAAACGTAACAGTTATGCTCTTTATCATGGCAGCCGGTATTTTTGGGGGCATTATTATTGGAACAGAGTTTCATGGGCAGACGATTCAGGAGGCTGTAGAGACTTCCATTGCATTTGGCATCAGTGGCGGTATCATCTTTTTACTGCCTCAGTTGTTGTTATCCGCAGCCATGCGTATCGTAAGCAGTTGTGTGTATGAATCTATTCGACATAAGGAGAATGTATGAAACACGACACGGTACAGAACGGCAGAACCTTTGAGGGGGATCGGCGACGAGGCGATCTATCTTATGCCATAATCCGCCGCCTTCAAGCCGCAGGTTTTCGTAAAATTCCTCACTTTTCCGAAAATATGTTAGCTCAATGAAAACATATCACATTTATAATGTAATCATCAAGCCTCTCTTGGTTGAAAAATAGAAGCTTTTAGAATACAAAATATGGATTTGAACGGTTTATTTGTTCGCAATATGAAAAAATGGCGTAAAAACCGGGAAATTTCCCAAAAAACACTGGCCGAACGGTGCGGGGCGGCCCATGCCTATATCCGGCAGATAGAGAGCGGACGCAGAACGCCTTCTTTCGCCTTTATTGTAAAGCTTGCCGAAGCATTGGATATTGAAGCCTGGCTGCTTTTTTACGATGAAACGGCGGAGCAGAACAAAAAACCGTCCCACATGGAATATTTAGAGACAATCAAGTCGGAAATTCTGGCGCAAGTAGCCTCCGGGATTGATACGGTTATCATGGAAGCACAGAAATAAGGCAACGTATGTCCCGCTACCGGTTTCCCAGTGAATTGGCAAGGGTAAGCACTACCTGGCGATCTTTAACATTCAAACGTTCAACCACCCGGACTATTTCCTGTACATCCTGAGGAAGGGACGACAGGGGGCGCTTTTGTCCGGCTTCGTTGCCGGTAACAAGATACTCAATGGACACTCCAAGGGCCCGGGCAATACAAAAGGCGGCCTCAACCGAAGGGGTATAGCCGTGAGCGCTCAAATAGCTGTCTATGGTCTTTTTTTTTATGCCCGACCGGGCGGACAGCTCTTTTACAAGCATGTTTGAATACTGTAATTGGGATTTTAAATTCTCTCTGAATCCCATATACAATAAAAATACGATAAAACTCATATTAAGTACTTGACTTTCCTAGTATATTAGGTATTATTATTCAATAATATGAGTATATTAGTATTCTAATATAGAAAGATATGAATTTTATGGGAATAAAAGAGGTTTTTCCATGAAAAAAATGATCCGCCTTGCCATGAAAATCTTTCTGGCCGCCCTGATAACGGTTTCCTGTGATTTTCCCCAGGTAACGGAAAACGGGGAAGGCGGCCTCACGGTGGTTCTTCCCGGCGAAAGCCGGAACGGCATGGCCCGCTCGGTTCTTTCAAATGGTTTTACTCCAACCCTGCGTTACCGGATAACGCTGGCGGGGCCGGGGGAAACCATTGAACGGGACGCGGCGGGAGGAAGCGTTACCGTCTTCGTGCGGCCGGGGACATGGACCGTTACGGTAAGGGCCTGGGATTCCGCCGGCGTCCTGGCCGGAACGGGAAGTGAAACGGTAACCGTTGTTCCAGGAAAACCGGCCGCCGTCAGCGTCGGGATGGTTGTCGACGCCGCCTACGAAGCGTCTCGTGCGGATTTGTATATCCACAGCGAGGCGGAGCTGCGGCGTTGTTTAACCCTGTACGGCAGCGCGGACAAAACATTCTATCTGGAAAACGACATAAGCGTCGGCGGCTCCCCGGCGGGAATTCTTGACAATGGAACCCTCGACGGGCAGGGCCACACCGTTACCCTTGACATCAATGTCGACGGCACCCAGGCCGGTTTTCTGGGCGGGAACGGCGGTACGGTAAAAAACCTGCGGCTTGCGGGGACGGTATTGGGAAGCTATTCCTCCGGAAACAGCGGCGCGGGCGCGGTGGCCGCACTGAACATCGCGGGCGGAACCATCAGGAACGTGGCTTCCACCGTAATGGTTACGGCGCTTAACACCACAGGCGGCACGGCCGTTCTTTACACCGGGGGCATCGCGGGAGAAAATTACGGAATCATAGAAGACTGTTCCGCCGGGGGAGATGTAAGCGCCACCAGGACCGGCAGTCTTGGAGACCCGCAAACCGGCGGCATCGCCGGAAGAAGCGACGGCGCCATTTACCGCTGTTACACCTGGGGCAGCTGGGGCAGCATAAGCTCCAATGTGCCGACAGGACCAACAGGCGGCATTGCCGGGTCCAATGGCGGCACAATCGGCAATTGCGCGGCCCTTAACAGTAAAGTCAATAACACTAATACCAGTATGAATTATCAGGGCCGGATCTCCGGCTTCGGCAGCGGTACATATTCCTTTAACCACGCGTATGCCCTTATGCAGCTTGACTCTTACACTACACCCATTAGCGGAAGTACGGCTACAAGTTCGAACGGAGCGGATATAGCCGCCACAGACCTCGCGTCATCCGGTTCATTAACACTGTGGACCGGCGATTCCACGAAGTTAGACTGGCCAACATTCCAGACGGCGGCGACCCCCGGCGAACCCGCCGGTTCCCCCTGGCACTGGTACAAAACCATCACCATCCCCGCGAACGGCATTTCGGGAAGCGGCATAGCAACAGCCTATGTACCGGCCCTGTGGTTTGAAGAGTAAGAGGCCGGCGTGAAAAAGGAGAATGCCATCCATTTCATGAAGAACCTTTTTATGAAGAACCTTCATAAAGGCGGAAGCGTGGCGTGTTTGTGCTGCGCCGTTCTTTTCCCCGCCGCCTCCCTTTCCGCCCAGACCGCGGCGAAACTGGAACGGCTTCTGGACACGCGGGAAATTACCTGTGCCGGGGCGGCGTACTTTACCCTGGGGGCTGTCATGGATGACCTTGATCCCCCGGCGGCCTTCGCGCTGGCCCTGAAACAGGGCTGGCTTCCGGGCGGCGCCGGACCCGGGGCTTCCGTTACACTGCGGGACCTTTCCCTGCTTATGATGAAGGCATTTAACCTTGAAGGCGGCCTCATGTACCGGATCTTCCCGGGGCCCCGTTACGCCTACAGGGAAATGACCAGGCAGGGCTTTATCCAGGGCCGCGCCTATCCGTTCCTCACCGTTTCGGGGGAACGCTTCCTGCACATACTGGGAAACGTCCTCTCCCATGCCGGGGACGCGGAGGGGCCGGAAGCCCGGCGGCCTTTGCCTAGTGAGGCCGCGCGGGATTCTCTGCGGGAGGACACCGGGGGACACCGGGGGATGTCCGCGGGGCCGGAAGGGGTACAGGGGTATGAAGGTGAATTTGAACCGGAATAAATACGGAAGCATTTCCCCGGAGGCGGGCGCTGTCTTCCTTGCCGCCATTTTCTTTCTTGCCGCCCTTCCGGCCTTTTCCCAGGAATCAGGCGTGGTGCTGAATAACAAGGCGGAGCTGAAGGACGGCGGTAAACCTTACGGCGCCGTTGAATACACGGGGACGGCGCTACCCTGGTTTGCCGCCCCTTTGGGGGACAAGGCGGGCCTGTTCCTTTCGGGAGGGATTTCCGCCTGGTACTCAGGCGAAGAATGGAAACCCCTGCCCGAAATCCGCCGTTTTGAAGTAACGTACGATCCCCGCCCCGGCCTGCGGGTTGAAATCGGCCGCCTCCCCTTCGGGGAAAACTCTTCTGCCATGGAGGGCCTTTTCGACGGCGTTTCTTTCAGGCTGAACGCCGGGGGCGGGCGTTTCAGAGGAGGCGTTTTTTATACCGGGCTGCTCTATAAAAAAGCCGCCTATATTGTCATGAGCCCGGAAGACAGGGCGGGGTATGAAGACGGGGAAACATATTTTGCTTCCCGGCGTATTGCGGCAAGCGTTAACTGGGAACACACGGGGATTTTTAACACCCGCGGCGCTTTTTCGGCCGGCGGGGCGGCCCAGTTCGACCTTAACGGCGGCGGCGCGCTTTTTCATTCCCAGTACCTGGAAGCGGGCGTAAAAGTACCCTTGATTGGAAGGACGCGCGCCGGTTTCGGCGGGGCCGCTGAACTGGCCGAGGAAACAGGCAAGAGCCTCCGCGCCGCCTTCGCGCTTTCGGCCGAATTCCACAGGCCGCTTCTCCCGGCCTTGCAGGACCGCTTTTCCCTTGCAGGGTGGTTTTCTTCCGGCAGATGGAACGGCCGGCTTGGCCCCTTTACCCCCCTTACCGTGCGGACCAGGGGAAAGGTGCTGCAGAGCGAATCCTCAAGTGTAGCCCTTTTGGAGGCCGCTTATACCGCGAGGCTCCACCCCAGGTTTGCCGCGGATCTTTACGGGGCGTATTATTTCAGGACCGATACGGTAACGTTCCGGCATCCCGGCATAGACAGGTCTTCCGCCTCGCCGCTTGTGGGAGGGGAAGTGTACGGGGGCTTTACCTGGGCGCCTTTTTCCGACGTGTTAATTTCCGCCGGGGGCGGCGTTTTCCTCCCCCGGACGGGGAAGGCGTTTTTAGGCGGCGCGGCCCCTGTTTACCGCGCCGTTCTGGAAGCGGGCATTTCATTTTAAGGCAGGAATATATGAAAACGGCGGCGGCATGCATACTGGTTTTCGCGGGAATGTGCGGGGCTTTCGCGCAAAGCGGGGAGGCCCGGTTTATCGAGGTGCGGGGCACAGTGGAAATACAGGATGAAGGCTCGTCACAGTGGCGGGCGGTTTTTCCGGGGGATGTAATCGGGAAGAATACCGTTATTTCCACGGGCTTTAAGAGCAGCGCCCTTATTGCCCTGGGGGATTCGCGCGTCAGCGTCCGGCCCCTGACGAGGCTGGCGCTGGAAGAACTTGCCCGGCGGGACGGCGCCGAAGAGGCAAGCCTGTACCTCAGGACCGGCAGGGTACGGGCGGAAGTAAGGGCCCCCGCGGGCCTGCGGGCAGATTTTACCGTGCGGTCCCCAATAGCAACCGCGTCGGTACGGGGGACCAGTTTTGAATTCGGCGGCGGGCATTTGTATGTTGAAAGCGGGCGGGTACTTCTGGAAGGGGCCGGAGGGCAGACCGTGTACGCACAGGCGGGAGAGCGGAGTTATGTTGACGAGGCGGAACAGCGGGTAGTACCGCCCTATGAGGCCGAGGTTCTCCGTCCCGTCCTATCCGAACTGGCCGGCGCCGGAAGCGGCGCCGGGGACGGCGCACCCCGCCTTAACACGCCTGAAGAAGATGCGCCGGCCCTTGGCGTCACGGCGGAGTGGCGGTAAGCGCCCGTCATTTCCGTTTCAACAGGACCGATTCCTCGTAGATGTCAACAGGATCAAGCCAATCCGCGCCGGGGGGAACGCCGCCGTCAAGGCAGAGCTTGTCCCAGACCGCGCCGAAAGGCAGGGTCTTGAGTTCCTCCATAAGGGCAAGGCGGCGGTGGTACTTTTCCTTTTTTTCCGCGTCCACAAGCAGCGCCGTTGGTTCAAGCATCGCTTCAAGCAGGGCCTTGCGAAGGCTCCTCGCGCCTATGGCCCACGCGGCGATGCGGTTAATTGAAGCGTCAAAATAATCCAGGGAAAAATCTATGCGGTCAAGAGAACCTGTCCGCCGCGCCTCGCGGCACGCATCCCGCATTTCGTCCGAAAAAACGGCGACATGATCGGAATCCCATCTGAGGCCGCGGCTGAAATGTATAAGGAGGCCGGGGACAAAAAGAAGCATGGCGGAGATCTTGTCGGCTATGGTTTCCGTGGGATGAAAATGTCCCGTGTCAAGGCAGAGCTTGATCTGCTTTGACACGGCATAACCCATGTAAAATTCATGGGAGCCCACCACATAGGCTTCGCTTCCAATGCCGAAGAGCTTGCATTCCACCGCGTCGGTAATGGTTTTTGGGGGAAGGGAACCGGAGAGGATCTCGTCAAGGGCGTCCCGGAGCCGCTTTCTGGGCGAAAGACGGTCCGCGGGCATGTCTTTGGAACCGTCGGGTATCCAGATGTCGTTGACGGCCGGGCTCCCCTGGTTTTCCCCAAAGGCGGACGCGATACGGCGGCTTGCCGCGCCGTGGCGTATCCAGAATTTCCGCACGGCGGAATCGGCGCTCGAAAGCGTATAACCCCGGGCGGCCAGCGGATGCGAAAAAAAAGACGGATTAAAATCAAGGGGAATCTTTTTTTTCTTCGACCAGTCCATCCATTTTTTAAAATGCCCAGGCTCAAGTTCATCGCGGCCCGGCCGCGTCTTTCCTTCAGGCTCGGCGTAAAGCATGTGAAGGTTGAAGCGTTTTTTCCCGGGAATAAGGGAAAAGGCGAATTCGGCGTCGGCCCGCAGTTCGTCCCCGTTCCGCGCCCGCCCCGGATAATTCCCCGTGGCAAGTATCCCGCCGCCTGTAATCCCGTCCGCCCCTTCAAAGCCCGTCACATCGTCGCCCTGCCAGCACTGCACCGAAACGGGAAGGTCAAGGGCGGCCTTTACCGCCTTGCCGGTGTCAACGCCGAAAGCGGCGTATGCGTCCTTCGCCTTTTCATAGGCGTCCGTTATCCGCGAAACCCGTCCTTCGTCCCGCCCGCCTTCCCGCGCGGAACGGGAGGCGGTCTTTGTAACGTTTCCGGTTTTACTCATGATCCACTCCTTTGGGAACGGTAGCGTTCCGCTTCCCAGTTGTTGATGAACGCTATCTTGTCTTCTTCCATGAAACGCGGGCCGCCGAACTTCTTCGTCCAAGCCGCCACTTTTACCGTGTCGGTAAAAAGCTCAAGCGCAAGACGCGCCGCCTTTTGTGAAACGCCTATTCCAAAAACGCCCGTTTTCGAAAGCGCGGCAATCTTCGGGGCGCGGCCGAATGTGGCAAGGTGATCCTTCCAGGCTTCCCGTATGTGTTCCCCCGGATCTTTTCCCGGAGGAGGCTCCTCCACAAAAAGGGGATCGCTTCCCGCGTAGACGATGTGATCGGGGGTAAACGCCGAGGAAACGGGGAAAAAGGCGGCGCGGTCCGCGACAAGACCGGCTATCGCCCTGTTGCGGGCAAAGACGGCGTGATATTCCTCCCCTTCCCTTCCCGCGCATCCGGCAAAGATCTTCGAGGCGGAGGCGGAAGAAGCGTACTCACAGACGGCGTCCGAAAAATCGGGCCCCTCCCCCGCCTCGGCCCTGATTGTATCCATGATCTTCCCGTAAAGCGCCCGTATGCCGTCCGGGGAATCCGCCGCCGCGAAAACCCCGTGGTTTTGCAGGAAGACAAGGCTTCCTGGAGGAAAATTCCCCGCGGAAGAAACAGAAGCCGCGGAATGTTCCAGCGCCCCTTTTACCTTGAGCGAAAGCACGTAGCCGGGGTTTTCGGAATCTATCCAGATAACGGGGCCAAAGAGCCTTTCGGCAGCTTCGCGCCCCCCGGCGGAACAGGTAAGGCCGTTTACCAAGGCGGGGTGAAGATGGACCACCCAGGGAAAGGGAAGCAGATCGTGCAGCAGCGTCTCGACGCTTGGCCGCTTGTTTTCTTCGCCGCTTTCCCGCGCGGCAAGCATGCCGGCAAGAACGGCCGCCTCGCGTTCGGCCGGGTCCTCGGGGTACTTCTTCTTCCAGATATCCGCGAGTTTTCTCCTGTCCATTCTCACAAAATCACCGGGCTTTATTTCACCCATAAAAACGCCCGAACCCTTGACCCACAGCGTCGACTCGTTCTTGAACGACGTATTGCCGCCGCCCGCGATAACGTATTCGGGATCAGATCCGTAATGCCGCGACAGGGCGGCCAGTTCTTCAATGCTCATGATTGGATTAGTCCATGTGAAATACTTCGCAAAGGCCGGTGGAAACAGGCGACTCGTCGGGATTGGTGTCCATGATATCCTTCATCATGTGCCACCATTTCTTCACGGTTTCATTTTCCGCAAGTTCCCCGCCACGGGCGTCGTCTCTGGCAAGTTCCTGATAGGCAAAAAGCGTACCGGAAAGGGGGTCAAGGTAGATGGAATAATTCCGCACTCCGGCACGGCGCAGTTCCTCCTTGAGAAGAGGCCATATTTCATCGTGCCGTTTTTTGTATTCATCCGCGCAGCCGGGATGAAGACGCATGATAAAGGCGTTTCGTTTCATGCCGTTCCCCCATTGACAAATTCCCGGACGCGGAAACCTTCTCCGCATCCGGAAACCGTTCGTAAAATCAGTACACGAAAATCAATGCACAAAAATCAGTACACGGCTTTCCACTCGTTGATATTGGCCTTGTCGAATTTATAGGGCGGGCCAAGGATAACTTCAGTTCCGCCGTCGGAAGCCTTTATCACCGCATAGTCGCCGAGTTTGCCGCCGCCGAACCTGTCCCCCTCATTGCCGGAGATCTTGCCGCCCGAAAGGGCAACGGCCGCGTAGGAAGCGAGATAACCGAGATCGATGGGATTCCACAGGAACATATAGGGGCAGGCGCCGTTGTCGATGTACTCGGCCATTTCCGAGGGAAGGCCAAGGCCGGTGATCTTTACCCTGCCTGCAAGGCCGCGGTCGGAAATAACCTTGCCCGCCGCCGCTATGCCGACCGTCGTCGGCGCGACAATGACCTTGAGGTTGGGGTAACTCAGGAGAAGCCCTTCCGTTTCCGTGACCGATTTATCCCTGAGGTCGTCCCCGTAGGCTATCTTCACAAGATTAAGGCTCGCGTACTTGGGCTGTTTCAGCGTTTCCTGCATTACCGCTATCCACGCGTTCTGGTTGGACGCCTGGCTTGTGGCGGAAAGAATCGCTATTTCACCCGAACCGCCCGCCTGATCATAGGCCGCTTCCACAAGGGTCTCCCCGATGAGTTTCGTGTCCGCCTGGTTGATATGAACGGAACGGCTCGCGGGATTAACCGACGAATCGGCGGTAACTATCCTGATGCCGGCGTTCTTCGCCTTTGTAAGCACAGGCTGCAGCGCGTCAAAGTCGTTCGCGGATATTGTAATCGACGCGACTTTCTGGGCGACAAGCTGATCGATTATCTGGATCTGGGCCTCGGCCGTGGGAAGATCAGGCGCGCGGCGTATCACCGTGCCGCCCTGCGCCTTGATGCCTTCCTCAAAACCGTCCATCAACTTTTCGCCGAAGGGATTGCCGGTGCTCTTGAACACAACGGCGTGGGTATTACCCGCCGTCTGGCCTTTCGCAAAGAGCGCCGCCTGAAATACAAGCGCCATGGCTGCCGCAAGCAGCAGCGCTTTTCCCGCAATGCTTTTCATCGTTTGCCTCCTCAAAATTTTTTGCCGGGCGCGGAAAAACAGCCCGCTTTTCCGCGCCCGTATAATTAAACCCGCCTCTCAGGCGGATTTTTTCCCTTTGCCCACAAGCCTCATGTTCATCACCAGAACCGAAAGCACAAGAAGCAGCCCCAAAATAACAAGAATCACCTGGGCCGAAACATTGACAAGCCCAAGGCCGTAATTCAAAAAACCAATAATAAAGATCGCAAGCAGGGGACCCGCCACGCGGCCTGTTCCGCCCGACGTACTTACCCCGCCCAGAACCACCATGGCGATAACGTCAAGCTCATAACCCAGCGCGACGTTCGGCCTCGTGCTCCCCATTCTCGAAGTAAGGAAAATGGCGCAGACCCCCGACATGAGGCCTGTAAGAAGGCTTACGGCAATGAGGATACGGTCCGTATGTACCCCCGAATACCTGCATGCAAGAAGGTTGCTTCCCATACCGTAAACCCTGCGGCCAAAACCGGTTTTATGAAGGAGAATCCCGAAGACCGCCGCCGTAACGGCAAAGACAACGAAGATAAAGGGAAAGGGGCCCAGATACCCCCAGGCAAAAAAGGAAAACCACGAAGGGAAGCCCCCCGAAGCCCTGTCTTCAAGTATCACGTAGGCCGCGCCCCGGTAAATGGTCATGGTCGACAGCGTGACTATCATCGAGGGAAGCTCCTTGAACTTTACGAGCAAAAGCCCGTTTGCTCCCCCGCAGAGGGCGCCTATCACCAGGGCCAGGACCAGCGCCAGGGGCAGGGGAACACCGGCGTTGAAAATAACCGCCATCATCACCGACGTAAAGGCGACGATTGACGCGACCGAAATGTCGATGTTGCCCAGAATAATTACCAGCATCATGGGGAACACAATGAACGCCTTGTCAAGAAAATTCATGGGGGCGCCCAGAAAGGTGTTGACGCTGAGGTAATAGGGGGAAATAAAGCTGTTGATAATATGGATAAGAATAAAAATCGCACAGAGCAGCCATTCCCACTGAAAGAAAAATTTCTTCCAGCTCCACGGGTTTTCAATGGTTAAGGTTCTTTCGCTCATGCCCGCTCCCGCCTATAGTACCCGCCGGCGCAGAACGCCGCGATCGTTGTTTCTTTTGATCAGCACGTTGGTGATAATCGCAAGAAGAATCACAAGGCCCTGAATGCCCTGCTGCCAAAACGGGGACACGTTTACCAGGGGAAGGGCGTTTGCCAGAATGCCGAACAGAAGCACCCCCAGAACAAGGCCGGACACCTTTCCGCGCCCGCCTGAAACGCTTACGCCGCCCAGCACGCAGGAGGCTATAACGTTCATCTCGTAACCCGCCGCGGTATCGCCCTGCGCCGAGGCGAATTTCGCCACCCAAAGCACCCCGCCCAGCCCCGCGAGAAATCCCATGAGCACGTACACCAGGGTAACAACGCGCTTTTTGGGAAGCCCGATGACTTCCGCCGCCTCGGGACTGGAACCCACCGCGTAGATCCGCCTGCCCGTTCTTGTATAGTTTATGAAACAATAAAAAAGGAGATAAATAACAACGGCGATTATGATGAGGTTGTTTACCCCCAGAACGCGGCCCGTGGCAAGCGCCTTGAATTCGTCGGACATCTGGTAGGCGCTGACCCAGGCCCCGCCTGAAACCAGGTAGGTAAGGCCCCGGATGACATTCATCATGCCAAGGCTTGCGATGATGGGAAGAATCGAAAAGCGGGATACCAGCACCCCTATGACAAGCCCCGCCGCCGCGCCTATGAGGGCGCCTTCGAGGATCACAACCGGCACGGCAATCCCCGGATTGGCCCTTACCGTAAGCGCGCTTACCATTCCCGAAAAAGCCATGGTAGCGCCGATGGAAAGATCTATGCCCCCTGTAAGGAGGACCATCATCATTCCCACCGAAAGTATGCTGAGGACCGCCGTATTGGCAAGGAGATTCCCTATGTTAAGCCCCGTGAGGAATTCACGGTTACGCGCCTGAACGGCGGCGCACACGACAACAATAAAAAAAACCAGCCCCGCTTCACGGAACCGCGACACGTTCAGTACCTTTCCCGGCATACCCGCCCCCATCCTACGCGCTGTTCTGCATGGCGGCCCGGAGTATGGCCTCCTGGCCGGTGTCTTTTGTTTCAAGGACCGCCGTTACCCTGCCGTCCCGCATCACCACGATACGGTCGCTCATGCCCAGAACCTCGGGCATTTCCGACGAAACCATGATGATTCCATAGCCCTGGGCTGCCAGATCGTTCATGATTTCATAAATCGCCGTTTTGGCGCCCACATCCACGCCCTTGGTAGGCTCATCCAGGATGATCACCTTCATGCCGGAAGTAAGGAGCTTGGCAACAATGACCTTCTGCTGGTTTCCCCCCGACAGCGTCGACGCCTTGTCGTGAACGCTTACCGCGCGGACGGAAAGTTTTTCGGCAAGTTCTTTGGCTGTCCTGTTTTCACTTTTCCTGTCGATCCAGCCGAAGCGGAGAAATTTTTTGAGCGCCGGAAGGGTGATGTTCTTGGCGATTTCCCAGCGGAGAACGAGCCCCTCCCTGAGCCTGTCTTCGGGAAGGTAGCCAATGCCGGAAGCAATGGCACGGGCGGGCCCCCCTCTCTTAAGTTCCCTGCCGTCAAGCACGATCTTCCCCGAATCATAACCGGTAATGCCGTAGATCGCCTCGCACACCTCGGTACGCCCGGCCCCCACAAGTCCCGTAAGGGCAAGGATCTCGCCCCTGCGGAGGCTAAAGCTCACGTCACGGAAGAAGCCGGTACGCGAAAGACCCTCGACGCGGAACACTTCCCCGCCGGGAACAACGTTCCTTCCGGGAAAGAACTGGACAATTTCCCGGCCCACCATGGCCACCACAAGGGCGTGATCATTGACATCGGCAATGTTCCAGGTGTTGATGTATTTGCCGTCCCTGAGCACCGTAACCCGGTCGGCGAGGCGGTACATGTCCTGGAAGCGGTGTGAAATAAAAATAACGGACACGCCCTTGGCCTTTAGCCCCAGGGTAACGCGGTAGAGATCCTCGCTTTCCCTGCTGGAAAGCGGCGCGGTAGGTTCGTCCATGATGATGATGCGGGCATTGGCGGAAAGGGCCTTGGCAATTTCAACGATCTGCTGCTGCGCCACCGACAGTGTCCCCATAACGGCGCGGCTGTCGAAATTCGCGTCAAGCTGTTCCAGGAGCCCCGACGCGTCCCTGTTCATCGCCTTCCAGTCGACGCGGTTAAAGGGGGCGGCGGTTTTTTCATGGCCCATGAAGATATTTTCGGCCACCGAAAGATCGGGAAAGCAGGTAACATGCTGGTAAATTGCCGCTATGCCCAAGGCCTGCGCGTCAAGGGGCGCGCGGATTTCGGCCGGCTTTCCGTCTATAAAAATCTCCCCCCCGTCGGGCGCGTAGACGCCGGTAATAATCTTGATAAAGGTCGATTTACCCGCGCCGTTTTCACCCATAAGCGCGTGGATTTCGCCGGGCCTGAGTTCAAAATGAACCTCCGAAAGGGCCTTTACACCGGGAAACGTTTTTGAAACATTACGCAATTCCAGAATATAATCCGCCACGTCCGCCCCTTATCCGTTCCGGCCCGTTTCAAAAACGCCGGGAAGGCGCATAAAACCCATACATGTCAGTATTACCCGCCGGAGGGGCGGCAATAAATGGATTTTCCTATTGAAGAGATGGAAAATCCTCCGTATTATGTAGTAAATGACCGGAAAACAGCCCCCGGAAGCATGGGAATCCTTTCTGCATTACCTTCCCTGCAGCGAAGAGGACGAAAAGCTCGGCATGGTCTGTACCACCGCCGGCAGCATAGAAACGGCCCCCCGCACCGTTTATCCTCCCCGTAAAAACGAACATCCGGCCCTGTTCAGATCCGTCGCCGAAGGACGCGCCCTTCCCGAATTCCAGATCGTGTATATCACGAAAGGAGAAGGGAGCTTCACGGCGGAAGGCGGGACATACAACGTACAGCCGGGCTCCCTCTTCCTCATTCCGCCGGGAATGAAACACCGGTACAGCCCCCTCTTTGAAACGGGCTGGCATGAACGGTGGGTCGGTTTCAGGGGAACATACTTTGACAGCCTCGCGGACGAGCACATTCTTTCGCGGGAACGGATCTTTTTTGACATGGGGCTTTCGGATCACCTCGTCGCCATTTTTGACGGCATCTTTGAGGAAGCAAGGACGCAGCGGCCCCTTTACCAGTTCAAGGCGTGCGCGGGGATCGTTTCCCTTATCGCCGAAATAACGGCCCGCGAGCGCCGGAAACAGCCCAACCACTACCAGAAGATCGTTGAAAAGGCAAAGTACCTCATGGAGTCGAATATCTACAGCACCGTTAATCTTTCGGGCCTTTCGGAGCAGCTGGGAATAAGCGGCTCGCGCCTGTTTGAGATCTTCAAAACCTACACATCCATGACGCCCTATCAATACTATATTCATATAAAAATCCACAAGGCCGAAACCCTGCTTGAACAAAACGACATATCCGTCAAGGAGGCGGCCCACCGCATGGGCTTTGAGGATCAGTATTATTTCTCCCGCGTGTTCAAGCGCACAACCGGATTTACCCCTTCGCAGTGGCGGAAGTTGTTCCGGTGAAGGGGGCAGCCACTCTTTCCAGCACCAGCTCGTCAATGATTTGGGCGGGACTTTTATGGGTCGCCGCGGCCCTGGTCAAAAGATAGTCCATGGAGAATTTGGCCAGTCCCAATTGACGCAATTCCCGCCGGGTAAGCCAATCGCTCCCGGCCGGCCCAAACCTTGGGACAGTACGGGACAGTTCTTCATCAAGGGCATCATATTCTTCATCGGACAGATCGGTATAGGGCATCGGTTTCTCCTAGTCCCGGAGCTGTTCAAGCACTGCGGGACGCATATCCATCGCGTGAAAGACCTTTATCGTATCCTCGCCGATGGGGTTATAGAACACTTCAATCGGGTTACCTGCCCGGTTGAAGCCAATGAAGCCATATTTGTTGTCGTAACCTTCCAGTTTCCGCGCAAAGATTCTGGTCTTGTAGGCATACCGAATGTCCTCCCCGGTAACATGGTGTTTGAACGCGGAGGGCGCGAAGACGATTTCGGGCTCCATATCTTCTATATTATTTCAAAATCGGGGCGGATACAAGGTAACACAACAATTCTGATATTAACCACAACGAAACTCCCCAGCCGAAAGCGAAACGAAGTTTCGTTTTCGGCCCTTGACAGTTTTCCGGTATGCTGATATTCTGTCTTACAGAAAATTTGTCTTCTCCCGGAGCAAGGCTTGTTGTGCTATATGCTCCGGCTCTCTAGGAGGCTTGTCCGTGATGGTTGGGGGGGGGGGGGGGGGGGGGGGGGGGGGCGGGGGGGGGGGGGGGG